>JACDBX010000109.1 GCA_013694695.1 Gemmatimonadales bacterium | reverse complement strand
ATCATCCATCATCCATCATCCATCATCCATCATCCATCATACATCATCCATCATCCATCATCCATCATCCATCATCCGTTCTCCGTCATCCACGGGACTCCCCTCGCACGGGGAGGGTCACATTAGCTTCCCGATGTGACCCCTGCCCCCCTCCCACAGGTCCGTGGCGCGTGAGCGCAGATGACGATGCGCTCATTGAGCGGATCGGCAGCGGCGATTCTGCGGCGCTGGGCGAGGTGATGGGCCGGTACGGGCCGCCCCTCATGCGCTATGCCACCCACTTCCTGCACTCGGCGGACGAGGCCGACGAAGTCCTCCAGGAGGTGTTCCTCCGGGCCGAGCGCGCCATCCGACGCGGCACGCACCCCACGCGCCTGGAGGGGTGGCTGTTCCGGATCACCGTGAACCGGTGCCGGTCGCGCCGGAAACGATGGTGGCCGTTTGTGTCTGGTGAGGCAGCAGACTTCGCGATCGCGAGGGCGTCGACTGACCCTGATGACGAGGCCATGGCGCTTCGCGAGGAATTGAACAACGCGATCGCGGCGCTGTCGGCACCACTGCGCGAGGCGTTCCTGCTCAAGCATGTCGAGGGATTGGAGTACCAGGAAATGGCCGCCATGACCGGAATCGGCGTGTCGGCGCTCAAGATGCGGGTGGCTCGCGCCTGTGAACAGCTACGGACGCGGCTCCGGGAGATTCGATGACGGACCTTGACGACGATATGCACGACGACCGGCTCGCACGCGCAGTGGGGCTGCTCCGAGCCAGCGCACCCGACATTTCGGGGCTGGCGGAGCGGACCGGTGCCCGGCGTCGCCGCCTGGCACGCCGGAACCTGCTGATCGGCGGCGGAGGAGGCACGGCCGCAGCCCTCGCGCTGGCGCTGACGTTCGCCGGATCCGGCGATGGCGAGAAGGTGACTTTCGCCCTCAGCGCCCTCCCCGGCGCACACTCGGTGGCCCTGGTGGGCGACTTCACCGACTGGCGCACCGACAGACTCAAGCTGACGGATGATGGGGAGGGCAACTGGCGGGTGACTGTGAAACTGCCGCCGGGCCGTTATCGTTTCGCGTACGTGGTCGACGGTGGAGAGTGGCGGTCCGATGCGGCCGCCGCCCCCGTCCTCGACGATTTCGGGCGCCCGACCTCGGTCATGACCGTGGGGACGGAATTATGAAGCACCGGATCGCCATCCAATTCATTGCCGCACTGGGCCTCCTTGCCCTGCCGCTGGGCCACGCCCGGGCGCAGGATGGCCGCATCACGGCCCGCTTTGCCGCGCCGGTGGCCACCCGCGTGAACGCCCTCCTCGACAGTGCGCAGCGTGCGGGCCTCCCCACGGAGCCGATCGTGCTTCGCGCCCTCGAGGGGCACGCCAAGGGCATTGCCCCAGATCGAATCATTGTGGCGCTGGGCCGGCTCCGCGGCGCCCTGCAGGCCGCACGTACCGCGCTCGGCCCCGCCTCCTCGACGGTCGAACTCACCACCGCCGCCGCTGCACTGCAGGCGGGAGTCGCGGAACATCGCCTGATCCAGCTCCACCAGATCCGTGGTACCCAGAGCGTGGCCGCCCCCCTCGGTGCGTACCTCGACCTCGTCGCCCGCGGAGCCGAACCCGATCGCGCGTGGGCGCACGTGGCCAACCTGGCGCGGCGTCGGGCCGGCGACGCGGAGTTTGTCCGGCTGATGCCGCGGGACGTCGAGCGCACCGCCGTCGAGCCCCGCACTTCCAACGCCGCCGGAACCGGCACTCCATGAAGGCCGCCCCGCTCGCCTTCGCACTCCTCGCCACGGCCGCGTCATCGGTCGGCGCGCAGGCGGTGCTGGAAACGGTGAGCGGGGAGGCACGGCTCGACCAGTTGCCCGCCGGACCCTACACTTCGCTCGGTGGACGCTACACCGAAGACTACGGCACGGTTCGTATCGACGTCGGGGGCGCCACCAGCGAACATTTCGGGGTCGGGCGCACCGGACAGTTTTCGGGCGACGTGCGGTTCGCGCTCCTCTCCACACTCGGCCGGATCGAGGTCGGTCCCAGCGCACGAGCCGCGCGCGGCGTCGGTGAGCGCTGGACCCGGCTCGCCGGGATGGAACTCCGGTTCGTGCGGGAGCTTGGCGCCGTCACCATCGAGGGGACCTGGCAGGAAGGCCTTGCCCGGATCGGTGACCAGCGCGCGGGATGGGGCCGCCGCGGTGCCGGGGCAACACTGCAGCTCGGGCCGGTGAAACTCCGAGCGGGGTGGGCGTCAACGACGGTCCGCGACAGCGTGGTGCGCAGTGGCGTGTACTTCGATCCGCGCGATCCCCGCAGCGACACGCTCTACCAGGCCCGCGTCAACGACATCGCCGATGCGCTGGTCGGCGCCTCGTGGACCGTCAGCAAATTCACGCTGGGCGCTTCCGCGGGCACCCGCCGCGGCACCGGCATCACATCGCAGGGATGGTGGCAGGGGAGCGCAACCTTTCACCTGACGCCCGACCTGCACCTCTCGGCAGATTTCGGGCGATCCCCATCCGACGTGCTGCTCGGCATGCGCGGCGGACAGTTCACCCGGTTCGGCCTGCGGGTCGACGTGCCGCGCCGCCCCGTGTTTCGCAAGCATCCGGTGATCGTCAAGGCGCCGCCGATCGAGGTGTCCCGCGAAATATCCGGTCGGGTCCGGGTTCGCTTTGCACTGCCCACATCGGTGCGACTGGCCACGATCACCGGTGATATCACCACATGGCAACCCGTTGCACTCACCCGTCTGCCCGATGGTCGGTGGGAGGTATGGCTGGATGCTGCGCCCGGGCTCTACCGCGTCAACCTGCGGCTCGACGACGGTCCGTGGCTGGCACCCCCGGGCGTGCCGTCAGTCGATGACGACTTCGGTGGAAGAGTGGGACTGATGAATCTCTGAATTCGGTTGTACCCCGCCCGGCGCTGCCGCCTACGTCCCGCAACCACATCCGATCCACCCAACGACAATCAGGGCCGTTCGCGACGTGCGTCCCGCTCGGTGGTCCATGTCTGTCCGCGGGTCAGGCGCTGCATCTCGCCCATCACGCCGAGCGCATCGCTGATCGTTCCCATGAAGGGCTCAACCGAGCGCGGCGAGCCGACCTTGTCCCCCGACACGACTCGATAACCGAAGGCGGATCCCGCGGAGATGTTGCGCACCTGCACGCGCAATGACGCCGAATCGCCGAGCGCCGGCACCAACGTCAGGTTTACCAGCGCCTCGGCGCCCTCAAGTTGGGGCGGTGGCCCTCCGGGCTGATGATTCACCTCCTCCATCACGATGACATCCCACCCGCCGGAACGGCGGAGGCGGCGGCCGAATTCCCGGGCGAGCTGGTTGCTCAGCGCGTCGAGCGCCGAGTCGGCGCCGCGCCCGGCATTGCCGAAGATCACGACTCGACGTGGTCCCGTGCCCTGCCCCGGCGAGGCGGGAGCGGTGCCTCCCATGGCCGGCTGATTGGGCTGCCCCCCGACTGAGGGAGCAAACCGCGAGACGACGGCCAGCCGGGCCCGGACCAGCGAATCGGTGCGCGCTAGGATCAGCTCGAGGTTGTCGGGAGCGGTTGGGGTTGATGGCGCCGGTTCGACCCGCGGGGTGCGCTGGGCCGCAACAGGGTCGAGATGCTGCAACTCGTTGCGCAGCGCCTGGGCGATCGCAAGTGAATCCGCGCGGGTGAGTGGAGCTTGTGCAGTCGACGGGAACGCGACGGCGTCGGTGGTGTCTCGACCACCCATGACGGGGAGCGTGTCGACGCGTGCGGCTGCGGACGGCGCACCGCGCGCGAAGGCGAGATAGACACCGGCGCCGATCAGCACCACCACGGCAGCCGCCGCGACGATCATCGGCCACGGTGACGCTGCGCGCGGCGAGTGCTGCGTCGGGTCGGTGGTGGCGCGATGATGATCGGCGGCCATTGCCCCCGAGATGCGGTCGAGCTCGATCAGCACCGCTTGTGCATCGGCGGGTCGGTCGGCCGGATCCTTGGCCAGGCACTTCGAGATCAGGTGCGAGAACGCCGACGGCACGTCGGGCCGAAGGGTGTGCAGCGAATCGGGGGTGCGCGTGAGCTGCGCCGTCATCGTGGCGGTGGGCGACGGTGCCGCAAACGGGCTCGCACCCATCAGCAGCTCGTATGCAAGGAGCCCGGTTGCGTAGATATCGACTCGGTGATCGGCCGCGGGGTCGGCGGCGAGCTGCTCCGGCGCCATGTATGCGGGGGTGCCGATCGCCATCCCGGACGTGGTATGGCCGGCGATGCCGGTGGTCATCGCGGCGCTCAGCGCCTTTGCCACCCCGAAGTCGGTGACCACTGCGTGCTGCCCATCGGAGAGGACGTTACCCGGCTTGATGTCGCGGTGAATCACGCCGCGTGAGTGTGCGTATGCGAGGGCCTCGAACACGTCGCGGAGGAGTTGCAGGGCTTCCCGCATCGTGCACGGTCCGTTGCGCTCGAGCCGAGTCCGGAGCGAGTCGCCGGCGATGTACGGCATGGTGAACCACAGCAACTCGCCGTGTTCACCAGCGTGCAACAGCGGGACGATGTAGGGGTGCGAGAGCCGCGCGGCGAGCTGCACTTCACGACGGAAGCGTTCACGGTTCACGCCCGCCGCCAGCTCTGGTGGGAGCACCTTGATGACGACCTCACGCCCGAGCGCATGCTCCTCGGCGACGAACACCCGGCTCATGCCGCCGCCGGGCAGTTCGCGCTCGATCGTGTAGCCCGAACCGAGGGCGGCCTTGAGATCTTCGAGATGCTTGTCGGTCATCGCACCCAATATACGATTTGGTGGCAGCCGAGGTGAACCGCCGTGTTGCGCCGGCGCCCGCCGTCAGTCGAGGAAACGCGCCCGCTGTTCCGGCGTCGGAACGGGACAGGAGAGCCCGAGGCGAGCGGAGATCCGGCCGCGATGTCGAGCGAACCAGTCGTAGCCGGCGTCGGCCCAGCGAGGCGGAACTACCTGGCCAACACGGAGGAGATGCCACACTCCTCCCAGGCGTCGCAGGACGCCGAACATCGCAGTGGAACGGACAAGTGCCTGCCCGCGGTCGAGCAGGACCAACGAATCCAGCTTGGGTGAGACGCCGTAGGCCTCGAGGAGCTTCCGCGCGATCGGCGAGCCGAGGGCCGCGAAGCGGAAACGCTCATGACGATCGTGCCGCAGGACGAACTGCACAGCCGCGCTGCAGACGCCACAGTCACCGTCGTACAGGAGCAGCGGTTCGGGGTGGTTCATCCCGAAAGAAACCCGGATGGCGTCGCCCGCGCGAGACAGCCACGCGACGGCGCGGTATATTTCACCATGGACCCAACCAGGAGAACCCCGATGCGCCTGCTCACGCTCGCCCTTGCGGTCGCCGCCCTGCCGGTAGCGATGTCCGCGCAGACGCCGGCGCCGGCGCCTGCCCCCACTGACGCCCGGACCCTGGGGTGGCAGGTGCGCGCCGACGACCCCAAGGCGGATGCCTCCAAGCTGTCCTTTGTGCAGATGAAGCCAGGCTGGCACATCACCACGGGACCGATGTCTGGCGTGTTGTTCCACCCCGGCATGACGGGCACCGGCAACTTCACCGCGCAGACATCGGTGTACTTCTTTCCGCCCAAGTCCACGCACCAGGAGGCGTATGGACTTGTCGTGGGTGGCAAGGACCTCGCCGGTGCCGGACAGTCGTACACGTACTTCCTCGCGCGCAATGACGGCAAGTTCATGATCAAGCGGCGTGATGGCGACGCCACGAGCACGATCATGGCGTGGACCGATACCGATGCAATCACGAAGTGGAAGCAGGGTGATTCCCCGGCGCTCAACGTCCTCCGGGTCGAGGCGGGCGCAAAGGACGTCGTCTTCAAGATCAACGACGCCGTGGTGGCCACTCGACCGCGCGCCACCACGCCCGTCGATGGAGTCGTCGGGCTGCGCGCCAATCACTTCCTCGACCTGCACGTGCGTGACCTCACGGTCACGGCCAGCAAGTAACTTCACCGCCACGACGGAGCCCCGATGACCAGCACCGCACTACCCGAACTCGCCAGCGTCATGATGATGCTGAGTGTATTCGCATTCATGTTCGTGGTGGCGAATGTTGTTGCGCGTGCCAAGGGGCATCGCGACTAGATACTAGAGAAGAGAGAAGGGAGAAGAGAGAAGAGAGGTGCGACCGATCCGTATCGAGTCTCGCGCTCTCCCTTCTCCCTTCTCCCTTCTCCCTTCTCCCTCCTCCCTTCTCCCTTCTCCCTTCTCCCTTCTCTCAAAACTCCCCCAGCACCCCGCGATCAAGCACCGCCCAACAACAAATCGCCACATGCGTCTCGTGCCCGCGGATCAGGCGCGCCACGGTGGCCGGCTTCAACCCCTTGAACACCCGATTCGCCGCACGCATCACTCCGGCGTCGCCCGACGGCCAGATCCCGGGATGCCCGAAGCCGAAGATCGCCAGCATGTGCGCGCTCCATGGTCCGAATCCCTTGAGCTTGACGATTTCGGCGATCAGTTCATCCGCGGTGAGGCCCGCCCACCGTTCACGCGGGTCGCCGCCCTCCGCCACGAACCGGCCCCAATGGGCTACTGCCTTCCGTTTCGACCGCGAGAGGGCGTGGCTGGGGGGATCGTCCTCGGGGGTGGCCATCGCCCATTCCACGATTCCCTCGATCGAGCCGTGCCCCTCGAGGAGGCGCGCCATAATGCTTCGGGCCGCCGCGGTCGACACTAGCTGGGAGACGATCGTGCGCACAGCGAGATGGGTGAGAGGCCGTTCGTCAGGGACCATCCGCTCCAGCGGATGGGTCAGCTCGACCAGCCGCGCCAGGCGTGGGTGACGCCCGCTCAACTCCGCGGCCACCTTGTGGTGTGGGTCTTGCGTACGTGTTTTGATTCCACCGAGTCGGGAAGAATCGCGTTTTGGGGGCATTCCCAAATCTATCCGGGATTTCCGGGCGTGCCGGGCGGTGAAGGCATCAGGGGCAGTGACGTCTCCTGTGTGTCCAGGCTCCATTTCCACGCAGGAATCACCGTATGACGTTCGTTGTTCGACCCGCTGTGATGACGCATGGACGCAATAAGAGCAGGATTCACCGACACTACGGTGCCGCCGGCCCCTTCCTCCAGGAAGGCGAGGGCGGCCCCACGTATCGACCCTATACCCGGCCAATGATCATGCCTCAGTCAACCGCGCTCATCCTCGACGCCGCCGCGTTCGCCGCGACCTGCTACACCGACCAGCGTCGCACCCACGCCGGCGACGTGCCGGCCGTGAACCATGCAATCAGTGTTGCGCGGGAGATCGCGACCACGGCAGGGGTCGACAACGCATCGGTGCTCGCTGCCGCCCTTCTGCACGACGTGATCGAGGACACCGACATCACCGCGGATCAGCTCGCCGAGCGGTTCGGCGCGAGCGTGGCCGAGATGGTCGCCGAGTGCAGCGACGATCCCGACCTCAAGCGCAAGGAGCGCAAGGCCGCGCAGATCGAGCACGCGCCGAACATCTCGCCGGGTGCCAAGCTGATCAAGCTTGCCGACAAGCTCTGCAACATCCGTGAGATTCATGGTGCTGATGACGGCAAATGGTCGCTCAAGAAGCGCCAGAAGTATCTCGAGTGGGCCGATGAGGTGGTGACGGCGCTCGGCCAGGTGAACGAGTCGCTGGAGCGCGCCTACTGGACAGAGTCGAAGGAAACCGCCGCCCTGATCGGCCCGGCGCCGAAGAAGGTCAACAAGGCGGACAAGAAGGCAGACAAGAAGGCACGAAAGGCCGACAAGGCGGCACGAAGCGCCACCGAAGAGGTCGAAGAGGCCGATGCCGCCATGGCCACCGCCAGCCTGGATCCGATCGAGCGCTGAACGTCAGGGCCGGCGACGGATCGCCGCCCACACCGCAAAATGATCCGACGCCCACAGGGCGCCGAAACGACGCCGGTCAATGCCGGCGTCGATCGTCTCCCAACCCTGCCCGACCAGCACAGCATCGATCTTTCCCGCCGTCGAGTCGCCCCGGAACGAGTTGAACGTCCCGACCACACGCGCATCCGGGTGCAGCGCCCGGAAGGTGTCGTGAAGCGGCACTGTGGGTTCCGACACCAGCATGGTGAACGCGGGGTTGGATTCGTCTGAATTGAAGTCTCCCATCACGATGATCGCGTCACCCGGCATGGCATCGGTCGCGATCCGCTGCTTGAGCAACTGCGCGCTGCGCACCCGCGACGGCTGCGACTCATGGTCCCAGTGCAGGTTGTACACGCGAATGGTGTCATCGGTGCTGCGATCGACAATCCGGGCCCACGTCGTCACGCGCGTGATGCGGTTGCCCCAGTGCATCGACCCGGGAACCTCGGGGGTGTCCGACAGCCAGAAGGTGCCGCTGGCCACGACGCCGAAACGGAGAGTGTCGATGAGGAGCGCCGCGTACTCACCCGCCGTGCTCCCGTCGTCACGCCCCACACCGATTTCCTGGTATCCCGGCAGCGCCGCCCGGAGTTCGTCGAGCTGGAACCGGAGCGCTTCCTGCACACCGAGCAGGTGGGGAGCGTGATCGCGGATGGTCGCGATCACGTGCGCTCGGCGCGCCGGCCACGCGTGGGCGCCGTCGTTGGCCGTGCCATACCGGATGTTGAAGCTGACCACCCGAACCGGGGCCTGCGCGGGTAGCGGCAGGGCCGGGAGAGCAAGCAGCAAGAGAAGGAAGAGACGTAACATCGCATCCACCGGAACGGGACCCGGGGAATATGTCGCGGTGGCGCCCCGGTGCGATATTATCTCCGGGCACCGATCTCCCATACCGATGGATGCCATGACCCGTCTCATCGAATGCGTCCCCAACTTCTCCGAGGGGCGTGACCCGGCGGTGATCCGCCAGATCACCGATGCCATTGTCGCCGTGGATGGCGTGCGCCTCCTCAACGTCGACCCGGGTCGGGCCACCAACCGCACCGTGGTGACGTTCGTAGGCGAGCCCGATGCGGTGATCGAGGCCGCGTTCCGTGCGATCAGGAAGGCCGGCGAGGTCATCGACATGCGGCAGCACCACGGCGAGCACCCACGCATGGGGGCCACCGACGTCTGCCCGCTGATCCCCATCAGCGGTGTCACGATGGACGAGGTGGCTCGGTACGCGCAGCAACTCGCCGAGCGCGTGGGCCGGGAACTCGACCTGCCGGTCTACCTCTATGAGGCGGCGCAACCCGACCCGGCCCGGAGCAACCTCTCGGTGATCCGTGCCGGCGAGTACGAGGGGCTCGCCGCGAAGATGCAGCGCCCCGAATGGCGGCCCGACCACGGACCCGTAGCCTTCGACGCGAAGCGCGGCGCCACGGTGATCGGCGCCCGTGATTTCCTGGTGGCGTACAACATCAACCTCAACACCACCTCGACCCGCCGCGCATACGCGATCGCGTTCGACGTCCGCGAGGCCGGGCGCACCGTGAAGGATGAATCGGGCGGAGAGGCCAACCGGCCAGGCACGCTCAAATCGGTCAAGGCGATCGGCTGGTTCATCGATGAATACGGCATCGCGCAGGTGTCGATGAACCTCACCGACATCAACGTCACGCCCGTTCATGCTGCGTTCGACGAGGTCTGTCGCGCCGCCGACGCGCGCGGGGTCCGGGTGACCGGATCGGAGCTGATCGGTCTTGTCCCGCTCCGCTGCCTGACCGATGCCGGCAAGTACTTCCTGCAGAAGCAGCAGCGCTCGACCGGCGTGTCCGAGGCGGAGCTGGTGCGAATCGCGGTCCGCTCGCTCGGTCTCGACGAGCTCACCCCGTTCGACCCTGAGCAGCGAATCATCGAGTATCTGCTGCGCGATATGGCCAGCGCTCCCCTCGTGTCAATGACGCTGGGCGACTTCACCCGCGAGACAGCGAGCGAGTCCGCAGCCCCCGGTGGCGGCTCGATTGCTGCCACGCTTGGCGCGTTCGGCGCCGCGCTCGGCACGATGGTCGCCAACTTGTCGAGCCATCGGCGTGGCTGGGATGATCGCTGGCAGGAGTTCTCCGATCATGCCGAAGCGGGGCAGCGCGCCACCACCGAACTGCTCCGGCTGGTCGACGAGGACACCGCGGCGTTCACCCGGGTGATGGATGCGTTCGGGCTCCCGAAAGAGACAGCCGCCGAAAAGGCCGCGCGGACCGAGGCGATTCAGGAAGCCACCAAGGCGGCGACACTGGTACCGTTTCGCGTCATGGAAGTGGCATGGGAGAGCATGGCGCTGATCCGCACGATGGCCGAGGTCGGACAGGAAACATCGGTCAGCGACGCGGGCGTCGCCGCGCTCAGCGCCCGCAGTGCCGTGATCGGCGCGTTCTTGAATGTTCGGATCAACGCGGCTCAGCTCACCGACCGGGCATTCGCCGATGATTTGCTTGCCCGGGGCGCCGACATCGAGCGGCAGGCCCGGGAGGCCGAGCGCGAGATCCTGGAGATCGTCGACCGCCGCCTCTGACGCGAGCTTTCGCTCATCTGGCGTGTGCCTGGAGGCCCTCTCATCCGTCCCCTCCTGAAACTGGATCGCACCAGCGATCCGTGACCGTTTCAGGAGGACTGTATCATGGCCGCTCGTTCATTCGCCCTCGTCGCCGGCGTGCTGCTGCTGGTCGAGGGGGTGTGGGGATTCCTTGCGTCCACAACATTCGGCGTGTTCGACACGAACCCGCTGCATGCCATGCTGGCCCTTGGCCTCGGCGTCGCCGGGATCCGGATGGCGCCGCACTACAGCAGCGCCAAAAGCTTCTGCTTCTGGGCTGGCGCGCTCCTGCTCACGCTGGGCGCAGCCGCCCGCATGCCAGGTTTCGACACGCTGATGTTCGTGACCCTGGAAATGAACCAGATCGAAGCCGTCTTCTCGATGGGGCTGGGGATCGCAGCGCTCGGCGCGTCCTACATGTCGCGATCGCGCCCGGTCGTACTCCGACTCTATTCCCGCGACATGCCGGGCTACGTACTCCGGACGTCGCCACTGTTCTCGATCAGCCAGTCGGTCAGGCCGGGCCACGCCTCGCCGTTGTAGAGCGCGATGGTGCGGAGATAGCGCACCCCGTCATCGCCATGCGCATCGCGAAGCTTCGACGCGGCGGCAACAACGGCAGGTTGCTCGGCAAATGGAACGGCCAGGTCCTCGGGGATCTGGCCGTTCTTGTGGTCGACACCCGTGGCCGTCAGGAACTCCTGCTGCAGCCCGGGCTCGAGCTCGACATAGAGCGTCTGCAGCATGCCCACCTCGTCCTGCAGCGTCTCCAGCCGGCGCCGCACTACCTCGGCGGCGAGCTGCTCGACCTTCCACTTCCGTACCGTCTCCGGCCTGAACCCGCCGCCCTTGGACACCAGTCGCATGATGTAGGCATCGCGGGAATCGCGGGAATTGCGAAGGTCATGCTCGACGAGCGCGGTGCGCCGCTCGAGCGGAAGGGAACGGTACGGAGAGGGGAGAGACATGCGGAAACCCGGATGACGGATGACGGATGATGGATGATGGATGATGGATGATGAATGCGTTGACGCGGATGGAATGTACACGGACGGGCACCGGGTCGGCCATCATGCGGCGATGCCCACACAGACGGGAATGCGCAAATGTTCGGCACCCGCGTTCACGCGGACCGGGTGTGCCGGACATCGTCCCACGACATTCCGGCCATGCGTGTCGCATTTCACGTTCCGGCAAATGCCGGGTGCCGCGCCGGGCGTCATCAATTGACATTCCGGCAAATGCCGGGTGCCGCATGGAATGCGGCACCTGTGGGGGGCGTCGCCATCCATCCATGGCCCATCATCCATCATCCATCATCCATCATCCATCATCCATCATCCGACCGCGTGCTATCATACGATCATGACCAACCTCGAGCGCATCCCCGTCGAAATCCTTGATCCGCCCCATCTTCTCGCCCTGACGGTGGCCCAACGCATCGCCACCCTCATCCGTGAGCGGGCAAGCGCCGACCGGCGCTGCGTCCTCGGCCTGGCCACCGGGTCGACCCCCATCGGGATCTACCACGAGCTGGTCCGGATGCACCACGAGGAGGGGCTGTCGTTCGCGAACGTGACGACGTTCAACCTCGACGAGTACTGGCCGATGCAGCCCGACTCGGTTCATTCATACCATCGCTTCATGCGCGAGCATCTCTTCGACCTGGTCGATCTCGACCCCGCGCACACGCATCTTCCCCGCGGTGACACCGCGCGGGACAGCGTTGCTGCAGAGTGCACCGCATATGAGACGATGATCCGCGACGCGGGCGGGATCGACCTCCAGCTCTTGGGCATCGGCAAGACCGGCCACATCGGCTTCAACGAGCCCGGGTCGGGCGCCGATTCCCGCACCCGCCTGGTCAACCTCGACACCGTGACGCGACGCGACGCCGCTTCGGATTTCTACGGCGAACAGAACGTCCCCCGTCAGGCGATCACGATGGGCGTCGCCACGATCCTGGAGGCCCGTGAGATCGTCCTCCTGGCCACGGGCGAGCACAAGGCGGCAATCATTCGCCGAACGGTCGAGGGTGAGATCGATCACGACGTGGCCGCGACCTTCCTGCAGGCGCACCCGCGCACCACGATCTACTGCGACGCGGCTGCGGCGGCGCAGCTGACCCGCATTGCCACTCCGTGGCTGGTCGACGAGGTCGAGTGGAGCCGCGGCCTTGAGCTCCGCGCCGTCGTCTGGCTTTCACTCAAAACTGGGCGCGCGATCCTCAAGCTCACCGAGCGCGACTACATCGAGCATCACCTCGGCTCGCTGATCGCCGGTAGTGGTGGTCCCGGCACCGTCAATGGCCGGGTGTTCAACACACTCGGTGCCAAGATTCGCGGCAAGTCGAAGCTGCCCCACAACCAGACCGTGATCTGCTTCTCGCCACATCCCGATGACGATGTCATATCTGCCGGCGGCATTCTCCACAAGCTGCACGTCAACGGCAACCGGATTGTGGTAGCGTATTGCACCAGCGGCAACATCGCCGTCTTCGATCACGATGTGCTGCGCTACATCGAAGTCCTCGAGCGGCTAGCAGCCGATGAACACCTGGCGCGGCGTCGCACTGACTCGCTTACCGAC
>JACDBX010000106.1 GCA_013694695.1 Gemmatimonadales bacterium | reverse complement strand
ACCCTGAACCGTCCCTGCTCGACCACCGGCACCCGGGCCGGAAAGTCGCCGTTGGTGCACCCGATGTGCACGTGGGTGACCATGTCGGTGATGATGACGCCGGCGTCGTTTCCGCCCCACGTGCCCTTCGCCAGCACTCCACCCTCGACCCCAGTGGAATTGCCTGCACACGCGGCGCCCAGCGTCAGGGCGCCGACCAGGACCAGGTACCGCATTGTGGTCTCCTCCTCAGTTCAAAGGACGCCGGCGTGTGGAATGAGGTCACATGGGATGGTGCGAGAGTCTCAGGCCGCGCCTGCTTGCTCCCCCCGCCACGTGGCCCCACCTTCCTGAATGACCGTCCCCCACGCCCGGCCCCACGCCACGGATCCCGCCCCCACGCCCGCACCCATTCGCCCGTCACCCACGGTAGATGTCGCGGGTCTCCAGGCGCTGCTCGACGGCAAGGAACACGCGATCCGTGACACCGTGCGGGCCCTGTTGGCTACCCCCGACTTCGCGCATCTCTACGGCCAGTCCACCGCCGACTATCGCGAGCGCGTCCTTGTCTGGACGCAGAAGCTCGCAGCAGCCGGGCTCGGCGCACTGTCCGTACCCGAAGCGCAGGGCGGGCAGGGCAACGCTCGCGCGTTCGTGGCAGCATTCGAGACGCTGGCGTACCACGACCTCTCCCTCACTATCAAGTTCGGCGTCCAGTTCGGTCTCTTTCAGGGCTCCGTGCAGTTGCTCGGCACCACCTGGCATCACGAGACCTTCCTCCCCGCGATTTCGCGCGGCGAGATGCTCGGCATGTTCGCGATGAGCGAACTGGGGAGCGGCTCCAATGTGCGCGACCTCGAGACCACGGCGACGTACGACGCCACCACCGAAGAGTTCGTGATCGACACGCCCCACGGCGGCGCCCACAAGGAATGGATCGGCAACGCGGCGCTGCACGGCCGCATGGCCACGGTGTTCGCACAGCTCATCACCGGCGGGATCTCCCACGGCGTGCACGCGTTCCTGGTCCCCGTGCGTGACACCGACGGCAGTCCGATGCCCGGCGTGCGCATCGCCGACACCGGCGAGAAGGAAGGGCTCAACGGTGTTGACAACGGCCGGATCTGGTTTGACGACGTGCGGATCCCGCGTTCACACCTTCTCAATCGATTCGGCGACGTGGCGGCCGACGGCACCTACACCTCACCGATCGAGAGTCCGGCACACCGCTTCTTCACGATGATCGGCACCCTGGTCGGCGGACGGATCACGATCGCGCTGTCAGGGTTGTCGGCCGCCAAGAGTGCCCTCACCATTGCGATCCGGTATGGCAATCGTCGTACGCAGTTCGGGCCGGAAGGCGGGAACCACACGCCGCTGCTTGACTATCGCACGCACCAGCGACGCCTGCTACCCGCGCTGGCGACCACCATCGTTCTTGACGTGGCCCTGTCGCGACTCGTCGACCGCTACGCGGCGATGGAGCCGGGCGAGAGTCGTGAGGTCGAGGGACTGGCCGCCGGTCTCAAGGCGTACACGACCTGGTTCGCCCAGTCGGCGATCACCGAGGCGCGCGAATGCTGCGGCGGGCAGGGGTATCTCAAGATCAACCGGATCGCGGTGCTGCGCGCCGACATCGACGTGTGGACCACGTTCGAGGGCGACAACACGGTGCTGGTGCAGCTCCTCGCCAAGGGACTGCTCACGGGGTACCGGCAGGAGTTCGACGAGATGGGGATGATCCGGTTTCTCACGCGCCGAGCCCGGAGTGCGATCCGCGCGCTCAACCCGGTCGCCGCGCGCCGCGACGACGAGGATCACCTCCGCGATCCGCAGCAGCAAGTCAGCCTGTTGCGCTACCGTGAGGAGCGGATTCTCGACCGCGCTGCGGCGCGCCTTCGCGCCGCGATGAAGGCGGGGCAGGGTGAGGCCGGCAGTGCCTCGATGGGTGGGGTGCAGGACCATCTCATGCACCTCGCTACCGCGCATGTCGAGAGGGAATCGTTCGAGGCGATGCAGGCCGAGGTCGAGCGCGCCGAACCAGGTCTGCGCCCGACGCTGGCCCTGCTCCGTGACCTCTACTGGGCGGCGGCCGTGGAACGCGACCTCGGCTGGTTCCTGATGAGCGGCGCGGTCGAGACGCCCAAGGCAAAGGCGATTCGCTATCTGGTCAACAAGTGCTGTGCCGAGCTCCGGCCGATTGCGGAGCAGGTTACCGACGCGTTCGCGATCCCCGACGCGCTGCTCGCAGCACCAATCGCCTTTGATCCACTGCCGACGGCGGGCAACTAACCCCGCCGACACGCACGATTTCGAGGAGTTGTTGAAGGGCTGGCACCACCTGGAAGACCTTGGAAAGCGGGAGATCTGCCAGATCGAGGGGTGACGAGCACGGCTGCGACGACTGCCGCTCACCGCGCATCTTTGCCGGATGTTGGAGTTCATCCAATCCCGGAGGTGAGGCGTGCCCCGTACGCCAATGGCGCTGGTCGTGCTCACCGTTGCCTGTACCCCGGTTCCACCATCGACCGGGCCGGCGCTGACCGGGCAGAGCGAACCGGCCGCACTCCGCCTTGAGCGCGAGCTGACCGCGCTGGGCCACACCCGTGGCCCGGACGGGCTGTGGCCGGGGTTCGATCCCGTCGCCGTGCCGCTAGCGGTTTTCGATGGCAACCGTACGTGGCTCTTCCGACACCCATCGCCCCCCGAAGAATTCGCCGCGATGTCGCAAGCGGCGCCTACCGTCCAAGTCATGATCGGGCGCCACGACGCGGTAGCAGCCAACAGCAGCGCCGAGATTGGTGGCGTGGCGACCGCTACCGTCATCCTCGCGCCATCGTCCCCTGGGGCCTCTCCCCCGAGCCACGCGGCGCTCGCCGTCCACGAGGCGTTTCATGTCTTCCAGCGAGCGCGGCATCCCGCGTGGGCGGGCAACGAGGCGGATCTCTTCGTGTACTCGACCGATAACGCGAACGCCCTGGCCCTGCGACGTCTGGAGTCCGCGGCGCTTCGCGTGGCGCTCGATGCAACGGGAGCAGCGTCAGCGTGCTGGGCTCACCACGCGTTGGTTACGCGCGGCCGGCGGTTCGGCATGCTGGATTCGGCGTCGATCGCGTATGAGCGGGGCACCGAACTGAACGAGGGACTCGCCAGCTATGTCGAACGGAAGGTGCGGGGTGACAACGCGGTGATTCTCCCCGCTGACGAATACGGTCCGGCCGATGTGCGGGTTCGTGCCTATGCGACCGGTCTCGCCCTCGCGGTGCTCCTTGACCGGCACGCGCCGGGTTGGGTGACCGAACTGGAGAGCAGCGATCGGCATTCACTCGATGAACTGCTGTCTCGCGCGGTCGCTACGGGACAGACGTGCTCGTTTCCCGCCGCGGCAGTGGATTCGGCGTCGCAGCGCGCGATCGCAGACGTCGATCGACAGGCGACCCTGCGCGCCAGCCGGCTCGAGGCATTCCGTACCCGGGATGGGTGGCGCGTGATTGTTGAGTCGCCCAGCAACGCACTCTGGCCGCAGGGGTTCGATCCGATCAACGTCGAGCGACTCACGACCGGGGCGGTGTTGCACCGGCGATTCCTGAAGGTCGGCAATGATGCGGGCATGCTCACCATGCTCGACGAAGCCGGTGCCGACCTGGACGCCCTCACTGAGGGCCATGGCACGCATCCGCTTTTCAACGGCATCGTTCGGGTCGAAGTGGCCGGGCTCGCTGAGCCCCTGGTGGAGGTGGTCGGCGACACGGTTCGGGTGCGATCCCCAGGCGTCTCCGCAGAGTTTCGGGGTGCCACGGTGAACCGGTCTGGGCGCACCGTGCGAGTGCGCATGGGGCCCTGAGATGGCGCCGATTAACACGCTCGCCGCGCGTGATCCGCGCGATCGCAATCCCGGTGTCGGGGGCTGCTGACCGCGGAACTCCCCGGCGCGTCAGGAGTGACCGTCGTCGGCCCTCGCGGCGGCCAGGAGTGACGACGCAGCTTTAACATGCGGGATGAGCTTCCAGATCGACCCACGTTGCAGGGCGACATCACCCGCGAGCGCGGCCGCGGCCAGGTCTCGCGAGCCGAGCACGAGACCCCGCCAGGTTTCGGGCGAACCCTCGAGCACGAACTCTGCCGATGCCTCGTCGTGATCATCGGCAGCGCGGAGTGCGCCCAGACGACCATCGTCGAGTTCGATCCAGGTACGCCGCACGACCGGACCGCCGCCCCGTTCGCGCAGGACGAGCGTTCCGGACCAATCACGCGCGGCATCCCGGAATGCCGGAGAGGCATCGAGTCTGAGCCGCCATGCCGCCAGGCCGTCGGCGGAGAAGAGATCGTGCATCATCGCAATCTAGGTGGCCGCCGCATGCGCGACGATTACCGGCGGCGATCAGCGCTTCCGGATGGTGATGTTCCCGTTGACCGTTTCGACCTGCAGGTCGCGGCCACCGCCGCCGATCGTGCCGCGGAATGACTTGGGGCCCCATTTGCCGGTGATGGTCACCGGGAAATCCGGGCTGCTGATCGAGCCGTTGACGGTCTCACCGCGCACGGTCGCGGCGAGGTTGGCGGGGAACTCCAGCTCGATGGCGCCATTGACGGTTTCCATGCGGAGGGCACCCGGCCAGTCAGCGCGCGCAAAGGAACCGCGGATCGAGCCATTCACGGTCTGGAGTGATCCCGCTGCTCCCGACTGGACCCGGATGTCGCCGTTGACGGTCTCGAGGTCGGCCTGCGCATCGATCGCACTCACCGTGATGCTCCCGTTCACGGTCTCGCCGCGGACCCGGACGCCAGCGGGGAGGCGCACCACGTAGTTCATGGTGACCTCGAACCGGTCGCCATTTTTCGAGTTCGTGGAGTTGTTGCCCCTGCACGAAGAGCGATTCGGATCGCGATTGAGGTAGATCGTGCACACCCGCATCACGCCATTCTCCTCCTCCATGATCGCCTTGACCATGTTGCCGTCGCCCTTCTTCACGGTCTTGGTGACCACGACTTCCGCCGTGCGCCCCGTACCCTGTGACACCGAGATCGACCCATTGATGTTGTCGAGCTCCACGAGTGCTCCCGGCGCGAGCTGGCGTGTGAAACGGGTCGCCTGCGCGGAGATGGTGCCGGTGAGCGTGGCGAATGCAACTGCGAGGGCAAGGGCTCGGGTCATCGGGTCTGCCTCATCAAGGGAAAAGGGTTCGTTACCGGGTCTGGCTGATGTCCCGTACCTGCACACCACCGTTGAACGTGGTGATGTCGATCGTCGCCTGACCGCGGCCGTAGGTCGCCGTCACCTTTCGTTCCGACATCGGGCCGTTGCGTCGTTCATCCGGTCCGGCGATCGTCGCCGGGATCTCGGATGACAGGCTGCCCTGAAAGGTGATGAACCGGATCCGGGCGTTGAGGTTCGCGGGCGCATGAACATCGATGCCGCCGTTGTGCGATTCGATCCGGTATCGGCCGGCAGGATCGAAGCCGCCCCGCCAGCGCACCTGTCCGTTGGTTGATTCCACGGTCACGTCGCGGGAATCGATGCCCTCAAGCTGGATCGGCCCATTCACGTTCTCGATGGCGATCTTTCCCGTGGCGCCGCGGACGCTGATACCTCCCGATACGGCCTCGATGTCGAGCTGCGTTCCAGTGAAGCCCCGAACGACGATCTCGCCGATCGCG
Source organism: Gemmatimonadales bacterium (assembly GCA_013694695.1). Taxonomy (GTDB): domain Bacteria; phylum Gemmatimonadota; class Gemmatimonadetes; order Gemmatimonadales; family GWC2-71-9; genus Palsa-1233. The sequence goes on along the minus strand of JACDBX010000106.1, from coordinate 5,660 downwards.
GAAAGCATCATCTGTCCCGTCCCACCGGAAACGTCGACCCGGCCGTTGACCGCGTCCACCTCGACGCGTGCCGGGGCGTTGGTGATCGTGACCGCGCCGTTGACGGCGTCGACGGTGAGGTGCACCCAGGTGGGTACCCGTACCACGATCGGGCCCTGCGCGCCGGGCCCGAACATGCGTCCCTCGATGCTCACCTGCCCACGTCCGACGTCGACGTCGGCGCCCTGCACCGACACCTCGTCGCCGGCACCACCGGTCACGACGACAGGCTGAGCAAAGCTCGAGATGTCCACCGCCGTCCCGCGCGCCAGCCGGAAGGTGGTGTCGGAGGCGGTTCCCCCGGCAGCGATGACCGCATAGAGGAGCAGTGCTGGCAGCATGATCAGCTCCGCCGCGTCATCGATGCGACCGATTGCAGCACGTTGAGCTTGCGCTGCATCGTTCTGGTGAGATATCGCGCGGCCCCAACGTCACGCGGCGCGGCGTCGGCCCGTGTCCGTGCGTCGGCGATCGCCCCGTTGAGGGCGGCCAGCGACTGGTCAATGCGGCTGCGCGTTTCCGGGTCGATCAACGACGATTCCATCGCGACCGATGCTTCGAGTTGCTCAATGGCGCGCTCCAGGCTGACCGTGGCAGCGTCGAATCCCGCCGGCAGCACGGCCGCTGCGGGAGCGACCGCCGCCGGTGGAACGCCCGCGACAACTGCCGGCGCGGCGGGATCCCGCAGTGCCACGGTGATCGCGACCGATGCCGCGATCAGGGCGAGCCCCGCCGCAATCAGCACCGGACGCCGAACCTGAATGAACCCGGGACGTCCTTCCGCTGCGACCGCTGCCTCGATCGTTGGCCAGAGATCCTGCTCGGGCTCACGGTCGCGCAGTGTCGAGATGGCGTCACCCAGTTCGGGTCCGAGGTCGTCGCGATCAGTGTCCATCGAGCATCCTCCTCAGTGCCGCGCGTGCCCGCGAGAGCTGTGATTTCGATGTTCCAGCCACCAGCCCCAGTCGCTCGGCGATCTCCTCGTGGGTCCACCCCTCGACATCATGCAGCACAAAAACCTGGCGCGCGCCCTCGGGCAGCTTCGCCATCGCCGCCTCGAGGTCCATCCGGATGCCAGGGTGCACCGGCCTCACCGGGCGCTCGGCGACATCGCCATCGCCGTCATCAATCCATCCCCGCTCAGTGCGCTCGGCCCGCTGCCGGGTGAGGGCCACGTTGACGGCGAGTCGGTGCAGCCAGGTCCCGAACGCGCTGTCCCCGCGAAAGCTGCCCAGCCGGCTCCAGGCCCGGACGAAGACGTCCTGCGTCAGCTCATCGGCCGCGTCGAGGTCGGCCATCCGCCGCATCAGAGTATGGATCCGCGCCACGTGACGCCGGTACAGCATCTCGAACGCTCGCTCGTCACCCTGCGACGCACGACGTACGAGGACAGCGTCAACATTCACCACGGGCGTGCCGAGCGGAGTGGTCATCGGCATCGAGAGGGCATTCACGAAGGGTTTGACGGGCTCACCGGTCATAGGGTTGCACCGGGCGGGGCCACGATGCCGCAGCACTGGGGACCTTGGCTACCGCGGCCACTGCTGGGTGAGGCAATGGAAGGCGCCAAGGCCCCACACCAGGTCGGTGCAGTCGATCACCACCACGCGTCGGTTCGGGAACAGCCCGGCCAGAGTCGCTGCGGCGATCTCGTCCCGCTCGACGTCGTAGCCCGGGACCAGCACCACCTCATTGCCGATATAGAAGTTGGCGTAGCTCGCGGGCAGGCGCTGGTCCTCCCAGCTCACCGCCCGCGGCATTGGCAGGGTGACGATCCGGAATGGCTTCCCGTCCTGGTCGACCATCGATTCGAGTCGATGAAGGTTATCGCGCAGCAGCTCGTAGTTCGCGTCGGTTGGATCTTCCTCGACGACGGTGACGACCGTGGACGGATCGACGAACCGGGTGATGTCGTCGATGTGGCCGTCGGTGTCGTCGCCGACGATGCCATCGCCGAGCCAGAGAATATTCGTGACACCCAGGTAGTCACGCAGTCGCTGCTCGATCTCGGTGCGGTCGAGATGCGGGTTGCGATTCGGGTTGAGAAGGCACGCCTCGGTGGTGAGCAGCGTCCCCTTGCCGTTCACGTCAATCGATCCCCCCTCCAGGATCATTCCGGGATGCACCACAAGCGCGCCCACCTGGGCGCCAAGCCGCGTTGGCACTGTGTCATCGAGGTCGTACGGCGGGTACTTGTCGCCCCACGCGTTGAAGCCCCAGTCGAGAAAGATCTGTTCGCGCGCATCCGACTCACCACGTTGCACCACGATCGGTCCGTGATCGCGGCACCATGCATCGTTGGTGGGGATGTGATGGAAGCGCACGCGATTCAGATTGGTGCCTAGGCCGGCGAGGACGCGGCGCGCGAGCGATTCCATGACCGCATCGGCGACGTTGATGTGTACCTCCTCGCCGACAGCGAGTTCGCGCACCATCTGCGCATACACGCCATGCACCAGCTCGAACTTGCCGGGCCACGACGCTTCCTTGTGCGGCCACGACAGGATCGTGCCGCGATGCGGCTCCCATTCCGCCGGCATCGTGTAGCCGCGTGCGGCGAGCGTGTCAGTCACGGAACCGCTTGGTGATGTCGCTGTAGGCGTCGATGCGGCGATCGCGGAGGAACGGCCAGTGGGTGCGGGCGGCGTCCACCAGTGAGAGGTCGCAGTCGGCAACCAGCACCTCCTCCTCCTGGCCTGCCTGCGCAATCACCTCGCCGCTCGGATCGGCGATGAATGATCCGCCCCAGAACTCGATCCCGCGGTGTCCGGGTTCGCTGCCGGGCAGCACCTCGTGACCGGTTCGGTTTACCGCGCAGACGAACACGCCGTTCGCGACGGCGTGACTGCGCTGGATGATTTCCCATGACGATTTCTGCCGCGACCCGTACTCCTCCTTCTCGTCGGGCAGCCATCCGATTGCGGTAGGGTAGAACAGCACCTCGGCGCCGGTCAGGGCGGTGAGGCGGGCGGCCTCCGGATACCACTGATCCCAGCAGACCAGGGTGCCGATCGGTGCATGACGGGTGTCCCAACGCAGGAAGCCGAGGTCGCCGGGGGTGAAGTAGAACTTCTCATAGAACTGCGGGTCGTCGGGGATGTGCATCTTCCGGTACTTGCCCATGTACGACCCGTCGGCGTCGAGCATTGCCGCGGTGTTGTGATAGAGGCCCTGCGCACGACGCTCGAACAGCGACGCCACGATCGATACGCCGAGCTCACCGGCGAGGGCGGCGAGGCGGTCGGTCGTGGGCCCCGGGATCGGCTCGGCGAGCTTGAAGAACTCGTGGTCCTCGCGCTGGCAGAAGTAGTACCAGGTGAACAGCTCCTGGAGGCACACGATCTGGGCGCCACGCGACGCGGCCTCGCGGATGCCTTCGATGGCACGATCGATGTTGGTCGCCACGTCGGGGCCGACCCGTTGCTGAACCAGTCCGATCCGGACACTACGCGCCGTTGTCGTCATTCCCCAAAATAGCCCGCGCTGGCGCCTCGCGCCGGGGCAGCTCGCCTTCCGCTCGTGCCGCCGCGGGCCCATATTTCCCCACTTGCCCCCCACATATACCTATGAGTCTGGCCACCATTGATGCGATTCGCCGGCGGGTGGACGACGCACTCCGGCGTTCGGGCGGCGGGCCCGCTGCGGCGGCGCGGTATCAAGCTCCCGGAGGAATCGGAATGAGTGATACCGGGAGGCTGGTCTACGCCATCAGCCGGTGCGCGATCCTGCTGCTGATGCTCGCGGCCCAGCTCCCAGCGCAGCGGATCGACCTGCGGACGCGCGCCACCCTCTACGGCGACAACACCGAGTTCTTCACCCCGTACCGCACCGGCGAGACGCTGCTCGGCGGCCAGGTGACGGCGTGGGTCGAGGCGCATCCGTCCCGCCACAACGCGGTGCGGGTCGGCGTCTTTGCCGACCATCGGTTCGGATCCGATGAGTTCACCGATTCCCTCAAGCCGGTGATCGCCTTCCGGCACGCCACCCGACACTCGCTCGGCGTGATCGGCACGCTCGACACGGAGCGCCGGCACGGGCTCCTCGACGCGATCATGGTAAGCACGCGCGAGATCACGTCGCCGATCGAGTACGGGCTGCAGTGGCGGGAGCGCCGTCGCACCTTCCGCGCAGAGTCGTGGGTCAACTGGCAACGCCTCAACACGCCGGAACAGCGCGAACAGTTCGAACTCGGGATCGTGGCGGCCGCGACGCCCATGCGGTGGTTGCGCGTGGAGGGACAGCACCTCTGGTACCACCGCGGTGGCCAGCTCCATGATGCGGGCGTGGGGGTGACCAACAACCGGGTCACCGCGCTTGGTGTCTTGCTGCACGATACCCTGCCTGCGCTCGGCGCTGCATCAGTTGCCGCGTGGCGGCTGTGGAGCGACGGTCACATCGACCCGGACTACCCGGCAGACCGCCCGGGCGCGGGGCGGGGCACCATGCTCCGCGCCGCGGTTACGCCGTGGGGTTTCGCGGAGGTGTTCGCGCTGCACTGGCGCGGGCGCGACTTCGCGGCCGACGCTGGCGACCCAAACTACGGCTCGGCGGGGAAGGACGCCGGGTTTTACCGGTCGAAGCGGACCTATACCGAGGTGGGCGCGATCCGCCGTTCCATCATCCCCGGAAATGTGGTGTTCGACGCCGAGGTGCGGTGGCACCGGATCGACGACGAGGACAGCATCGCCTTCTTCGGGACCCCATGGGAACTCAGCTACCGGATCCTGTTGCGGGTCCCCGTCAACGTCCGGCTACATTGAACTGGACCCGAATCCCATGAGCCCTGGATGATCTTCCGCTACCTGACCCGTGCTGCCGTCGCCTGTTCGGTGGTCCTCTTCATCATCCACGGGGCCACGGTTCCCTTCCGCTATGATGGAGTGTCCGCCGCGTCGCTCGGGTTCGCCCGCAGCGCCTTCGAGCTGATCTTCCTTTCGCTCTTCAACCTCGCCGTGTTCCAGTCGCCGCCCCGACAAGCCCCGACCCGGTACGCGATGCACGCCGCGAATGTCGCCTTCCTCCTTTTCTCGCTGACCTACGCCGTGCACGACCATGGCTTCCCGGCGTTTCTCGTGCCGGTGGTGACCGCGGCGCTCACCCTTGCAGGGCTGGGGCTGGAAGTAGAGTTGCGGAGATCGCGCTGGAGCGCCGGGGCGAGTTCGTTGTAGCTGTTTTTGATGAGATGATTGTCCCCTGGGGCATAGCTAGTGAAGGTGGGAGGTGGCGAAACCACCACGTCACTCACCGTCGAGCCTAGAATCGCCGGGTCCGCCCGAAACAGAAAAACAAGCTCATGGTTGACTGATTGGCTCCCGAACGGTAGTCTGGTACCAAGACCCAGCAATAAAGATTTGACTGAAGCGAGCCCGCCTGTCCCCCCAGGAGCGCACGTGAAAGCCTCAACAGTGACACGGTTACCCACCGTAGTAATCGCGGATCCTTGTCATCTCACCGGCGAGCTGTTGGCCGCTGCGATCGTTGGTCGTGCGCAGGTTGTCGGAATTGCAGGCGACCTTCCAACCTTAATGAACGCCGTTCGTGAGCGGGCGCCGCAAGTTCTGATTCTTCGGCGCTGCACGACAACGGCGGGATGGCCGGGTGCTGTCAGAGATATTGGGGGG
>JACDBX010000094.1 GCA_013694695.1 Gemmatimonadales bacterium | reverse complement strand
CGGGTGCGCGGATCATCCATCACGGCTCCTGACTTCACGTGGGTGCCGAGCCCGATCGCGCGGGCGGCGAGCATGAGGTTCTGCGCCGCCATCATCGTCGCGGCGTAGTCCTCCTCACGGATCTCCGGGTTTGCGTCCTGAGTCATCCCCACCATGATGAGGGCGGGGACTGCGCCCTCCGACGCCGCCACCTTTTCGACCACCGCGCGCGCGGCGTCCGGGTCCTCGACCTTCTTCGCCTTGCGCGAGCCCAAGACGGTGCCATACGTGTGGCGAGCCTCGGGGCCGAGCACGTGGAAGCGCCACGGTTGCGTCATCCGGTGGTTCGGGGCCATCACCGCGGCGTCGAGGACCTGCTCGATTTCCGAGCGGCTGATGGCGCGGTCGGTGAACTGGCGGATGGAGAGGCGGCTCTGGATGGCTTCGAAAACGTCCATGGGTGTCACTCACGCAGGTTCGAGGAAGGTCAGGGTGGCAATCTCGCACGGCCGGGCCGGGGGTGGGAGGGCACCCTGCTCCCCCGGACTCCAACTCACCGAAGCAACACGCTGTTTCCCCGCCGCGTTGTATGCTGCACGACGAAGGTCTATAATTATCTAACATTATCTATACAGGATCAAATGGCCATCAGTATCAAGGATCCCGAAACCGACCGGCTCGCCCGCGAACTCGCCTCCACGACCGGTGAGTCACTAACCGATGCCATCCGCATCGCGCTCCGGGATCGACTCGAGCGCGAAACGCGGCGTGGTCGGCGGGGGCTCGGTGCGCAGGTTCGCGCAATCCAGGAACGGCTGGCTCGGTTACCGGTGCTCGACGCGCGGCCTGCCGATGAGATCGTGGGATACACCGCCGACGGAACGCCCGGGTGATCACATGGTGATCGACACATCGGCACTGATTGCGATCATGTTGCAGGAGCCCGAGGCCGATCGGTTGGTCGCCGCCCTGGAGACCGACGGCACGCGCCTGATCTCCGCGGCATCGGTGGTTGAGGCAACCTTGGTGATTCTCGGTCGCTTCGGCGACACCGGTGAGCCGCAGCTCGATCGATTCCTGCGAGCGATCGGAGCGGAGGTGGTACCAGTTGACAGCGAGCAGGTGTCGCTCGCTCGTGACGCCGCGCTCCGTTTTGGGCGGGGCCGCCACGGTGCAGGGCTCAATTTCGGTGATTGCTTCAGTTATGCGCTCTCGGTGGCCCATGGGGAACCCTTGCTCTACGTGGGCGAGGACTTCGCCAGGACCGATGTCGAGACCGTTCGGTGGTAAGCGCCACCTTGACGTCGTACGCCCACTCCCGGATGTTGAAGGAGTCCTCCAAGCAGGAGCAGTGCCCATGTCCCATCCCGATCGCCGCCGGTTCCTCGGGTCGCTGGGCGTCGCGGCTGCTGCGACCACCCTTCCGCCGTTCGTAGGCCAGCTCGAGGCCGCAACGCCGACGCCGGGGTTCGCCGCGACCGACTGGGATCTCGAATGGGTAAAGGACGTCGGGAAGGCGCGCCACAAGCAGGTGTTCGACATGGGAAGTGTCGAGGCTGGGCTGCACGTGCCCACCAACTACCTCGACGCCTTCGAGGACGTGATGAAGCTGAAGCGCGGCGAGGTGCTCGCGGTGATCGGGATCGCGAGCAACGCCTTCCCGATGAACGCCAGTGACGCGCTCTGGGCGAAGTTCCCGCTCGGCGAGAGGTGGAAGGTCACGGACCCCGACACCGGCACGTGGGCGGCTCGCAACCTCTTCGCCGCTGATCCGGCGCCGAAGGACTTCCGCGCCAAGGACACCATCGCCACACTGGTTGCGCGGGGGACGATCTTCTGGCAGTGTCACAACGCGCTGATGGGACTCAGCCGTCGCATGGCACCCGCCGGTACCTCAACCGAGGCGATGTACGAGGAGCTCAAGGCGGGTCTGTTGCCGCACGTGAAGATCGTGCCGGCGCACACCATGCTGATCGGGCTGGTGCAGGAGCACGGCTGCACCTACGAGAAGATCTAGCGAGGCGGCGGCGGGTCCCGGCACGGCGCCCGTGCGGAATCCCGTACGGCGACGCATCTTCATGATGCCGCCGCGTCCCCCGCGGCAAACGAGGAGGGTGCTGTGCCCGTAGAGTCCCCGATTCCGTCCGCGCCGGCGCAGGCCGACGACAAGCCACGTGACGCCGAGCTTGATCTCTTCGGGCTCACGCACGTTGGGAAAGTTCGCAAGACCAACCAGGATCACTACCTCCTCTGCACCGTGCACCCGCATGTCATGGTGCGATCGACCAGTCTCCCGACGGCCGAGAACCTGCCTCTGCTCGGCGAGCGACTGGCGACCTTCATGCTGGTGGCTGACGGCGTCGGCGGCAACACCGGCGGCGCTGAGGCGAGCCAGCTCGCCGTCGAAGCCATCACCAGTTATGTGTCGTCGACCCTCCGCTGCTACCATGCCGCCGGGTCGGCCAACGAGGGGGAGTTCGAGGAGGCGTTGCGCACGGCGGCCAATGCGGCACACGAGGCGGTCCGGGAGGGCGCGGCTGCCCAGGTAGAGCCCACCCACGGTGCGACGACGCTCACGCTCACCTTCGTGATCTGGCCGTGGGTCTATGTGGTGCAGGTAGGAGACAGCAGGTGTTACAGATACCTCAACGGCGAGCTGCGCCAGGTCACCCGCGACCAGACGATGGCGCAGGCGCTCGTCGACCAGGGCGCGCTCCCGGCAGACAAGATGGCTCAGTCCCCGTTCAGCCACGTGCTCACCAGCGCGATCGGTGGAGAGGCGTCGACCCCGGTCGTGAG
>JACDBX010000025.1 GCA_013694695.1 Gemmatimonadales bacterium | reverse complement strand
GGGGGGTTCGTCAGAGGAGGCTCGGACCATAACGGTGCCGAATGGGCGGGCTTCCGAGCCGACGGGTGACGAATCCCGCGACCGAGCCGCGTGACGGACCTCGCTAACCACCAATCCGGTGTTCGCGCCATCCTAGTGGCGCGAATTGACATGGGGTGGGCAAAGCGATAGGATTGCCTCCCCATGGGGAATCAGGTCGTTTTGCCCGAACGTGAGTCCGCACCCGCGCTTCCGATGGGCCACCGAGGCCCCCGCGGGGAGATCTTGTTGCGCCTGAAGCGTGACGGCAGTGCGACGGCGAAGGACCTCGCCGGTGCGCTGTCGGTGTCGCTCAATGCGGTTCGGCACCATCTCCGGGAGCTCGAGGGCGAGGGTGTGGTCTGCTACGACCGGTCCCGTCGAGGGGTCGGTGCGCCGACCCATGCCTATCGGCTGAGCGCCGCCGGACACGCCCTCTTTCCCGATCGGTACGAGCAGACCGTTGCGGCCCTGCTCGATCATGTGGTCCGGACCGAGGGTCGTCAGGCGGCCGTGGCGCTTCTTGAGGCCCAGTATCGTGCGCTCGCCGAGCGGCTCAAGGCGGAGACCGCCGGCATGGCGTCGGACGAGCGCGCCGCGGTGATCGCGCGCGTGCTGCACGACGAGGGGTACATGGCCACCTGGTCGGACGCGGAGGATGGTGGCCTTCTGACTGAATCGAACTGTCCGCACCGGTTCATCGCCGAGCGCTTTCCCGAACTTTGTGACGCCGAAGAGGCGTTCCTCGCGCAGGTGTTCGTCGGCTCGGTGGAGCGTCGCTCGCGGATCGCGGGCGGGTGCGGCACATGCACGTATCACGTGGCGTTCGATGCCGCGCAAGGAGAGGGTGGCTGATGGGTTCATCTGTCGAGGAACTGGTCAATCGCGAGTACAAGTACGGTTTCGTCACCGATATCGAACAGGACACGGCGCCGCCGGGCCTGTCGGAGGAGACGGTCCGTTTCATCTCGGCGAAGAAGAACGAGCCGGAGTGGCTGCTCGACTGGCGCCTCAAGGCGTACCGTCGCTGGCTCGAGATGGACGAGCCGACGTGGCCCAACGTGTCATACCCGAAGATCGACTTTCAGGCGATCTCGTACTTCTCCGCGCCCAGGAACATCAAGCCGCTCGCGTCGCTCGACGAGGTCGACCCGAAGCTGCTGGAGACCTACGCGAAGCTCGGCATCCCGCTGAACGAGCAGAAGATGCTCTCCGGCGTGGCCGTGGATGCGATCTTCGACTCGGTGTCGGTGGGCACCACCTTCAAGGCGACGCTCGCCAAGTCGGGCGTGATCTTCTGCTCCTTCGGCGAGGCGGTGCAGGAACACCCCGAGCTGGTGAAACAGTACCTGGGATCGGTGGTGCCAGCGTCGGACAACTACTACGCGGCGCTCAACTCCGCGGTCTTCTCCGACGGCTCCTTCGTGTACATCCCGAAGGGCGTGCGCTGCCCGATGGAGCTGTCGACGTACTTCCGGATCAACGCGGCGAACACCGGGCAGTTCGAGCGGACGCTGATCGTGGCCGACGAGGGCGCGTCGGTGAGTTATCTCGAGGGCTGCACCGCGCCGAAGCGCGACGAGAACCAGTTGCACGCGGCGGTGGTCGAGTTGATTGCGCTCGACAACTCGTCGATCAAGTACTCGACGGTGCAGAACTGGTATGCCGGCGACGAGAATGGCGTGGGCGGGATCTACAACTTCGTCACCAAGCGCGGCAAGGCGATGCGCGCCGCCAAGATCTCGTGGACCCAGGTCGAGACCGGCTCTGCGATCACCTGGAAGTACCCCAGCGTGATCCTGCAGGGCGACGACAGCGTCGGCGAGTTCTACTCGGTCGCAGTGGTCAACGGGATGCAGCAGGCCGACACCGGCACCAAGATGATCCACCTCGGCCGCAACAGCCGCAGCACCGTGGTGTCCAAGGGGATCAGTGCCGGTCGCGGCCAGAACTCGTACCGCGGTCTCGTGAAGATCATGCCGAAGGCGGCAGGCGCGCGGAACTACACCCAGTGCGACTCAATGCTGATCGGCAACCGCTGCGGCGCCCACACCTTCCCATACATCGACGTGCAGAACATGTCGTCAGATGTGGAGCACGAGGCGAGCACGTCGAAGATCGGCGAAGACCAGATCTTCTACTGCAAGCAGCGCGGGCTCAACACCGAGAACGCCATCAGCGTGATCGTCAACGGCTTCTGCAAGGAAGTCTTCCGCGAGTTGCCGATGGAGTTCGCGATCGAAGCCCAGAAGCTGCTGGGTGTGAGTCTTGAGGGGAGTGTGGGGTAAGGACGGATGACGGATGAGGGATGATGGATGATGGGGGATGGAGAAGGGAGGATGGAGGATGGAGGATGGATGCGTTACGGCCAACGGCATCAACCATCAACCATCAACCATCATCCATCGACCACCAACCATCATCGATAAGCACAAATGTTTTTCACACCACGGAGTTCCAATACGATGTCGCTTCTTCAAGTCACCAACCTCCACGCTTCGGTCGACGAGAAGCCGATCCTCAATGGCGTGTCGCTCACCGTCAATGCCGGTGAGGTGCATGCAATCATGGGCCCCAACGGCTCGGGGAAGAGCACGCTCGCGCAGGTGATCGCCGGGCACCCGGCGTATGAGGTCACCGCCGGCTCGGTGACGTTCGATGGCAAGGACCTCCTCGACATGGAGGCGGAGGAGCGTGCGTGGGCGGGTGTGTTTCTCGCGTTCCAGTATCCGGTCGAGATTCCCGGCGTGACCAATGCGTACTTCCTGCGCACCGCATACAATGAGATCCGCAAGGCGCGCGGCCTCGATGAACTCGACCCGATCGACTTCTACGACCTCCTCGAGGAGAAGCTCAAGGTCGTGGCATGGGGCCCGGAGGTGATGGAGCGCGCGGTGAACTTCGGCTTCTCCGGTGGCGAGAAGAAGCGCAATGAGATCCTGCAGATGGCGGTGCTTGAGCCGCGCCTCGCCGTGCTGGACGAGACCGATTCCGGGCTTGACATCGATGCGCTCCGAATCGTGGCCGATGGCGTGAACGCGCTCAAGCGTCCCGACAGCGCCACCGTCCTGGTGACCCACTACCAACGGCTGCTCGACTACATCATCCCCGACGTGGTGCACGTCCTGGCCGGCGGCAAGATCGTGCGCTCGGGCGACCGCTCGCTCGCGCTCGAACTCGAAAAGCGCGGTTACGAGTGGCTCACGAGTGGGGCTGCAGTCCCGGCGGGTGTTTCCTGATGGGCGTCGCTGCCCACCCGGTGGCACCGGGAGAATCGCGCGGAGTGGCAGGCTCGCTTGTGGAGCTTGCCGCCAGCCCCGAGTTTGCCACCGGTCCAGACTGGCTCGTCGCCCTCCGTCGGGCCGGCCTCGACCGGTTCGCCGAGGTTGGGATTCCGACCTCGAAGAACGAGGAATGGCGGTTCACTCCGGTTGGCCCAATTGGCACGGTGGACTGGAAGGCTGCCGGCGAGTCTGAGGTGGTGAGGCCGGAAGACATTGCCCCGTATCTCTTTGGCCACCGCGACTGGCCACTGTTGGTGATCGTGGACGGAGTCGTGGATAAGTCGTTGTCTTCGCTACAACTAATGCCGGGCGGCGCTACATTCGGGTCTCTCGCTGGGGCAATCGCCGCGGGTCGGCCCGAGGTCGAGGCCCATCTGGGTCGCCACGCTTCTCCCGACATCACCCCCTTCGGCGCGCTCAACGCGGCGCTCATTGCCGATGGCGCATTCCTGCACGTCCCGGCCGACGTGGTCCTGACCACGCCGGTCCAGGTGCTTCACGTCGTGACCCGGGGTGCGCACGATGCCGTGGTGGCCCCGCGCGTCCTCGCGGTCCTGGAGCGCGGCGCCCGAGCGTCGATCATCGAAAGCTTTGTGACCCTCGCCGACACGCGGTACTTCACCAACACCTGTTCCGAGTCGGTTCTCGGTGCGAATGCATGGCTGGAGCATGTGCGGGTACAGCGGGAAGGGTCGAAGGCATGGCATATCGGGTTGAGCCGAGTGGATCAGGATCGGGATTCGCATTATCGGTCGTTCACGCTCAACATGGGCGGCAAGCTGGCGCGTCACGACCTGCACACTCGGCTCAACGCACCGAACATCGAAACGCTGCTCTACGGGCTCTATCTCACCAAGGGTGAGCAGCTCGTCGACAACCACACGACCATCTTCCACGATCAGCCGAACTGCAATTCGTGGGAGGTCTACAAGGGTGTCCTCGCCGAGAAGTCGCGGGCGGTGTTCAACGGCAAGGTGCTGGTGCAGCCGGAGGCGCAGAAGACCGACGCCAAGCAGACCAATCGCAACCTGCTGCTTTCCGACGACGCGAAGGTCAACACCAAGCCGCAGCTCGAGATCTTTGCCGACGACGTGAAGTGCACCCACGGTGCCACGATCGGCAAGCTCGACGAACACCAGCGCTACTACATGGCCACCCGCGGGATCGGTGGCAAGACGGCGCAGGCCCTCCTCATCTGGGCGTTCGCCGCCGAGGTATTGATGGAAGTGAGCGTGGCACCGGTGCGTGAGGCACTCGAGGGCGTGGTGCGCCGTCAGCTCGACGCGCTGATCGCATAGCTGGATGACCATCGCGGCGGTGGGTGAGCCCAGCACCGTGCAGCCGACAACGCTGGACGTAGACGCGCTGCGCGCCGAGTTTCCGATCCTGGCCGGTTCGTCGCGCGGAAAGCCGCTCATCTATCTCGACAGCGCCGCGACCACGCAGAAGCCGCAGGCCGTGCTCGATGCGCTGTCCCACTTCTACGCGTCCGCCAATGCCAACATCCATCGCGGTGTCTACGAGTTGAGTGAGCGCGCCACCGTTGCGTACGACGGCGCTCGCGTCCGCGTCGCGCAATTCATCGGCGCATCGAATGATTCAGAGGTGGTGTTTGTTCGCGGTACCACTGAGGCGATCAACCTCGTCGCGCGGTCGTTCCCTGCAATCACCCCCGGCTGCACCGTGGTGGTCTCCGAGATGGAGCATCATGCCAACATCGTCCCGTGGCAGCTTGCCGGGGCGCGCACCGTGCCGATTCCGGTGACCGATTCCGGCGAACTCGACATGGTTGCCGCAGAGAAGCTGATTGGCGAGAGGCCGGCGATGCTGGCGGTCGTGCACGTGTCGAACGCGCTGGGCACCGTGAACCCGATTGCCGAACTCTGCCGGATGGCGCGCGCCGTTGACGTGCCCGTGCTGGTCGACGGTGCCCAGGCAGTGGGTCATTTTTCCGTCGACGTCGCTGCGCTCGGTTGCGATTTCTACTGCTACTCGGCGCACAAGCTCTACGGCCCCACCGGTATCGGCGTGCTCTGGGCGAAGGCGCCACATCTCGCGCAGATGCCGCCGTGGCAGGGCGGGGGCGACATGATCGACACCGTGAGCTTCGAGCGTACCACCTTTGCGCCGGCGCCCGGGAAGTTCGAGGCCGGGACGCCGCACATCGCCGGTGTGATCGGGATGGTGGCGGCGATCGACTGGTTGGAGCGGCAAGATCGGGATGCATTGCACGCCCACGAGGCTGACCTTCTGGCACACGGCACTGAACTCCTCGCATCGATTCCCGGCCTGCGCCTCGTGGGCACCGCTGCCGACAAAATCGGTGTTCTCACCTTCACGCTGAGTGGCGTGCATCCACACGACCTCGCGTCGTTGCTCGATGCCGATGGCATCTGCGTGCGGGCCGGGCATCACTGCACCCAGCCGCTGCACCGTCGGCTCGGCCTGCCGGCCACCACCCGCGCGTCGCTTGCGCCCTACAACACCAGGGCGGAACTCGACGCCCTGGCCGGTTCGCTCAATCATGCCGCCGAGTTGTTCGCGAGATGAGAATGAACGAGCTGTACCAGAGCGTGATCATCGAGCACTATCGATCGCCGCGCAACTTCCGCACGATCGACGGGCCGACGCATCATGCCGACGGCCGGAACCCGCTCTGTGGCGACGAGGTGAGCGTGGAGCTGGTGGTGGCTGACGACGGCACGATTGCCGACGTCGCGTTCCAGGGAACTGGCTGCGCGGTCTCGCGCGCTTCGGCGTCGATGATGACCGTCGCGTTGCGCGACCAGTCGACCGAGCAGGCGCGGGAACTATTCGCCCGATTTCACGCGTTGCTCGTTGATGGCGGCAGCACGGACAGGTTGGGCAAGCTGGCGGCGTTTGAGGGGCTGGCAGCGTTCCCGATGCGGATCAAGTGCGCGACGATGGTGTGGCACGTGATGAAGGCGGCGCTGGATGGCGGAATCCAAGCCTAGAGGACGGAAGTATCCATGCATGATGCCATCAATCAGCGCGCTGCGGTGGCCAGCACTCGGTCAAGGGAGGAGTTCGAGACGACCGCAAAGAGCCATTCACCGGACATCAGCGACGGGTCCTCGATCCAGTAAACGCTGTCGATCGCGACCATGAAGATCCTGCTATCCGATCCTGGCTGCTTTCCAGCCTCACGGTAGAGCAGCTGCTGGCCTGTGTGGCACAGCGTTTCATCGCTGACCAACCGGACCGCAGCGGAATCTGCGCGTGGAATCTTCCACGAGAGCCGAGCCGCATCTCCCCTGGGCGAAGTCGCAATGTGGTGGGCGAAGCCGATGAATCGGGTCATGTGGTCAGAGGTGGGGTCGCCGCATATCGCGACGGATGTAGCTTCGGTGTCGTCAGGTAGGACACCGAGCCCAATTGCGGCAAGTAGCACCAAGGCGATGGCAAGGCATGCAACTTTCATGATGTCACGCTCCGATAAACTATGACAGGGCGCATCCGTTCTGAACCCGGATCCATTGATTCGAATTCGACGTAGCATTGGAACTCTCGTCTAACCGCCACATCGAATTGGGACTCACCGTGTACCACGGCTTTCCGCTCTTGACCATCCGAGCCCAGTCGAGATCCGACCCACCTCCGTTGATATCGTTGTTAACGGTGCCCAGTGGCATGCCTGTGACCCGCTTTCGCGGAGAGGTCGCGTCTTGGGATATCACGCGGCCTGAGCTATCGTGCGTTCGAAGCTGATCGGCGACTGATTGCCGATGCTGGAGTGCCGTCGATGCGGATTGTACCATCCCTCG
>JACDBX010000070.1 GCA_013694695.1 Gemmatimonadales bacterium | reverse complement strand
TCCCTGAGGTGATCGGCGACGCCACCGACGGGAGTGGCGATCACCGGGAGCCCGCTCGCCATCGCCTCGAGGATCACCAGGCCAAGGGTTTCGGTGTGTGACGCGAAGAGGAAGGCGTCGGCGCTCGCATAGAGCTGCGGCAGCGACGTCGTGCGGTCCAGATTGCCGAGGAAGGTCACATCGAACGGCGCGGCCTCACGCAGCAGGCGCTCGCGGGGCCCGCTTCCCGCAACGATCAATCGTATCGGTCGATCGGCGGGCATCAGCGCCTTGGCCCGGGCATACGCTTCAAGGATGCACTCGACACTCTTCTCCGCAGCAAGCCGACCGACGTGCAACAGCAGGAACGCACCGTCGGGCGCGTAGATATCGCGGAGTACCTTGTCGCGTCGCGTGGGGTGAAAGAGCGCCGTGTCGACACCGCGACCCCAGAGTTCGACGTCGGCGATACCCAGCGCCTGGAGTTCGGCGACCGCGTCCGCGCCCGGTGTGTACACTCGTGCGCTCCGGCGGTGAAACCGGCCGAGATACCGCCGCACCGACCCCCGCATCCATGGCACACCATACTCGACGGTGTAGCGCGAGAAGTCAGTGTGATACGACGACACCAGGGGCACGCCGTGGCGGATCGCCTCGCGCTGTCCCATCCAGCCGATCATGAATTCCGTCGCGGAGTGGACGATGTCCGGCTTGAAGTCGCGCATCACCCGGGACACGATGCCACGCGCCGGCGCCGCCAGCCGGATATCACGATACCCCGGCATCGGCATGCTCGCGATCCGGGTGCTGGTCCACTGTCCCTGATCGGGGAGGGCGCTGGCGAACACGTCCTTGATGGGCGGATACGCTGGCGACACCACGCGGACATCCCAACCCCGTTGCCGCAGCCCCTGCACCGACAGCGCCGTCACAACCGACACGCCATTGAGCTGGGGCGGATAGGTGTCGGCGCAGTACAGGGCGCGGAGGTGTCGAGTCATCGAGCAACAAGGTCGCGATCACACGCGAACGTATGGTCAACGTCGTGTCACGATCCCGCGTCGGCCGTGGCTCTTGTCACCACCCTCCACACGAATTGGGACACCACTGTGGACAGATCGTGAACATTGAATGCCATCCTTCATGGGTATCACACACCATTCCCATGGCCGGAGACAATGATGAACACCTCGAACTGTGTCGATCGAGTGGTCGTGGTGGTGCTCGACGGACTCCGCGCGGATGCTGTTCCCCTCTTCCCTCTCCCGGCCTTTCGAGCCCTGGCACGCCGCGGAGCCCACACCTATCGCGGGTTGAGCGTGCAGCCGAGTATCACCGTGGCGGCACTCACGTCGCTCCTCACCGGGGCGTCGCCCGAGGTGCACGGTCTTCGCAACGACCATCACCTGGTGACTCGGTCAATCGGGCCGCTGCACCCGATTCCGATGCTGCTGAGCGCACATGGCATTCCGACCTTCTGTCACCTGGCCGCGCTGCCGTTCTATGCGCGCGGCATCGGTGCGCGCGTGGCAGCCCAGCTTGGCGCGGTGGCGAAGTTCGGGGGCGAGGATGCCGACGCGATCGTGGGTCACGCGCTCACCCGGCTGCAGCACCTGCAGCGCGGCCTGGTGCTGGTGCACCTTCCCGACGCCGACGACGCCGGGCACGCCACAGGGTGGATGTCACCAACGTATCGGCGGGCGGCGCTCGGGCTCGACCATGCGCTTGAACGCCTGGTGCGCGAAACCGGCGTGCTCGACGACCCGCGCACGGTCCTGATCGCGCTTGCCGACCACGGTGGGGGTGGGGTCGACCCGCATCATCACAACAGCGCCCATCCGCTCGACATGACCGTGCCCATCATGTTCCTCGGCGCGCGCATCGCGCCCCACGAACTGCCGGCCAGCACATCACTCCTCGACGTGGCGGCCACGATCCCGTGGCTGCTGGGCGTAGAGGCTCCGGCGAGCTACACCGGCCGGGTGATGCGCGACGTGGTGCACGGAATGCCCCACGCCATGCCCTCGCCGGTTGGACTCGCGGCCGCGGCAGCGTGATGCCCGGCGCCACCCTGCGAGCACGAGTCGACGAGGTCGACCGCATCCTGCTGCTGCGGTGGTCACTCAATCCGACCTCGCCAGCGCGGGTGCGCCGCCTTTGGATTGCGGTGACCCACGCTGGCGGCAGCATCGCAACGATCGCCAGTGTGGGGATTCCCCTGGTCGCCGAGCCGTGGCCGCGAGCGCTCACCACACCGATTGCAGTCGCGCTGGTGCTGTCTCACCTGATTGTGCAGTTGCTCAAACGGGTTGCCGGCCGGAGCCGACCATCCGCGGCGACGATTGTCGCCTGCCCGGATTGCTTCTCCTTTCCATCAGGCCACGCGACGGCCGCATTCGCGGTGACGCTTGGCTATGCCATGGCGTTCCCGGCGCTCGCCATGGTGCTCGTTCCGCTCGGGCTGCTGATCGGCTGGAGTCGTGTGGCAGTGGGGGTGCATTATCC
>JACDBX010000049.1 GCA_013694695.1 Gemmatimonadales bacterium | reverse complement strand
CGATTGATCGGCGAGATCATCGGGCGATGGTCTGACGCACGCATTGCACAGGCGATCGCCGCGTCTCTTCGCGCCGACATTGCGCTCAAGAACACCACGGTCTCTGATGGTGGGGGGATCGTGACCGACCTTGTCCTAACCCTGGCCGCCACGCGCCAGAAGAAGGCTGCATGAACCTCATGAATCGCGTCACTCTTGCGTTGGCCCTCGCCACGCTACCCGCCGCCGTGGCCGCGCAGGACACCGGCATGCCGACCACACCCGCGCTTCAGCAGGTGATCCGTCTCGCCCAGGATGGGTTCGGCGACTCCGCGCGGACCACTGTTGCCCGGATCATCGATCGCACGTCGCCCACCGACCCGCTCTACCCCGAGGCGCTGTACGCCGCCGCGACGGTGTCGAAGACCGGGGACGAGATGCGATTGCTCTTCTCGCGCGTGTCGGTCGAGTATGCGCGCTCGCCATGGGCCGACAACGCGTTGCTCCGGCTGGCGCAGCTCGACTACGGGGCGGGCAACCTCGATGGTGCGCTCTCGCGGGTCCAGCGCATCATGAGCGACTATCCCGGCTCGCCCGTGATCCCGGTTGCGGCAATGTGGGGATCGCGCGCCGCCTTCGAGCGGCGACAGATGGCGACCGGATGTGATTGGATCGCCCGCGGAATCGCCGCAGCGGGCAATGATGTGGAAACCCGCAACCAGCTTGAGTTCGCGCGGGTGCGCTGCACCAATGTCACGCCCGAGAATGCGCCGATCGTCGCCGCCACGCCGCCAGCCGTCGCCCCGCCCACCCCTGCGCCGGCCAATGCCGCCGACATTCCCGTGAGTCGCAGCACCCCCACTCCCGCCGCGCGCCCCACGGCGGGTGGATGGCGCGTGCAGGTCGGCGCACTCCGCGACGCGGCGGCGATCCGCCGTACCCGCCAGGCGATCGAGCGCGCCGGGTTCACGTCGTATGTGTTGCCGGCAGTGGGTGGACTCACCAAGGTGCAGGCCGGGCCATTCGATACGCGCCAAGCCGCGATGGCCAGTCTCGCGCGCGTGAAGGCTGCGGTGAATGGGGATGCGTTTGTGACGCGAGCCCCCGATAGCAGGTGACAGCGCTCGGAGAACGGAGAACGGAGAACGGGCGAACCCTGATCGATGATCCGTCAACCGTTCTCCGTCAACCGCTCTCCGTTCTCCGTTCTCCATCAACCGGACCCAATGGCCGACACCCCGCTCCTCACCCAATACCGCGAGATCAAGGGTCGGCACACCGATGCGATCCTCTTTTTTCGCATGGGCGACTTCTACGAGATGTTCTACGAGGACGCGCAGGTGGCAGCTCGCGTCCTCAACATCACGTTGACGGCGCGCGGTGACGGGGTGCCCCTGGCCGGTGTGCCGGTGAAGGCGGCTGCGGGATACCTGCGCCAGTTCATCGGACAGGGATTCCGGGTGGCGATCTGCGAACAGATCGAGGATCCGCGGGCCGCCAAGGGCATCGTGCAGCGCGCCGTGGTCGAGACCATCACTCCCGGCGCCTTCCTCGACGAGGACTGGACGCCGGGCGCGCGAAACAACTGGCTCGTGGCCGCCGTGCCCGGCACCGATGCCGCCGGCGTCGCCGCGCTCGACCTCTCCACTGGCGAGTTCACCCTCGAGACGGTGCACGCCGACGGTCTCGAGGAGGCGCTCGCACGCCTCGTCCCCGCCGAGGTGGTGGTGCCGCGCGGTGGCGCGGTGGCGCTGGGTGAGGGCGTGATGCGCACGGAACGCGAGGGATGGGAATTCGACCCGGCGCTCGCCGCCGAGGAGCTCGCCCGCCGCCTGCAGCTCGCCTCGCTCGACGGACTCGGCCTCGGTGATGCCGACGCGCCGGCAATCGGCGCGGCCGGCGCGCTGCTCCGTTATGCGCTGGAGTTGCAGCCCCAGGGGCTGCCGCAGCTCGCGCGCCCCACGGTGCGGCGCGCCGACGACTGTTGCTGGGTCGACGAGATGACCCGTCGCAACCTCGAACTCGTCGAGCCCCTGCGCAGTGGCGTGAAGGGCGTCACGCTGGTGGAAGCACTCGACCACACGCTCACGCCGATGGGTGCGCGGTTGCTGCGGCAATGGGTGGTCTCGCCACTCAGCGACGTGGCACGAATCGATGATCGGCTCGATGCCGTGGCAGTGATGGTCGACGCGGGCCGCCTCCGCACCGACCTCCGCGACGCCCTCGATGGCGTCCGCGACGTGGAACGCCTCGCCGCGCGCGCCGCAGCCGGTCGTGCCAACCCGCGTGAGCTGGGCGCGCTGCGCGACTCGTTCCTCCGGCTTCCCGACGTCGCGACGCCGCTCGCTGCGCTTGCGCTCCACCACGTGCCCGGCTCCGGCGGGCACGCGCGCCACCTTGCGCATGCCGAGGCGCACCTCGATCTCCTCTCCGAGCTGGCGGCTGAACTGGCGCACGCCCTGGTCGAACGGCCACCAATTGCGGTGGCCGATACCGACACCATCGCACCGGGTCATGACGCCGAGCTCGACGAGCTCCGCCACCTGCGCGACCACGGCCGGCAGGCGCTCGCGGCGATCCAGCAGCGGGAGCGCGATCGCACCGGTATTCCGTCGCTCAAGGTCGGCTTCAACAAGGTGTTCGGCTATTACATCGAGATCACGCACGCCAACGCGAGGGCAGTGCCAGCCGACTACGAGCGGCGCCAGACCCTCAGCAACGCCGAGCGGTATGTCACGCCGGAGCTCAAGGAATACGAGGCAAAGGTGCTGGGTGCGGTCGAGCGGATCGGCGAGCGTGAGGGTGCGCTCTTCACCGCCCTGCGCCAACAGGTCGGCAATGCCATCGGCCGCGTGCAGGCCACCGCCCGCTTGCTCGCGCAACTCGACGTGATTGCGTCGCTTGCGGAATCGGCGGTGACCGGTCGGTACATTCGGCCGGTGCTCACTACCGGCCAGGAACTGGTCCTCACCGGATCGCGCCATCCGGTGATCGAGCGGATGATGCCGCGCGAGCGATTCGTCCCCAACGATGTGCGCTTCGACGACAACGCGCGGGTGCTGTTGGTTACCGGGCCGAACATGGCAGGCAAGAGCACGATCCTGCGGCAGATCGGACTCTGCGTGCTGCTGGCCCAGATGGGCAGCTTCGTCCCCGCGACCGCCGCGACCATCGGTGTGATCGACCGGCTCTTCACGCGAGTGGGTGCGAGCGACAACCTCGCCCGCGGGCAGTCGACGTTCATGGTCGAGATGAGCGAGACCAGCGCGATCCTGCACGGTGCCACGGCGCGCTCGCTTGTGCTGCTCGACGAGATCGGCCGCGGTACCAGTACCTACGATGGTGTCGCGATCGCCTGGGCAGTCACCGAGTATCTGCACGACAAGATCGGATGCCGCACCATGTTCGCGACTCACTACCATGAACTGATGCAGCTTCCCGAGCAGCTCGCCCACGCCCGCAACGTCAATGTCGCGGTGCGCGAGACGCCCGACGGTATCGTCTTCATGCACCGGCTTGAAGCGGGCGGGACCGATCGCTCGTACGGCATCCACGTGGCGGAGCTCGCCGGTCTCCCCGACACCGTCGTGGGTCGCGCTCGTGAGGTGCTCGGCACGCTGGAGACGGGACACCGCGTGATGCCGGGCGATCCACCCCGTGCAAGCGACCCGGCCCAGCCATCGCTCTTCGATACGCTGCTCGCCGATCAGTTGCGCGCCCTCGACGTCGACCGGATGACTCCGCTCGACGCACTCAACCAATTGGCGAAGTTGCGCGGGGGCCTGACCTGACCTTCTCCACCCGATGCACCAGGTGACATGATGCGACGAACCGGATTGTTGATTGCCCTGCTGGTGGCATGTGGCGGCGAGCCCAAGCCGGATCCGGAAGGTGAAGTCGTGCCGCCGGTGCCGGTCGCGGGGCAGCCCGAGTTGCCCTTCCCGCCGGAGCTATTCGCGCAGAACATCGAGGGCGAGGTGCTGCTCTACCTGGTGGTCGATTCGACCGGTGCCGTGGTCCGCGACTCGACCCGGATCGCGAAGTCCAGCGGACGAGTCGAGTTCGATGCCGCGGCGATGAAGGCGGCCCCCACGCTCCAGTTTACCCCCGCCAAGCGCAACGGGATCCCGATCGTGCACCCGATCCAGGTGCCGATCCGCTTCACCATTCCCGATACCCTCGCACCCGCCAAGGATTCCAATCCATGACCGTGCCGCATCCGCACGTGTATGCATCCGTGCTCGACACCATCGGCTGGACCCCGATGATCCATCTCGCCCGGATTGGTGCGGGGGTGCGCACCCCGATCTACGCGAAGGCGGAGTACGCCAACCCCGGCGGGTCGGTCAAGGATCGCATCGGCCTCGCGATCATCGAGGCCGCGGAGGCGAGTGGCGAGCTCAAGCCGGGCGGCGTGATCGTCGAGGGCACCAGCGGCAACACCGGCGTCGGGCTCGCGATCGCAGCAGCCATCAAGGGGTATCGCTGCATCTTCACGATGCCCGACAAGATGAGCCAGGAAAAGGTGCGATTGCTCAAGGGATACGGCGCCGAGGTGGTGGTCACGCCCACCGCGGTCCCACCTGATCATCCCGAGAACTACGTGATGAAGGCAAAACAGATCGTGCACGACACGCCGGGCGCGGTACTCGCGAACCAGTTCTACAACCAGGTGAATCCCGAGGCGCACTACGCGACCACCGGCCCCGAGATCTGGATCCAGACCGGTGGCCGCGTGACGCACTTCGTGGCCGGCGCGGGAACGGGCGGTACGGTGAGCGGCGCCGGTCGCTACCTCAAGGAACAGAACGCCGCGGTGCAGGTGATCGCCGGCGACCCGGTCGGTTCGCTGTACACCAACTACCACCGCACCGGTGAGCTTGGCGAGGGCGGGCCCTACAAGGTCGAGGGCATCGGCGGCGACAAGGTGCCGAGCACGGTGTGGTGGGATGTGATCGATGACTTCCGGCAGGTGAGCGACAAGGAATCGATGACGATGGCTCGTCGGCTGGCGCGCGAGGAGGGAATCTTCGTCGGCGGCTCCGCCGGCCTCAACGTGCACCTCGCTCTCGAGCTCGCGCGCACCCTCGACGATCCCGATGCCTGCATCGTCACGATCCTGTGCGACACTGGTGAGCGGTATCTCTCGAAGGTGTTCAACGACGAGTGGCTGCAGGAAAACCAGCTCCTCGACGCCCCCCGCCCCACCGTGGCCACGCTGCTCGCGCGGCGCGCCGCCGATGCGCCGGTACTGGTCCAGGTGGCCCCGGCAGCACAAGTACGCCAGGCGCTCAACCTCATGAACACGTTCGACGTGTCGCAGATCCCGGTGATCGAGGGCGGCGTCTGTATCGGGGCGCTCACCGAGAACACCCTGATGACGCGCGCCCTCGAGCAGCCGGCTGCGCTCGACCGTCCGGTGCGCGAGGTGATGGAGCCTCCGTTCCCGGTGGTCGACGCATCACTCACCCTCGACCGCCTCGCGGCCACGCTCACGCGCGAATCCCCCGCCGCCCTCGTCTCCGAGGACGGCGTGGTGGTCGGGATCGTGAGTCGCTACGACGTGCTGCGGGAAATGATCGGGCGGTGATCCACCGCGCGCCCGGCGATCACTGCGTCACGGCGCCGCATGCGATCCGATCGCCGGAGTTGCCCGACGGATCGGTGCGAAGGTCGTCGCGATCGGCATGCACGATCACCGAGGCTCCGTCGAAGTCACGCAACGTGGCGAGTGTTCCCTCGGCATTTGTGAAGTTGAAGGTCGCGGTACTGTCGGCTGCGACCGTCAAGTTGGGGAGGTCGCCCAAGTGCGGTCCAGCCGGGTTCTCCAGCCCGTGCGCCCGTTCCGATGGGTTCCAGTGATCGCCCGCCGATTCGAATGGCGGCTCGCAACGCGCCGCCATGTGAAGATGCATGCCGTGCTCGCCAGGCGGCAGCGAATGCAACGTGCCGCGCACCGACACCCGCCCCGCATCCTCCGAGAGCATCAGCTCCCCCAGCTCCCGACCGGTCGCGTCGTGCATCATCGCCCGCGCGGTCGGCAGGGGGGAATCATCGGCGGCAGCCGGCATCGAGTCGGCGGCCGGGTCGCCCTTCTCGGCGGAACACGCCAGGCTGATGGCGGCGACGGTGGCAACAAACAGGATCCTGCGGAACATGGCGGGCTCTCTCGGCTCGGGTGGGGTGTCGGCGGTCACTCAAGTGTAACGCGTGGTGCATTACCGGTGACGCCGCCCCGCTGGTGCGCCGCACGGTTGGACACGATCCGCCGTCGGTGATAGGATGAACGGCGATCTTCCCCTTCCCCGGCCCGGACCCCACATGCGGATCACAGTGCTCACTGGCGGCTCATCGTCCGAACGCGACGTCGCACTGGCGTCGGCCGCCCAGGTGGTCGCCGCGCTCCG
>JACDBX010000016.1 GCA_013694695.1 Gemmatimonadales bacterium | reverse complement strand
GTCCCATGCTGCCGAGGAGTATGGGAAGGAGCAGGTCGAGATTGTTGTTGCGGCGGCCTCGGCCCCCGCCTCCCTTTCCGCCACCGCCGCGCGATGACAGAACCACCCACAAGACGATCAGGATGATCGGCAGGAGCCCGACCGGGAACCTGCTCCGCTGTTCGCGCGGTTTCACGAGGCTGGAGTCCTGCACGCCGAGGTCGCGCGCCACCGCGTCGGCGATCATTGCGGTGCCGACGTCAAGCGCCGTTCCGTAATCGCCGTTCCTGAGCGCGGGCAGCATCGCGTCTGCAACCTGACCGGACCGTGCGTCGGTCATCACACCCTGCAGGCCGTTGCCCACCTCGATGCGGATCGCGCCGGCATGATCAGGGGCACGCGGCACGAGCAGGATCAGCAAGCCGGCGTTGCGGCGCTTGTCGCCGACCTCGGCGTTCGCGCCGATTCCCCAGTCGCGCGCGATCGCGTTGGCAACATCCTCGCGGGTCCGGTTGCCGAGGGTCGGGATGGTCGCCACTGCGACCTCCGCACCCGTGACGCGGCGCAGCGTAACGAGTCGCTCCTCGATGCGCGACTCGGCGGCGGGGTCGATGATCCCCGCGGCATCGGTGACCATGCCCGTGGGGGACGCCGGGTAGAGCGACGCAACGCTGTCGCCCTGCGCGAGCAGTGCCGCGCAAGCCATGAGTTGGAGCGACAGCAGGGCACCAATACGTTTGATCACCGTCGAGCGTGCTCCGTGGTCAATGACTGCGCGATCCGCCAGACCGAAAGATACTGCCATGAGGTTTCCATGACCCGCCTGATGCTCGCGTTCCTGGTGGTCGCACTTGCCGCCCCGCTTTCGGCCCAGGACACCCTCCTGGCGCCGCGCACCAAGGGCAAGGCAGGCGCGGCCGTCACCGTTTACGAGATGTCTGACTTCCAGTGCCCCTTCTGCCGGCGTTTCGCGATCGAAACGTTCCCGCTGATCGAGAAGGAGTATATCGCGACCGGAAAGGTGCGGTGGGTCTTCATCAACTACCCGCTCACGTCGCTCCATCCCAACGCGGTGCCAGCGGCGGAGTTTGCCGCGTGCGCCGCGCGGCAGGGAAAGTTCTGGCCGGCGCACGACCTGCTCTATGAATCGCAGGAACGGTGGGCGGGCCTCAAGAATCCCGGGCCATTCTTCCTGTCGCTCATCGCATCGGTCAGCGTGCGACGCGAGCCGATGATCGCCTGCCTCGATCGCGGCGAGACCCGCGCGCTGGTCCGATCCGATGCCGAGGGCGCGGCACGGTCGGGTGCGACCAGCACGCCGTCGTTCTATATCGAGGGCGGCATGCTGTCCGGCGCGCAGCCGATCGGGGTGTTCCGGCAGGTGCTCGATTCCATCTATCGCGTGAAGAAGCGCTAGGCCTCAACCGAGTGTGACAAAGACGTCGTACAGCGCATGGGTCCACGCGGTGATCCCGAAACCGCGCGTGAGATACATCGCACTGAACACCAGGCCCGCGATCATACGGAACGTGAAGGAGTCAAGGCGGAGCGGATCACCGTACGCGCCCACGTAGTGGAAGGCGGAGAAGATGAAGGCGCCCAGGACCGCTGCGAAGACACCGGCACCGGTCGGTGACCAGCCGAAGATCCGTCGCGCCGACCATGCGAGCGACCCGACCAGGATGACGCGGAAGAGAAGCTCTTCGTAGATCCCGGCGCCCAGCGAGATCATCAGCTGCGTCGCCGTATCCAGCGACCCCGCCCCCTGCACCAGCGCAAGCTGCGGCAGGATGGCCACGGTGAGCTGCCCGACGACCACACCGACCAGGACAGCGAGCACCGCCGACTCCGCAAGCATCGCGGCAAACCACGCGGGGCGCAGCGGGCCGGGATGGGCCTTCCAGTCGCGCGCGACCAGCCAGGCGCCAATGCCGATCAGCAGCACCTCGAAGATCAGCAGCCCACGGTGCCCACCGAGGAGCGCGAACAGCGACTTGAGGATGACATCGGCGCCGTTGCGCACGCCCGCGCCGGTGGATCCCGACAGCAGGAACGCCGAGACCTCGTAAGCGACCAGCAACGGGAAGGCGAAGAGCACCGAATAGCGCGGTGCCCGACTGTCGAGGAAGTAGCGCCTGGTCGCCATGCTGGA
>JACDBX010000175.1 GCA_013694695.1 Gemmatimonadales bacterium | reverse complement strand
ACCCTGCCCCAGTTCCCGCTCGATGCGGTAGCGGTCGGCGAGTGCGGCGGTGAGGCGGTCGATGCTCATGCGCGACTCACATGTTGCTCGTCGCTGAAGCGGCGGCGCGGCTGATGTCGCTAAAGCGGCCTATCGTGCGCACTAGGCTACTCATTCGCCGCAGCACGTATAAGTGCCGTGGCGAACACCACGCCCTCGACAAACGACTTTACCGGGATCCGCTCGTCGCGGCCGTGCAGGCGGTTCTCATCGACCGGCATCGCAATCCCGTACAAGCCATAGACAGGGATGCCGGCGTTCCGGAAGAAGAGTCCATCCGTCGCCCCATTCTCCTGCACCGGCGTGATCGGGAGCTCGCGGCCCCATGTCGCCATGGAGGCAGCTCGTACCAAAGCGAGCCGCTCCGGGAGCAGTGGCGACGCCGCCGATGGTTTCGCCGGGTTGATCTCCGCGATCACGATGCCGGTGTCGGCCACAACCCGCCGCAGCACCCGCATGGTCTGTTCGGCACTCTCGCCTGGCACGAACCGGCAATTTACCGTGACCTCCGCCAGTGCAGGCAACGCATTCTCGGCATGCCCGCCCCGCAGCATCGTGGGAATGCAGGTGGTGCGCACCAGCGCATTGTACGCCGGCGAGAGAGCAGCGAGCCGTTCCACCGCCGTGGCACGCATCGGGACGGCGATCGCCGCCCGGATCATCGCAGCCTCGCGGGCCGGCACGAACGCCGCGCGCGCCGCGAGCTGCGCACGACTGATCTCGGTGAGATGCAACGGAAACCGGAATGCCTCGAGGCGCCGGAGGGCCGCTGCCATCTGGTAGATCGCGTTGTCCTTCCGCGGCAGTGACGAGTGTCCGCCCGCGTTCCGAGCCGACAATGTCACCGACCAGTACACCTTCTCTGCGCTCTGCAGTTCGAGCCACGCCAGCTTGCCATGGTCGATCGCGGGTCCACCCGCATCGAAATTGAAGACGTAGGCCGCTTCCACGAGCTGCCGGTGATTCTTCAGCAACCACTCCACACCGGGTTCATCTCCGTTCTCCTCGCCCGATGTCAGCGCCAGGATGACATCACGCTTCGGCTGCACGCCCGATCGCACGAGTGCAAGCGCTCCCGCAACCAGCGTGGTCGCGGGCCCTTTGTCGTCAATGGTGCCGCGACCGTAGTACCACCCATCCTGTTCGAGCAGCGTGAACGGATCGACGGTCCAGTCCTCGCGCAATGCATCGACCACATCGAGGTGCGCCAGGAACAGCACCGGTTTGTCGTCGCCCTTTCCGCGAATGCGTACGACGAAGTTGCGATTCTTCTCCTCCGGACCGATAACCGCGATGTCCGCCTCCGGCACCCCCGCGGCCCGGAACCGCGCGGCGAGCTTCTCGGCGAGCGGCGTGACATCGCCGCGATCGAGTGACGTGTTGATGCCGATCATTTCGGCCAGGATCTCGTGCGCTTCGCGTTGCGCGGCGTCGGAGCCGGACTGTGCTCCCAGCGGCGCAAAGGTGGCGAGCATCAAGAGGGCGATCGCCGCACGTGTCATCAACGGCTCCATGTCATGGGACTCATCACTTGTTCGCCTCATCAACAGCGCGCTTCATCTGCGCCACCCAGTTCGGGATGACACGCACGTGGGTTCCCGTCACCTGCGCCGGCCCCTGCACATAGATGATGCCACCGTCATGCGAGAGCCTGTTTGACCAGCCGGCGGTGTCGGAGAATCGCGGATCGCGACCAAGGACAGTCGGAGCACCGACGGGTTCGCCAGTGAGCGGATCAACGCGCACCACGTACCATGAGACGCCGAGCCGATACACGACCTCTGTATTCGACAGCCAGAGTGGCTCGCGCCCCTCGGAGGCGACTTGCCATTGCCGACCGGGGATTGGAAACGATGTCGCGACGACCCGGCTGCCCTCCGTTGTCTGGTACAGCAGTCGAGTCCCATCGGGAGAAACAGACGCGAATCGTGCGGCAGTAGTGAGCACCGTGTCGAATCTTGGCTTCGACACGGTCGGATCAAAGCGGAACACTGTCGAGCCACCCCAATCTTGGGCGACAACAACGCGATCCGATGGCTGGTCGATGGGATCCGGGTTCGTGACACCCACCGGCATCGTCATGAT
>JACDBX010000012.1 GCA_013694695.1 Gemmatimonadales bacterium | reverse complement strand
AAGTCGGCGACCAAGGCGTGCCCTTCGCTGATCAGGATGTTGGCGGGCTTGATGTCACGGTGGATCACGCCGCGCTTGTGCGCGTAGGCCAGGGCTTCGGCCACTTCACGCGCCAGGCGCAATGCCTCATTGACAGGCAGCTGCTTCTCGCGCTTGAGGCGGGTGGGCAGCGATTCGCCCTCCACCACCGGCATCACATAGTAGAAGACGCCACCCACGGCGCCCGAGTCGTACACCGGAAGGATGTTCTGGTGACTCAGCTTCGCCGCGATCTCGATCTCACGGAGGAACCGCTCCGAACCCAGCGTCTCGGCGAGCTCGGGGCGCATCACCTTGACGGCCACCTTGCGGTGGTGCTTCAGGTCTTCAGCGAGATAGACGGTGGCCATCCCGCCCTCACCCAGCACGTGCTCGACCCGGTACTTGTCGGCGAGCGCCTGGCGGACGCGGTTCACCTCGATGGCCCCGGTCGGCATGGTGCGCCCGGGCACCCCCGGTTCAGTGGGGGTGGGCGTGCCGCAGTTCAGGCAGAAATGCGCCTTATCGGGCAACGGCGTGTTGCAGGATGGACACACGCGCGAGTCAGCGGGCACGGGATTCCGGGTTGTGGTGGGAGACCCCGAAAGAAACGCTGGGGGGGTGGGAAAGACAACACAGGTGCCGCACGTGTGCGGCACCCGGCCTTGGCCGGAACGTCGTGCGATGATCCTGCGCATCCATTGTCCGCGTGAACGCGGGTGCCGCATGAAATGCGGCACCTGTGGGGGCCGGAACGTCGTGCGGTGGTGTTGCGCATTCACCATCCGCGTAAACGCGGGTGCCGCACAGGTGCGGCACCTGTGGGGGGGGGATCGTTGCATGGTGGTCGACGTGACGAGCCCCCCGCTCAAGCGGGACGAACGCTTGCGCACGTGCGACTTCAGTCGCTTAGTTAGCCGAGCCGTCACTTGAGTGACGAGCTCATCACTTTCGTGACGAACTCACCTCTCGTCAGCGCCCGAGCTTGCCCAGAATCTCGTCGAGTGGATTGCGTCCACCGCTGCCGCCGCCCAGAATGCTGCCAAGAATTCCGCCAAGTCCGCCGAGCGCGCCACCGCCTGCTGATGGTGCACCGCTCTTCTGCTGCCGCGACAACTGGCCCGCCACGATCATCGCGATCAGGGGCAGCATCTTCTTGAGTATCGACGAATCAAGACCGGTGCGCGGCGCTGCGTCTTGCGCGACGGCACGGCTTACCTCTTTCGACCCGAAGATCTGGCCGAGGATGCTGTTACCGCGACTGACATCGGTAGCTTCGGGGCCAACGACATTGTCGAGGAGGTCGTCGTCGCCGAATTGCCGCAGGAGCTCTCCAAGTCCGCCGTTGCCGCCGGGATGCGCCTCGACCTGCTTCTCGAAGCCCCCCACGATAGCGGGCGCGAGGGCTGCAGCTCCCGCGGCGGCCTCGGCGTCGGTGATGCCGAGTTCGCGGGCGATAGCCTGCAGGCCGCCGGTGCGGGCCAGAAGGTCGTTGAGTTCCATGGAGTGGTACCTCGGGCGGCAGGTAAGGACATAGCGGGAGATCGCTTTCTTGCGGAGACGAAAGCCAACACAGGTGCCGCACGTGTGCGGCACCTGTGTTGGCCGGAACGTCGTGCCATGGCGTTGCGCATCCACCGTCCGCGTGAAATGCGGCACCTGTGGGGGGAATCGTTGCATGGGGGTCGACGTGGCGGGAACCGTGTCCTCGCGGCTATAAGCCGCGGCTCGGCGAACCAAGCGACTGAAGTCGCACTAGTCCCGCTTTAGCGGGTTAGTTGGCCGAGCCGTCACTTTAGTGACGAGCTCCCCCTGATCGCCTCGTGTGGATGATGCAGGTGCTGGGTCCTTACATACTCGGCGGTGCGCTCGAGGGCCCGCTTTCCGACGCTGTGGATACTGTACCCCTTTGCCCAGCGCAGTTCGAGCGTGGTGAGCCGCTGCTGGTTCGTGCTCGCCGCCGTGCCTCCCTTCATGCGTTGCAGTAGCCGCGGAATCGACGTGGTGGGGTGAAGACGGACGAGCAGATGCAGATGGGTGGATACAATACCGATTTCCAGGATCGTCGTCCGCTCGGCCGCGGCGATGGTTGGCAGGACCGACGCGAGAAAACACGCCGCCTCCGCGTTGATCAGCGGCGCGCGCCAGCGGGTCGTCCAGACGATGTGAGAGTAGAGTTCATGGAGCATTCGCGATGATGGCAGCCGAAACCGATAGTGGCGCGATTGCTGTACGCCGGGATAGGCCGGGAAACGCGAGCCTCGCGGCTGAGTCCGCGCTCGCCCGCGGCTAAAAGCCGCGGCTCGGCTTACTCACCCGCTGAAGCGGGACGAGCACTGGTGTAAGTGCCGCTTCAGCCGCTTGGTTGGCCGAGCCGTCACTTTAGTGAGCCTCGCGGCTAAAAGCCGCGGCTCGGCGAACTAACCCGCTAAAGCGGGACTAACGCTTGCGCAGGTGCGACTTCAGTCGCTTGGTTGGCCGAGCCGTCACTTTAGTGACGAGCTCACCAGGAGATCACCTCATGAAACGTCGCAACTTCGTCTCGCTTGCCACCCTCGCTGGTGCCGCGCCCCTGCTGCACGCCTCGACGGGCCCGACGCATACGCCGCTGGATGGTGAGCATGCGATGCGCTCAGGCCCACTCGACGAGGTAGGCGTCGCCGACCTGCAGGCGATGATGACAGCGGGGAAGACCACGTCGCGCAAGCTGGTGCAGCAGTATATCAAGCGGATCAACGAGGTCGATCGCGTCGCCGGTGGCGTCAATGCGGTGATCGAGCTCAACCCCGACGCATTGTCGCTCGCAGCCGAGTCAGACCGGGCCCGGAAGGCCGGCACGGTGCGCGGCCCCCTGCACGGCATTCCTGTACTACTCAAAGACAACATCGATACCGGCGACCGGATGATGACCACTGCGGGGTCACTCGCGATGCTCGGGCACCGGGCAGCGCGTGACGCGTTCATCGTGGAGCGCCTGCGTGCCGCGGGCGCCATCGTCCTGGGCAAGACCAACCTGAGCGAGTGGGCCAACTATCGGTCGCGACGGTCGTCCAGCGGCTGGAGTGGTCGTGGCCGCCAGACGCGCAACCCGTACGCGCTCGATCGGAATCCATGCGGCTCGAGCGCCGGGTCTGCGGCCGCGGCGGCGGCGTCGCTCTGCGCGGTGACGATTGGCACCGAAACCGATGGCTCGATCGTCTGCCCTGCAAGCGCGTGCGGCATCGTCGGGATCAAGCCGACCGTGGGGCTCTGGAGCCGCGCCGGCATCATCCCGATTTCTGCGACGCAGGACACCGCCGGCCCAATGGGTCGCACCGTGGCCGACGCAGCCGCTTTGCTCGGCCCGCTCACCGGCATCGACGCGAACGATGCACGCACTGCAGATTCGAAGTCGCATGCCCATTCCGACTACACCCGCTTCCTCGACGCGGACGGCCTGAGGGGAAAGCGGATCGGCGTGATGCGCTCACGGTTCGGGTTCCACGAAGATGTGGACAGGGTCATGGAGGCATCGATTGCGGTGATGAAGGCACGAGGCGCGGTGATCGTCGATCCGGTGCAGATCAATGATCGTGGAGTTGGTGCGGCAGAAGGCATCGTGTTGAGCTACGAGTTCAAGGACGGCCTCAACCGCTACCTCGCGGAACACCCGCGGGCACCGGTGCGGACGCTGGCCGACGTGATCGCCTGGAACAATGCGCACGCCGACGTCTCGATGCCCTACTTCCAGCAGGAGACGCTGCTGCGCGCCGAGTCGCGAGGCGGACTCGACGCATCGGAGTACACGGAAGCGCTGGCAACGATGCTCAAGGGGTCGCGCGCCGATGGGATCGACGCCACGATGGCGGAGCATCGGCTCGATGCCATCATGGCGCCCACCGGTGGGCCGGCGTGGCCGACCGACGTGATCGGCGGCGACCACTTCGGCGGTGGCAGCTCTGGTTACGCCGCGCGCGCCGGCTACCCGAACATCACCGTGCCCGCTGGCTACGTGCACGGGTTACCGGTGGGGATGTCGCTCTTCGCGGGAGTATGGCAGGAGCCGGCACTGATTGCGATGGCGTACGCGTTCGAGCAGGCGACAAAGGTGAGGCGGGCGCCGGGGTTTGTGAGGACGTTGGTGCTGGGGTGATGGTGACGCCTGCGGTGTCCAAAGTCTCGAGTGATTGGCGATGGCGATTGCTGCACTGGATGCGGGTCGTTGCCGTGCGCATGCTAGCAGCAACTACTCTCGCTATGACGGTGGCCACCATCTGGTCAGTTGGCTTCGTGATTGTCAACCGGACACCGAGGAACATGTGGACGTGGTCGATCCAGCTGGTCATCTTCGCGGGAATTGTGGCACTCTTTGCAGCACTGATCTGGTCCATGGCCGTGGTGGCGGCGAGTCGCATCCCGGGGATCCGTGGAGGCGGCCCGATCCGGGCGATCATTGGAGGCGCGATCGCCGGTGCCTGTGGAGGGCTCGTTTCCTACTGGCTGTTCTTCGGTTGGCGAGACCCGATCGAGTGGACCCTGAGCCTGGTCAAGATCACCACGCCTTGCGGCGCGGTTTTCGGGTTGATGATGGAACGGGTGTCGGCGTTCAGGCTCGCCTCGCGGCTGAAAGCCGCGGCTCGGCGAAATAACCCGCTAAAGCGGGACTAGCGCGGCTTCAGTCGCTTGGTTGCCGAGCCGTCACTTCAGGGACGAGCTCGCCCGCCAGTGCCTGCGCAAGGCAATGCGGAGCACCACGAACACGACGATGCCGAACACCAGGGTCTCCAACGGCATCCCGATCGGCCGGTACGCCCGCCCCCAGACGCATTGCTCAGAATCGGGACTGCGGCAGGTAATCGCCAGCTTGGCCGATGAGATGGCCGCCCCGATGGTGAGCGAGCCGACAATCGTCAGGATCGTGCGGCGCCGAGTACTCACGCGGATGCCGGCGCAAGCGCGCTGCTGCCAACCGTCGTCATGGCGTCGTCTTCCCTCCAAGGACCATCCCGCGCAGCGCCGTGCGCGACCGCAGCCGCCAGAGCCAGTACAGCATCACGATTATCACCAGTGCGACCGGAATGATGACCGTCGTCGACGAGATCAGCGCATCGGGGAGCACCTTCTCCACTCGGCGCCGTGGGCCCAGGAAGAACGACGCCGTCGCAAACCAGAGGGCGATGCACGCTCGCCAGACGTGCCGGCGGAGACGCGGTGCGCCGCGAAGGACGGCGCCGCGCAGGATCGCGAGGTCGCCGCGCACCGCGAGCGCCGCTACCGTGCCAAAGACCAGGTAGCCGACGACGGCGCTGGTACGCCCGATCGACATCACGGCGCGAGTGGCACTCACGCTCGCCACCAGCACCCCGA
The DNA here is from genome assembly GCA_013694695.1 of Gemmatimonadales bacterium. GTDB lineage: Bacteria > Gemmatimonadota > Gemmatimonadetes > Gemmatimonadales > GWC2-71-9 > Palsa-1233. The sequence continues at coordinate 2,846 of JACDBX010000012.1, read as the reverse complement.
CGCAGGTCGCGCCGACGAGCGCGCGACGCCAGCCAGCCGATACCGGCTTCACCGTGACCAACGCGGTGACGGTCAGGTACGACGCGAGCAGCCCGCCCACCACGGTGCCGACGTCGCCGAGCCACGCGGCGATGGCCGCGCCACTCAAGGCCAACACCAGCATCGAGGCGACGAAGGCCAGCCCGCCGCGCCGGTGGAGCGAGCCGCCCTTGGGCGAGAAGAGGACCGCGAACCCGATCACGATCGCGAGGGCGCCGGCACTCATGTGGACGAGGAAGGGAAGCGGCATGGTGACGGCCCGTCGTTAAGCGTTGGTCGTTGGCTGCGCTTGCTCGACCATGACGGATAACTAAGTATATAGTTTCAAGTAGCCGCACCCCGCCCCTGGACGGTCGGTCCCGGGGCGTTACTTCCGCTTCTTGTGGGTGTCGAGGAGCTCGCGCATCCGGGCAAGCTCCTTGTCGGTCAGGCGATGCTGGTCGATCAGGTTGGCGAGGAGGGTGACGGGCGAGCCGCCGTAGATCTTCTCCATCACGCGGCCGAGTGCGGTCTTTCCGGCCGCGCTGGCTTCGATCAGTGGGTAGTAGAGGTGGGTCTTGCCCTCGCCCTTCCGATGCGCGACGTACTTCTTGGTCTCGAGTAGCCGGATGACGGTTGAGATGCTGGTGTACGCCAGGTCGGGGTCCACCCGATCGCGCACTTCGGCGGCAGTAGCCTCGCCCAGTTCCCACAGCACGCTCATGACATCGAGTTCGCGCTGGGTGAGGTGCACGCCCTTCATCGCGCGCCTCCCGACGTGGCCGCGGTGACGACGACATCCGTTGGCAGCACCGGGTGCGGCGCGAGCAGGACCACGATAAGCAGCGCGATCGCGATCACGGGAAGCGCGACGCGCAGTGCCATGCTCATGCGCGGCGGCACGACCAGCGCGCGCAGACGGCGCTCGAGCATCCCGGCGCCGAGGAACGCGGGCTGGAGGCGGGGGCCGGGCTGGGCGGCGACGGCGACCTTGAAGAGGAGTGCGGCGTACGCCTGGTGGTCGCCGAGTGCGCGTACCACGCGGCGATCGCAGTCCATCTCGACCGCGAGGCGGAGCCGGCGCACCTGCCACCAGAGTGCCAGGTTCCACGGCATCACGATCAGCGGCAGCGACGCGAGGAAGAGCATCCGGGCATCGTTGGCGCGACGGTGTTCATCCTCGTGGCGCACCACGTACTGCCGTTCGGTTGGCGGCAGCCCCGCGACCCAGCGAGGGAGGAGGACGCGTGAGCGGAATACGCCCACAGTTGCCGGACCGATCGCGTCGGTCATCACCACCGGCACGCCGTCCACGATCTGCTCACGCTGACCGCGGCGCGCGCGCCGCACCAGTAGCGCTACGCGGCAGATCTCGAACAGCACCCACGCGATGAGCAGCACGGTCATCACTTGCCACACATCGACGATGAACGGATTGAAATCGGCGGTCCGCTCGAGCCAGCTTGCCTGAGAGCCGCTCCCGTGCGAGTGCACCGTGGGGCCGCCGACCACGGCGTGGTGGCTCGCCCGGTAGAACGGCGGGACCAGCATCGTCCCGGCGATCGCGACGCACCAGATCCAGCGGCGCGGCGCGCCGGCCGGCAGGGCGCGCTCCACCAGGAGCCCGGCGACACCGAGGAGGGTGCCGACGCCGATGACGTAGAGGATGCAGAGCATCGACGCGGGGTCTCCGGGGTGGTGGGGCAGGCAATAACTAGGAAACTAGCAGATCTATCGCTGGCACGCTCGTGTCCCTAGTCAGGGTTCGTCGCGGGTGGGCGGCGGCTCGCAGTGCACCGCTCCGATGGGCGCAACGCGCTCCGCCCGGCGTCCAACGGGCCCGCTCCGCGCGTGGGTGAGATCGCGTCCCGCTTGTCGACGCCGGGCTTTGCGCGCCGCGCCCCCCGTCGCGCAGTCAGCTTTCCACCCCGGTCAACCTGAGCGTAGCCATGCCATCCTGAGCGAAGCGAAGGATCCGCGTGATAGTAGCGAAGCAGAACCTTGCCCGGCGCCCCGCACCGGTCAATGCGCGCCAGGTCCTCGTCCGCCGAAGAGCGGTCCGGTGCCACAACCCGTAAAGCACTGGTCCTTCGCGGCCAGCGCCATGATCCCGGCCACCACAACCATTCCGACGATGATGATCGCCGCGGTATTGGTCTTGCGCACCGCGATACGATCGATGGCGGCGAGCGCGACGTGTCGAGCGCGCGTGCCGATAAACCCACTCATCGTGTCGTTCCGGATCGTCGGCATCGCGAGGACGTAACGCTCGCCACTGGTCTCGCGCACCTGAACTTCATCCCGCGTTTTCTTGTCGAGCGTGGCCTGCGGACTGACGGTCTCGACTTTCCAGCTGGTGCAGCCGGTCAGGACCTGAAGCATGAGCAGCAGACGGCAAGCTGGTCGTGCAAAGCGTCTGGTCATGGACCCTCGGAGGTGGAAGCCGGCTGGTAATGCGTACTATTTGATCAGGGTCCCAAAAGTTACGGCGCGGTACCGGGCTCTGCGAGTGCGCCCGCGGCTCGAAGCCGCACTCGCACGCGGCTATAAGCCGCGGCTCGGCGCACTAAGCGGCTAAAGCGAGACGAACGATCGCGCACGTGCGACCCCAGCCGCTCGGTCCCAGCCGCTCGGTCCCAGCCGCTCGGTTCACCGAGCGGTCACTTTAGTGACGAGCTCTCCTAGCTCTTGATGCGCATTCGCGTCCCTAAGTGCGTAATTCTTCGTTGGAACCACCGCCCCAATTCCTCCAGTTTGACGACCGCAAATAAGCTCGCGGTTCCAGGATAGGCGGCCCCTACCCAGCTGACGAAGAGTCGTGCTGTAGA
>JACDBX010000165.1 GCA_013694695.1 Gemmatimonadales bacterium | reverse complement strand
GTCATGAGGTTGCGATGGCCCAGGCGCGTGGCAATGGCGATCTCCCGCATGAACCGATCCCGCGCCAACGTGGCGGCAAGACCGGGCCGGATCACCTTCACGGCCACCATGCGGCCGGTGGCCGTATCGAGCGCCTCGTACACTCGCGCCGTGGCGCCGTGCCCGAGTTCCCTGCCGATGGTGTACCGACCCGCAAGGACCACGGGCGGATCATCGTCCACGAGCGTGTTGAAGATCTCCGCCGCTGATCGGTCGAGCAGGGTCAGCTCGCGCTCACATTCGGCGAGCAGCCCGGCCAGCGACGCGTGCCGGGCCGGATTGTTTCCGCCCAATGCGAGAAGGAGCGCCGGGCGTTCGGTCGCGTCGGCGCCGAGCAACTGGTCTACCATCGGCGAGAGGTCAGCCCAGTCGTCGGGAAAAAGGCTGGTGTTCGTCATGTTGCCAGTGCGCGGCGAAGCAGCATTCGCGCCTTCGCCCAGTCCCGCTGCACGGTTCGGGTGGTCACCCCGCGCGCTTCGGCGATCTCGGCTTCGCTCAAGCCGGCAAAGAAGCGACAGTCGATGAGCTCCGCGAGTCGCGGCTCCACTGCAGCCAGTCGCTCGACTGCCTCGTGGATCTCCAGCAACGCGTCGGATTGCTGGTCGGCGGCGAAACTTGATTCATCCAGCGTCACCTGCCTGAGCGGTCCCCCACGCTTCGTGGCTTGTCGGGCCTTGGCGCGATCGACCAGCACATGGCGCATGGCGAGCGCTGTGAGCGCGATGAAATGGCCGCGGTCAGCCCAGGCGACCGTGGACTGGGTTGAGAGGCGGAGGTAGGCTTCATGAACGAGACCGCTGGTAGCGAGCGTCTGCTGCCCGCCACGGATCGAGAGCTGGCGCCGAGCTATGGCGCGCAGCTCGTCGTACACGTCGGGCATGAGATGGTCGAGGGTCCGCCGCGTGTGCGGCAGGACGTGGTCCTCGCTGCCGGAAGGAGTCATCATCGACATCGCTCGCTCATAGGCCGGTTCATCCCATCTGAAGCCCGACATCGAAGGTTCCCGCCAAACCGTCCTTCGTGTCCGTCAGCGCCAGCAGGAGGTCACGACCGCCGGTTCGGAAGATCTCGTCCGCAGCGTTCAGCGCACGCCGCTGGGTGTTGTCGCGGTATGGTGCCTTCGTGAACTGCGCGTTCGACTGCGCATCGCTGAAGTAAAATTGCGACGTGAATTCGTGGCCGCTCGCGCCGTTGCCCGGCACGCGAATCTTGAAATGGACATGAATTGTGCGTCCTTCGTACCAACCGGGGTAGATCGTCGTGAACCGGGCAATGCCGTCCGACCCGGTGACTTGGTAACCACGGAGGAAGTTCTGGCCGGTTGTGTCGAAATGGCCGTCGAGGTCCTTGACGCCGGAGTAGATGCCCAGGGCATCGCACTGCCAGATATCCACGATCGCACCGGCAAGCGGCGAACAGCCCCCGCGCCCGACCTGCGACACCGCCACCGCAAGGTCAAGCGGCACGCCGACACGGAGGGCTCCGGTCGACGGCTCGCTGCGAATGTCGGAGCGCTCCAGCATCTTGTCGAGAAAGTACGGCCCCTCCATCTGCTCGGGACGGACGACGCATGCAGGGAGCACGCTCCGTGCGTACTGGGCGCTGGCGGGCGCTCGACCACAGCTCACGAGTGCGCCAGCGCCGGCCGCGCCGAGCATGGCGACCACCTCGCGGCGGGAAAGGACGTGCCCAATGGTCGTGTCGTCGTCGTGCATCGGGAATCCCCGCGAAATGTGGAAACGCAGATACGGCTTCAGGCCTGACAATCAGGGCATCGCCGGCGCAGGCCAAACGTGATGACGACTGCCGTCCAGCACGCCTTACCCGGTTCAAATGTTTCATGCGTTGACGCCGAAACAGCAGGGCCGGTATGCTCAGGGAATCTACGACGAGTTCCGGCGTCCGCGACAGTCCCGACGGACGGAAGCCAGAGGCAGAACGTGCACCGGTGGGGTGCGCCATGTGGCAGATTGCAGCAACCAGAGGTACGCCGATGCGCCAACTTTCGCTCCTGCTTTTCGTGCTCGCCGGATGCAATCCCGATTCCCCTTTCGACGACGACCCGGTCGACCCCACCGGCCCGACCGAGCAATACGGGTTCGTCACGGTGCTCGGCGCCGATACCGTTGGCGCTGAACAGGTCACTCGCAGCGCCGACGCGATGATCAGCGAGTCAGTCGATCGTTGGCCGCTGGTGCGCTTTCGGCACACCGAGTATGCGATATCGCCCGACGGACGGTTGACCCGAATGACCATGGCTGTCAGCACGCCGAGTGGGGCGACGCCGGTCGAAAGGTGGAGGAAGGTGCGGGCCCGCTTCGCCGAGGACTCGGTGCACGTGACCATCGAGGACAGCAGCGGCATCACTGGCAGGTCGTTCGCCACTGCTGGCGCGCTCGTCGTGCCACACATCTCGATGCAGTATGCGCCGATCGAGTTCGCGATTGCGTCGGCGATCAAACGCGCCGCGGCAACCGGTCGGGCGGGCGACACTCTCTTGTTTCGACAGTTCTATCCCGACCGCGATGTCGGCCCGCGCTTCGTACTCCACTGCGGTCGCGTGATCCGCACCAACAGCGGCCGGGTCGAATTGCGCCACGATTGGCTCGCGGGGACGGCCGACGTAACCATCGACAGCTCGGGTCGGATGCTGACCTACTCTGGTCAGCGCACCACGTACAAGGTCTTGGTCACTCGAACGGCGGCTCCACCGGATATCGACGCGATCCGTGCTTCACTCGCAGCCGATGAACGGCAGCGCGGGCCGGCACCGCTCAGCGTGCGGGACACAGCACGGGTCGAGGTCGGGTCGGCGCTTCTCCTTGTCGATTATGGTCGCCCGCTCCGCCGAGGACGCATGCTGCTCGGCAATGTGATCGGTTTCGACCAGGTGTGGCGAACCGGTGCCAATGAAGCAACCCATTTCACCACCTCCTCGCCAATCACGATCGCGGGCCTCAATGTGCCAGCTGGCAGCTATACCCTTTGGACCATGCCTCATGCTGACGGTGTCGAGCTGATCGTCAACCGCCAGACCGGCCAGTGGGGAACGTCGTACGACCCGACGCAGGACCTCGGGAGAGTACCAATGCAACACGAGGAGGTTGGACAATCGATCGAGGCATTCACGATCCGCCTCACCACGGACGGTCCAACGCACGCAACGATGGTGTTTGAGTGGGGGACCTTCCGGTGGACCGCACCGCTCGTGCTGCGGTGATGCGGTCGATCGGATGTGTTCAGCGTTTCGGCGAGTAGTCCCCTACAAACATGAGCGTCCACGTTTCGCCCTGATCTTTGGACTGCCAGAGCGACTGCCGCACCACCCCGCCGGGGCGCGTGATGTAACGCATCCGCCCAATTGGTGCATTGGGAGTAGCGGGATGCGCCATTTCGGTGAGTACCATCTCGCCGGCGTCGGGATTGCCGTCGAAGCGCGCTGTCCAGCCGTCGCCGTCGACCCATTGCTGGTGCCACTGCTGGTCCTTCGGCTCGTACCAGGAAAGCGACCGTCCCTCCTTCCCGCCGATCGGCTGCCAGTGCTCGGCGATCGCACAGTCGCCACTCACCTTGGTGATCGAACTGGTTGCCATCACCTGGCCAGTGGTATCGGATACCGTCCACTCGCCAATCCAGTAATCGAATGCGCGAAATTCCGGCGTGGCGCACGGTGCTGGGCGCCGGGCTGGCTGTGGCGTGAGCGACGGTGCAGGCGTCTGGGCGGAGGCGCACGCCGGCAGGATGATGAGTGCGGCGAGGAAAGACACGGTGCGAAGCATCAGCTACCTCAGGCAAGGTCAGCCTGAATCGTACGCGCATTACGGCGAGGGGTTCGTCAGGGTTTTGTCAGCGGGGGGAGGGGGGTGCGGCACCGCGGGAGGGATACCTGATCCGAGAGACGCGTGAGGCGCTGGAGAATGACCTGCGCAGCGTCGGCTTCGCGCGGGTCGGGCCGCGCTGGTTCGGCCATGCCGGACCCCACGACCGACATCGTGCGTTCACTGGAGGAATAGCACCTCGACGACGGGTTGACCCTGGGACGTGAAGATCAGGAACGAGCTTACGGGGAACGGGTGATCCGTAGTGAACACCTTGGAGTCTCCGACGCGGACGATATATCCCGCACTGACGTTCTGGTAGTTCGAATCGGCGCGTGTTTCCGCGGCGTTGACGCTATCGACAACCCAGGCACAAACGGACGCCGAATCCTCGATCGTCGCACCAACGGGCTTGAAAGGCAATCCCTTTGACGTCCTCCCAGAAAAGTTGGGCAGTTCTAAACTAGGATAGATTCGGTCCGCGGTCCTCACCAAGAGGAGCGGGACCATGAAGCGCTCGAAGTTCTCCGAAGAGCAGATCGCCTACGCGTTGCGGCAGGTCGAGAGCGGCACACCAGCGGCCGACGTGAGTCGACAGCTGGGCGTCAGCGAAGCGACGATTTACCTCTGAACGCTTCTATGTCAATCCGCGATCTCAGGTAGCACGTACGAGCCCTGCTGTTGCATCCCGCTGGAGCGCGCGAAAGACGACATTGGCAAGGTGACGCTTGAGTGCCCGGAGGGCTTCCTTTCGAGACTTTCCTTCAAGGATCTTCTTTGCGACATACGCTTGCGCTGGCGCGTACCCCCGTCGCTGGACCACCGCGATGATGTGCAGGACCCGATTGAGTTGTCGATTGCCGCGGCGACTGAGTCGGTGCCGTCGGCGGTCACCGCTGGAGGCTTCCACGGGAGCTACGCCGGCGTAGGCAGCGAAGTGCCCGGGTGTGGCGAACCGTTCGACGTGGTGGACAATTCCCACGAGCTTCGCTGCGGAGAGGGACCCGAGCCCATGGATCGCGAGCAAGGACGGCGCGAGCTGCTCCGCCAGTTGGGCAAGTTCCTGGTCGAGCCCATCAATCATCTGGTCATGGGCGAGGACCATCGTCGCGAGTTGTCCGACGATGAGGGCTCGGGCCTGTGCCAAGGGCGTTGCGCCAGATGGTGCGGTCGCCGCGAGTTGCCTGAGCCACTGCCGGTTCCGGCGCGCCTGAAATGCACAGCGACGTGCGTCCGAGTGCGTATGGACCACGTGCGCATAGAGCTGATTCAGAGTCGCCGTGCGGGCGAGGACGAGATTGTCGCGGTGCTCCGACAGCGCTTGGCATCGAGCGGCCGCCCCGTCCGGCGCGATCGTCGGTAGTCGGTCAGCGTCCCGGAGAGCGACTCGCGCAATCGCGAGTGCGTCCGTCTGGTCAGACTTCTCCCCCTCGCGCCCGCGGCTGCGCCGACGTTCGCTCGCGGTCGAGGCGCCCGGAACCTCAACCACCATCGCCCCCTGCGTCACGAGATGCTGCGCCAAGCCACGACCGTAGTGCATCGCGCCCTCAATGCCCCACCGCAGCACGCCATCGCCTGCGCCAACCGCGATGGACCATTCCAGTAGTTGGTGCGCGCCGTCCGTGGTGGCCCGCGCCACATGTGAGCCGAGCGGTCGTCCCGCCAGGTCGATCGCGACGGCAGCCCAGGTCTGTTTGTGCGCGTCGACTCCAATGATTACCGACATTCGCTACCTCCTCGACAAATATGGCGGCCGCTGCGACATTTCTGTGTGGACTGTGCCCCGGGTGATCGAGGACACGACGCTTCTATCAAGTCAGCAGAAACCGTATCCGATGCCGTCGGCGGCAAGTCCAGAGTAAAGTGACGAGGCACAGAAGAAGAGAGAGCCAACCGACGCCACCGGGATTGTAGCTCAGCCGAGCATATCACACAGAAGAAGAAGCTCGCCCACCTGGGCGTGAGTGAGTTGCGCCGCCCGCGCCAGATCGAGGACGAGAATCGTCGGCTCAAGCAGCTGGTGGCCAATCTCACCCGCGACAAGGCGATGCTGACGGAAGCCCTCAGAATAAATCTCTGAAGCCGGCACGCCGCCGGGGGCTGGCCACGTGGTTGACCGCGTATCAGGTCAGCACCGTCCGGG
>JACDBX010000160.1 GCA_013694695.1 Gemmatimonadales bacterium | reverse complement strand
CCGCCCGCGGGGGGGGCGGCGTCGAGATGCCAAAGACCCATCAAGCCGGCTCCCACGATGGCGACCCGAGGGCGGGTCATCCCAGTCGAAGGTCCCTGAGCTGTGCGGTCGTTGCCGCGTTGACCTGGCATCGTGTTCCCGTTGCCGCCGAGTGATACGCGGCGGCGATCACGGCGAGCACATCCCGTCCAACCTCACCGCTGGCCGGAGGTTCGGTGCCGTCGCGGAATGCCTGCAGGGTGCGCTCGATCACGGTGCGGGTAGCGACCATGCCAGGATCCTTCGGATTGCGGGCGAGAAACTCGCGCTGCCCCGCCCGTTCACGCCACGCCATCCCGGAGACCCCATACTCGAATCGCAGAGCGGGGCGTGTGCTCCGGAACAAACCCGCCAGCAGCCGGGCCCGGCCTCCGAACGACGCGCGGATCGACGCCTTTTCGGTGTCGGCGCGAACCTCGAAGTATTGCGTCTCCCCCTTGCAGAGGCGGTTCTGGGTGATCTGAGCCAGGCGGCCACCCGGGAACTCCAAGGTAACCAGGGCAACCGCGTCGGTGTCGCCTTCGCGTACGCCGCAGGTGGAGGTCCGGGCCTCCACGGAAACCGGAATCTCGCCGAAGAGCGCGATCAGGAAATCCACGAGATGGACGCCTGCCTCATACAGGGTGCGTTGGAGCATCTCGCCACGCCAGCCGGGCTCTGCCCAGGGGGGCAGGTCCATGAGCTGCCAGACCTGCGCGAACACGAGCTTGCCGCTCTCACCACTGTCCACGGCGTCCCGGACCGCGCGGAAGATCGGCATCTCGCGAAACTCGTGGTTCAACGCGACACGCCGTCCGGCGGCACGGGCGGCGTCCAGCACCATGTCGGCCTCGGCGAGCGACGCGACGAACGGCTTCTCGCAGATGACGTGTGCGCCGGCGGCAAAGCTTCGCAGGCAGTAATCGGCGTGCGAGTCCGGGGGTGTGCCGATCATGATGACGTCGGGTCGCCCTTCGTCGACGAGTTCGTCGAAATCGGCATAGACTGGAATGCGAAACCGGGCGCTCGCCACGGCTCGCCGGCTCGAATCAATGTCCATTCCGAACGCCGTGACCCCCGGGAGGCCGGCGAGGGCCGGGAGGTGCAGGGTAGATCCGGCATTTCCGAGGCCGATGACCGCGACGCGCATGTATCGCTCCGTAGGGCGTATTGTACCCATGGGGCGCACGTTTGGTGCCACGCCCCGGCTGCACGCGACCGCGCAATGTGAGGTGGCACGGAAGTGGCAACCCCCGGTTGCATGACCTCGGCGATCCTCACCATCACGGTGATCCAGGTGCTGACGATCCTGGTCGCCCTCGTCCGGTCCAAATTGCTCTCGGTACTCCTCGGCCCCGCGGACTTTGGCGTCGTCAGCACGATCGACCAAGTCGTCATGACTGCAGTACAGCTTGGTGCCCTCGGGATTCCCTTCACTGCGCTGAAGTACATGTCACAGGCGCATAGTCGGGGACAGCAGGAATTCCGCCCCGTGAGCACGGGGTTTCTCCGGCTGCTGTCGGTCACGGCCGTCGTAACCACCTTGTTGGCGTCAGCATTCTTCGCATGGTTTCCTGGGGTGTTAGGTGCCGACCTGCTTCCCTACCGGTGGCCGACCCAGCTGGCCCTGGTGGGAATACCGGCGGTGACACTGAACATATTCCTGGTGAACACCCTTGCGGCGGCGGAAAAGCCGGGAACCGCTGCCCAATTGAATCTTGCCGTCATGCTGAGCTTGGCCACCGGAGCGGTGGTCGGTGGATGGGCTGGGGGAGTCATGGGGCTGTACGCGGGCGTCGTCATCGCCGGTTGCGCCGCCCTGATCGTATCGTTGCTCGTCCTTCGCCGGCGCGTTGGCCTTCGTTTCTCGGGAGGAGCCTCGAGCGTCATCCGAACCCTCCGCCAGCGACCGAGCGTGGGATCGGCCGCGGCCTCTGTCTACCTTGCGATGGCGGCCTATTCCCTTAGTCTGTTGGCCGTGCGGGCCACTGTCCTGTCCGACCTCGGGGCCGTGCAAGCGGGCCTGCTCCAGGCCTCGCTGAGCATTGCGCTCACAGTTGGAGCGATCCTGACCCCCCTGAGCAATCTTTTTCTTGGTCCACTGGTGAATCGGGACATTCCCGTCGCAAGCAAGGTCTCGGCAGCAAACACATTCGCGGGAGAGATGCTTGTGTTTTTGATGGTGGGGGCGCTCCCGATCGTGTTGTTCCCGAATATCGTGCTGCGGCTTCTCTTCACCTCCGCGTTCCTGCCCGCGGCTGGCGCGATCGGATTGTTCGTGTTGTGGCAATGCATCTCCCAACTAGGCTACATCTATCAACAGTTGCTCATCGGACTCGACGACATGTTCTTCATGGCGGTGGCCACTGTCCTGGGCTACGGGGGCGCCGCATTTCTCGCGGTGATTTTGACGCCTCGCCTCGGGCTCCCGGGGGTTGCCTTGTCGTTGCTCGCTGGAATGCTCCTCTACGGGGGCGCGGCTGTGGTTCGCCTGCGCACCCGCCATCTGATTGGCATCGATTCCCGGGTGGTCGGGCGCGCCGGCTTCGTGGTGGGTGCGGTGCTCGGTGCAATCCTGCTTTTCGGTGGTGCCGACGAACTCCAGTTGGGGCCCCTCGGCCTGCGGTTCTTGTACGCGATAGCGGCTGTCGGAGTGCTCTGGCGGTCTCTGACGCCAGCCGAGCGGAACAGGATCCGGTCGATGCCACGCGCGCTCCTCGGTGTGGGCCGAGGACGATCGATGGCTCAACGAGTGCCCCCGTGACGTCGTTCCCGTCCGAGCCCCCCCTGAGCACCGGTTTGAGCAGATCCGATATGGTCGAGCTTCGCCGACATTTCCGCGGCGAGACAGTGCTTATCACCGGTTCCGACGGCATGCTGGGTCGAGCGTTTGTCGAGGCCTTCGCTGAGTTGAGTGAGGAGTTGCGCGTGATTGCGCTTCCGCGCCGACGACTCGATGTCACCGATCGGAGTGCGGTGCTTCGGCACGAGGCTGACGCCCCAACGGTGATCCTTCATTGTGCAGGAATGGCGCTTGCGGACGCCTGTGAAATAGACCCGAACGAGGCGTTTCGGGTCCACGTTGACGGGACGGCCAACGTCTGTTCTCTCGCCCACGCCACGAGCGCTAGGCTGTTTTTTCCTCAATCAGTGTTCATCTTTGACGGGAGTATCGTTCCGGTCGACGAAAGCACGATGCCCAACCCGCAGATGGTGTACGGCAGGGCAAAACTGCAGGCAGAGCAGTGTGTCCTCGACGAGGCGCCCCAGGGACTTTCGGTACGAATGGCAGGGTTCTTCGGCGGCGATGAGAAGGACAAGAACTTCGTCGGCCACTTCACCCGATCGCTCGCCGCCCTCCTCGATGCCGGAATCAGCGAGTGCGAAGTCGGTGGCCGGCGTTGGCAGCCTACCTACACACTCGATCATGCGCGAAACGTCCTCTTGCTGCTGGCAAGAAGCTGCAGCGGCATCTACCACATGGGCTCGCCGGGCGAGGCCTCCTTTCACGACGTGGCCACTGCGTGTGTGGAGGCGCTCGGCCTGACGGATCAGGTTCGTGTCCTTCTGAGGATTGATGGAGAATCCTACCACGAGGCGGCACTGCGTCCCGATCGCATGGTGACGGCCACCACGCGACTCGATCGTGAAGGACTTAACCGTCAGCGCCATTGGAGGAATGCCCTGGGTGAGTACTTGGAGCGCCCCCACTTCGACCAGTTCCGCCCGCCCTCGCGTCGGTTCAAGTGATGAACCTTGCGCGACGAGCACGCAGCAGGTCGTCCGCCCCGCTGTCCCCGCAGTCGCCGCGGTGAACGGGCATATTCCGGCGCTGAGCGGCACCGAAGTCATGGTGACAGGTGCATCGGGCTTTCTCGGAAGCGCCGTCGTGCGAGACCTCGTGAATCGCGGGGCACGTGTGACTGCCGTGCTACGGGCGAGTTCCAACCCATGGCGCCTTGCACCGGTCGATGATCGAATCGTCCGGTGGGTCGGATCGCTGGACGAGCTGGCGGGCCGGCGGGACGCGCCGGTCGCGGCGGTAGTTGTTCACTGTGCCGCTTCGGGGGTGGATCAGCGTTTCAGCGATGTGCGGGCAATGGTCGAGACGAACGTTCGCGGTACCCTCCAGATTCTCGAACATGCCGCTCGGGTGGGGGCAGGCCGGTTCGTGCATGTGGGCACCAGCGGCGAGTACGGAGCTGGCGTGATGCTTGATGAGGCCGCACCATTGTGCCCCACATCCGAGTACGGGGCGACCCGGGCTGCGGCCACCTTGCTGGCGCGGGCATTCGGGAACACGCGCGGCCTAGACGTCACCGTGGTCAGGCCCTTTGCGGTCTATGGCCCGTTCGAGGCTGCCTACCGCCTGATTCCACACTGCATCTTGAACACGATCACCGGCCGGCCCGTGGAGATCTCCATGGGCACCCAGACCCGTGACTACGTACACGTGGACGATGTGGCGGCTGGGATCGCACTCGCGTGCGCTGTCCCAGAGGCGAAGGGGAAAGTCTTCAACCTGTGCACCGGTGTGGAAACGACGGTGCTGGACGCGGCACGCGAGGTGGTTGCGCTCGCGGGCGGCGCGATGGACGTGGTCGTCGGCGCACGACCAGACATCCCAGGTGAGATGTGGCGGACGTCGGGATCCCCCCAGTTCGCCCGCGAAGTGCTCGGCTGGATGCCGGGTCACGAGCTGGGTGGCGGATTAAGCGCGACCGTTGATTGGTTCCGCAGGATTGGAACGCTGCCGCCGGAATACAGTCGCACGACCTGACCACCTTGCCGGCGATTCATGGCGTTCTCAGGCGATGATTTGGGGCTTGGGTATCGGCAAGATGAACTTCCCGCCGCCCGCGCGGAATGACTCCTGTTGCGCCATAATCTCCTCACCGAAGTTCCAAGCCAGGATCAGGAGGTAGTCGGGGGCCCGCGCCGCGATTTCGTCCGGCGAGACCACCGGAATGTGCATGCCCGGCGAGAGGCGGCCCTGCTTGAGGCTGTTCCGGTCGGCCAGGAAGTCCAGGATGTCCGGCCCGATGTTGTAGTAATTGAGTAGCGTGTTGCCCTTGGCGGGAGCGCCGTAGCCGGCAAGTCTCTTCCCCTGGCGCTTCAAGTCCCGCAGGAGGGCCATGAGCTCATCCCGGATCGCGTCGACCCGGAACGCATGCGCCGCGTATGTGGCAGCCTCGAACAGTCCGGCCTGCCGCTCCCGTTCGAGCCACTCTGCCACCACTGGCGCCACCGGTCCCCCGCGCCGCAGGTACACCCGCATCGACCCACCGTGGATCGGTAGCTCGTCGACATCCACGACCTGCAGCCCGAAGAACCTTCCCAATGCAGCCACGGAGGACACCGAAAACACCGAAAGGTGCTCGTGGTAGACGGTGTCAAACTCGTTCTGTTCAATGCAGGTGAGCGCCTGCGGCACCTCGATCACGAACGTGCCGTCGGGGGCGAGCAGCGTGACCACCCCTTCCATGAAGCCGTGCAGGTTGTCGATGTGGTTGAAGGTGTTGGTGGTCACGATTACCTGCGCCGGCCCGTACTGCGCAAGAATGCGTTGGGCCGACTCCGCCGTGAAATACTCGTTGAACACCTCGATGCCGTTCGCACGCGCTCGCTCAACGATGTTGGCCGCTGGATCCACGCCGAGGGTCGTGAGCCCCTCGCGCTGGCAGGCCGACAGCAGCAGCCCATCATTGCAGCCGATATCGACCACGAGCTGGCCGGGTGCCGTGACCAGGCGTTCGCGAAACCGCTGCGCCGTTCCCGCGAAATGGGCGTGCATGGTATCCGACGCCGACGGAATGTAGAGGTAGTCCACGAAGAAATCGGGTGGCAGCACGTCGGGCACCTGGATCAGCGCGCAATCAAGGCAGACGTGGGTGTCGAGTGACCAGCGCGGTTCAGTTTCACCGAGCTGATCGGGTCGCGGGAAGGCGTTGGCCGCCGGATGGTACCCGAGAGGGAGGTACATCAGGAGATTCCTGCTGGTGCAGGCGCGGCACTGCGTCATGGTGTTCATCTGGACGGGCCCTCGGAGTGACGTGTTCCGGCCGCGACGCCGCGAATGACGTCGAGTGTCTGGCGGGTGGTGACTTCCCAGCGGATCGCCTGCCCGCGCAGGCGCCCCCGTTGCTGCAGGTCGGTGCGAAGTGCCGTATCAGTTAGCACCCGACGCATGGCGTCGTGAAACGCCTCGACCGAGGGTTCGTCGACCATCATGGCGTGGCCGCGGGCGACCTCACCCAGCCCGCCGCGATTGCTCGCGATCACCGCCGTGCCGCAGGCCAGCGCCTCGACCGTCGTGATCGACCACCCCTCGAGTTCCGAGGGATGGACGAAGGCGTCGGCCGCGCCATAGATCGGCACAAGATCGGCGTGGTGCGCAATCTGCCCGTCGGTCTGCACCACATCGCCCTCGATGCCGAGCTCCCGGATGAGGTGGCGCAGCGGCAATCCCTCTTGGTTCGGACCGAAGAGGAGCAGTCCGTGAGGCAGACCATCCTCGTGACGAAGCCGGGCAAATGCGCGGAGCAGCATCGGAATATTCCGACGCTCCGAGCACTTCCCGACAAAGAGGACGTAGGGTCGGTCGTGCCCGAAATACCGTTCGCGCACGGCCTGCCGCACGGCCGGGTCGGTGGTGGGCTTGAACGCATCATCGGCGCCCTGCGCCACCACGGCGATTCGATCCGCAGCGATGCCATAGTGCCGCATGACCTCGTCCCGGGTGCACTCCGCTGGCACGATCACCATGTCGGCCCGACGGGCACAGTAACGATGGAGACGGGCGTAGGTCTGCCGATACCTCCAGCTGTGTGTCCCGGGCTGGCTCTCATTCACGCTATGGGTGGCCACGACGAGGCGGCCACGATACCCGATCGGGGCCGTGTATGCCGGGCAGAACAGGACGTCGTGTCGACTGGCCGGTCCGCGCAGGTGGAGGTTCTCCCAGGGAATTCCCGACACCGTCGATTCGAGGAGCACCGGCACGATCTGAGGGTGCAGGGTCGCCATGTCGGCCTCGAGCGGACGGCGCACGAACACCGAGATCGACTCATCATCATGCAGCATGGTGGCCCAGTGGCGCAGCAGGTATTCGAGGTACCGTCCCACGCCGAATCGCTGCCCCGCGAAGCGCTGCCCGTTGAAGGCGATGCGCACGCTAGCGATATCCCTCGGCGAACCGTAGGAACACGTCATGCACGTGCGCCAGCTGTTCCGGCACCAGCCCGTGATGGCAAGCCAGCAGCATGCCGCCGCGCATCACCTGGTCTGCATTCGGGTAACCCCCGGGCGTCTCCCGGCGCGGAATGCCGCTGAATCCGGGCTGCCGCAGGATGTTTCCGGTGAACACGGTACGCGTCTGGATGTTCTGCTTCTCGAGATGAATCTGGAGGTCGCGGCGCGAGAAGGGGGCATCGTCCCGCACGATCATCGGGAACGCCAGCCAACCGGTGACGCTGTCCGGCAGCTGGCGCGGCATGATGAACCATTCGGGATACTTCGAGAAGAACGCCAGCTGTGCCGCGAAGTTGTTTTCACGTGCGGCGATGTTTCCAGCCAGGCGATCGAGCTGCACCAGGCCAAATGCCGCCCCCATCTCCGAGGGCTCGAGATTGTAGCCCAGCCGGGAAAAGACGAACTTCGCGTCGTACGCAATCCCGCCAACATCGACGTCGAACCGATTCTCGATCCGCTCCGACTCGACGAACAGCGACGACGACCTGCCCCAGCTCCGAAGCAGTCGCGCCTCGTCGGCCCAGTCGTCCCGGTTCACGCAGAGCATCCCGCCGTTGCCAGCACAGTTGATCACGTGCGAGCCATAGAAGCTGGTGGCACTGATCGCTGAGCGGGTGCCGGTGCTGGTGCCGCGCAACGTCGCGCCCAGCGTGTCGGCGCTGTCCTCGATCACCACCAGGTCGTGCGCCGCAGCGATCTCGGCAATCCGGTCCCAGTCGGGAAGGTTGCCGATCAGGGAAGGGATCATCAGCGCCCGGGTGGCGGGCGTGATCATCGCCTCGATCTGTCCGACATCGATGTTGAACGTGTCCGGCTCGACGTCGACGAAGGCAGGGATGAGGCCGTTGCGCACCAGTGGGGCCACTGTGGTCGCGAAGGTTAGCGCCGGAGTGATCACCTCGGCGCCCGCCGGGAGCGCGAGCAGCTCTACCGCGAGTTGCAGGGCACTCGACCCGGAGTTCACCATGATCCCGTGCTGCTTCGCGAAGAGCGCCGCCACCCGTGCCTCGAAGGGCCGAACGTGAATGCCCATCTGGGTCGTGGTCCGCAACACGTGCTCGACTGCGGCGATCTCCTCCTCACCATGAACGGTCTGGCCGTAGGGCACACGGATCGACTCGGTACTCGCTGGTTTCACGGGCTGCTCCGATGCTCCGCGACGGCGGAGGTCTGAGTGTTAAGATGGGTGAGGTAGTCGGACAGTGCGTCGTGCAGCAACGTGTCGATGGCATCGGGGCACCGCAGGCTCTCGCGATAGAACGCGGTTGTCGCAGCAAGTGCTTCCCGAAGGGTGAACACCGGGCGCCAGCCGAGTCGCTCCCGCGCCTTGGTGGCGTCGAGGACCAGCGTGGCTGCCTCGTGCGGCGACGGCGGCGGCGCATTCGTTGCGGCGACGGTCACAGCCGGCCACGACTGCTGCAGCTGCGCCGCGATCTCCCGCACCGGGAGCGCGTCCTCGGCGGCGGGCCCGAAATTCCATCCTTCGGCGGCATCCATCCCTGTTTCCGTCAACGCGCGCGCCAGCAGGAGGTAACCCTGCAGTGGCTCGAGCACGTATTGCCACGGACGCACCGCCGAGGGGTGGCGCACCGTCGACGTCTCGCCGCGACCGGCGGCGCCCAAGAGGTCGGGAAAGAGGCGGTCCGGAGCCCAGTCGCCTCCGCCGAAGACATTGCCGGCACGGGCGGTCGCGAGTGCCACACCCTGTTCGGCGAGGAAGGCACGCCGCCACGCCGTGGCCAACAGTTCAGTGCAGCCCTTCGACGCACTGTAGGGATCATGGCCACCCATCGGCGCGTGTTCATCAAGCGGCGTCCCGCTGCCGTCGTTCTCGTAACACTTGTCGCTGGTCACGACCACCACCGCCCGGACAGACGGCGTGGATCGAACGGCCTCCAGCACGTGCGCGGTGCCCATCACGTTGGTGGTAAAAGTCGCCACCGGTTCGCGGTACGACCGCAGCACCAGTGATTGTGCCGCGAGATGGAACACGATTTCCGGCGCGGCGGCCTGGCATGTGGTGGCGATCAACCGGGCGTCACGGATATCGCCGATCACGGAGTGGATGCCATGATGCAATCCCGCATCCCGAAAGAGCGCCGGACGATCGGCCTCGGGTGCAAGCGCGAATCCGGTGACCTCGGCGCCCGCCTCACGGAGCCATGCGACCAGCCAGGATCCCTTGAACCCGGTGTGGCCGGTGACCAGCACCCGCCGACCCCGGTACCAGTCGGTCAGGGGATCAGTCACTGGACGCGGTCCATGGCGCGTGACCGCTCTCCCACAACTCCTCGAGCTGGCGCTTCTCGCGCAACGTGTCCATCGGCTGCCAGAATCCCTCGTGCCGGTAGGCCATCAGCTCGCCCGCAGCGGCGAGGCGCTCGAGCGGTTCGCGCTCGAGCGAGGTGGCGTCACCGTCGAGGTAGTCGAGGACTCCCGGCTCAAAGACGAAAAAGCCGCCGTTGATCCAGCCGACGGCGGTCTGTGGTTTTTCCGAGAATCGGGTCACCCGGCCATCGTCCAGCTCCATTGATCCGAAGCGTGCCGGCGGATGCACGGCGGTGACTGTGGCGATCTTGCCATGCGCCCGATGAAAGGCAACAAGGCGGGCGATGTCGATGTCGCTGAGCCCGTCGCCGTAGGTGACCATGAATGTTTCATCCTGCAAGGTCTGCCGCAGACGCTGCAATCGGCCACCGGTCAATGTGTGCAGTCCGGTGTCGACCGCGTGGATGCGCCAATCAGGCGCTTGCTGGTTGAGCTGGGTCCGCGCTCCACTCTGCAGGTCAATCTGCCAATCCGCCGCGTGGATCGAGTAATCATGGAAGTACTGCTTGATGACCTCGCCGCGATATCCGCACGCGATCACGAATTCCCGGTATCCGTGCCGAGCGTAGATCGACATCACATGCCAGAGGATCGGGCGGCCGCCGATTTCCACCATCGGCTTGGGTCGTTGGGCGGTTTCCTCGGAAAGCCGGGTGCCGAGCCCCCCGGCCAGAATCACGGTCTTCATCCACGCTCCCGATTGCGCTTGACTGGCCCGGGCCTCCGCGAGGCCCGGATAACGTCAGAAGCAAGGTTCGCACCAGATCAGGGCAGGGTCAGGACCTTGGTGATACTACTGCTCTTGCCGCTGTTGTCGGTGACGGTGAGCGTTACGGTGCGTGACCCGGTATGTGGGTACGTCGCCGCCACCGTCACACCGGTGGCTGTCGGATTGGGAAAGCGCCCGAGGTCCCAGGCATACGACACGATCGTGCCGTCGTCGGTGGACGACGAGGCATCAAGCTGGCAGGTGAGCGTCGGGCAGCTCCAGGTGAAGCTTGCCACGGGCGGGTTGTCGACTGACGGCGGGGGCGCCGACACGGTAACGGTCCGGGTGAGCGTGGCGGCCTGACCGGCATTGTCGGTGACGGTGAGCGTCACGCTCCTCGACCCCGCCGTGGGATACGACACGGTGGTGGTGACGCCTGCTGCGGAACCAGGTGTTCCGCCGGGCATGCTCCACGCGTACTGCTGGATGGACCCGTCGTCGGAGCTGGCGCCGCCATTCAGGGTGCAACTCAGGTAGTTGCAGGTCCAGGTGAAGCTCGCCACCGGTGGATTGTCGACCGGCGGGGGGCTGCCGACGTTGACCGTCTTGGTGATGCTGGTGCTCTTGCCGCCGTTGTCGGTGACGGTGAGCGTCACGGTGCGGGGGCCGGCGTGCGGGTACGTTGCGGCCACCGAAATGCCGGTGGCGGTGGGGTCGGGATAGCGGCCGAGGTCCCAGGCGTACGACACGATCGTGCCATCGTCGGTGGACGACGAGGCGTCAAGCTGGCAGGTGACCGTCGGGCAGCTCCAGGTGAAGGCCGCCACCGGGGCAAGGTTTCCGGGCTGCGGTGACCCGGACAGGAACACCGTGTTCAGGAGGCGGTTCGGCGACAGCGCACCGATGTTCGTGACCGCGTTCGTGACAGAGTTGGCTGACAGCGCGGCTGCGACCGCAGCGGGTGAAGCAATCGGTGCGGTTTCGAGATAGAGTGCCGCCACCCCAGCGGCGTGGGGCGATGCCATCGACGTTCCACTCAGGACGGCGGTGGCATTGTCGCTCGTCGCGTACGCCGAGGTAATGCCCGAACCGGGCGCGAAGAGATCAAGACAACTGCCGTAGTTCGAGAAAGATGAACGCGCGTCCCACGCGGTCGACGCACCGACCGTGATGGCAGCAGGAACCCGCGCAGGTGACGAACCGCACGCATCGGCGTTGTCGTTGCCCGCTGAGACGACGTATGTGACACCGCTATTGATCGAAGCCTGCACCGCCTGGTCCAACGAGGTGGACACGCCGCCACCAAGGCTCATGTTCGCGACGGCCGGCTTGATCGCGTTTGTTGTGACCCACTCGATGCCCGCGATCACGCCTGATGTGTAGCCCCTGCCATCACAGCCGAGCACGCGAACTCCGATCAGGGCAACCTGCTTGGCCACGCCCCAGGTGGTTCCGCCGACGGTCCCGGCGACGTGTGTTCCGTGTCCGTTGCAGTCAGCGGTGCCGTTGCCATCGGTAATGGCGGTGAAGCCGCCCGTTGCCCGCCCGCCGAAGTCTGCGTGCGACGTACGAATTCCGGTGTCGATGATGTATACGCGGACACCATTTCCCGACGGTCCCCAGGTGTAGGTCTGGTTGAGCGGGAGATTCGCCTGGTCGAGCCGGTCGAGGCCCCACGTCGCCGATGATTGGGTGCCCCGAATCGACATGATGGCGTCGCGCTCGAGAGCCGCCACGGCGGGATGGGCGCGGACCGCTCCCACCTCGGATGCCGGAAGGTCGGCGGCGAAGCCGTGTAGTGTGCGGACAAAGGTATGGTGCAGCACGCCTTGGTGACTCCGGACAATTGCTGTCGCCACACCGGGGACATCGGCGACCTCGGCACGCAGGGTCACGATGTAGCGATCCCCAGGCGTTGAACTAGCCGCGAGGGCGGGCGGCGCCTCGGTGAGGTGGGTGGGTGTCTGGCTATCGTGGCATGCTAGGGAGAGGAGGACAATCGGCAAAAGCGGAACAGTCCGGATCGGAATCCGCACGGGCAGTCCTTGTTGGTCGTTGAAAGTGTGTCGATTGCGTACGGAACGTCGTCTCCGGCGGGGAGGTTCCCTCCGCAAGCCCGGCGACCCAAATCGCGACAGCGGCCGGCCAGATCCAGCCGCCCTCGGGAACCAAATACGGGAGGGACGTATTATATCGGGACTGGACCCGTAGCGCACGAAGTGGTCTCATCGCCGTGAACCGGAATGACGGATCGGGAGCCGAAACTGGGAGCTGTACGCTGGGCCACGTTAGTCGCCGGAGCATCCGTGCTCCTGGCGTGCAGTACCCACGATCCGGTCGCTCCGGGGGTCCCGGTGCCGCCCTCGCCGGTACCCCCCGCGCCGACGGCTTGCATGACTCCCGCCGGGACGATCCCGTCCGGCGCGGCCCGGGTTGCCATCACGCCTTCCGTCCGGCACCAGGCCATCGACGGATTCGGGACAACGGTTCGTCTGTTCGATGATCCCCACCTGACCGAAACGTTCGATCCTGCGACGCAGCGTGGCGCGGTGGTGATCCCCGCCGCGGAGCAACAGCGCATTCTCGCGGCACTCTATACCGACCTTCGCCTGACCCGGGTTCGGTACGCGACCGACCCGGGCATCGAGCCGGTCAACGACAATGCCGATCCAGCGCTGACGGACCTCTCGAAGTTCAACTTTGCGTGGAAGCGACTCGACGGCCACGTCGATTACGTCCTCGCGGCGCGCCAGCTGGGCGTCACGACCTGGTTCGGGTCGCCGATCTTGCTGGAACCGTGGATGGGTCGCGATGATCCGTCAGAATATGTGGAATGGGCGCTGGTGACGATTCGTCGCTGGCGCGATCGGGGCGCGACCCTGCCGTACTGGTCCATTCTCAATGAACCGGGACTAATCGGGCCGTACTCGCCGGCGTTTGTGCGGGATGCGACGAAGATGCTGGGGGCAAGGTTGGCGGCTGAAGGCATCCCCACCCGGCTGGTTGTGCCCGACGACCTCAATCCGTCCCGCGCGCTCGTTCGGGCGCAGGCCGTAATGGACGATCCCGATGCCCGGCGATACGTGGGCGCGCTGGCGTATCACCTCTATGAGACCGGATACACGCCGGGCGTCACCCAGCCGGACCTCGTGACGCTCTCTGCGCTCGCCCGGCAGTACAACCTGCCGCTCTGGATGACCGAGTGGATTGCACCTGACTGGTTTACGTGGGCGGCGACGATGCACGACATGCTCGCCAACTATGATGCGTCAGCGGTCGACTACATGTGGGGTTTCTTCGGGCAATGGGAAGGGACGGCGCCTCACCTCATCACGATTACCTACACGGGATCCACGTACACCGGGTTCGTGCTCCACAAACAGTATCACGTGATGGGGCAGTGGTCTCGTTTCCTGCCACCCGGCTCAACGCGTGTGCAGACATCGAGTTCCGATCCGAACGTGCTGGTGAGCGCCTACGCGGTGGGGGATCGGGTGGTAGTCGTCGCGATAAACACCGGTGGCGCGCCGATCAGCACCCAATTCCTTCTGGGCGCTGGTACCCCCTGCATCCGCACAGTGACCGGGATGCGCACCAGCGAGACGCTATCCAGCAGCCTGATACCGACGGCAACATTGTCCGGCCCCGGCATCCTCGACAACCTGCCGGCGCGGAGTGTCACGACCTTCACCTTCGCGCGCTGAATCAACCGGGCGATTCAGGCGCAGTTCGTGTCCACCGTCCTCGGTTCGGCCAGGCGCGCGAGAGGGTAGGTTGCCGGGATGAATCGCGACCGGGCGGGGAACGGGGTTTTGAGCCGCGACGGGCGCCGCGTGCGACGGCATCTGGCGATACTTGCCGGATCGATCGTCGCGGGGAGCACCCTGGTGATGGTGCTGACTGGGGGCATGCGGGAGCGGCTTTCGCTTGCGAGTGCCTATGTCGCCCTGGCACTGCTCGCAATCACGCTCTCGCTCGGGCCACTGAATGTGCTGCGCGGACGATCGAACCCGGTTTCCTTCCACCGTCGTCGCGATTTCGGGATCTGGTCGGCGGTGTTCGGACTCCTGCACACCGGCATTGGCCTTACAGTCCATTTGCGGGGGAAGATGTGGCAATATTTTCTCCCCACCGACGATAGTCCTCGACTCCTCGGGCTGCGCGCCGACCTCTTCGGTGCGGCGAACTATGCCGGATTGGCTGCGGTGTTCCTGCTGGTCCTGCTGAGCGCCATCTCCAATGACAGAGCCTTGCGATCGTTGGGCGTCTCCCGCTGGCGCGGGATTCAGCGGTGGGCGTATCCCCTGCTGGCACTGACCGTCGTGCATGGCGCACTGTATCAAATGATGGAACGGCGGGGTGCGGCGCTGGTCATCACCTTCGCAGCCCTGGTGGTCGCCGTGGTCGGGCTCCAGCTCGCCCGAAGGCGGCGGGGCGAGACCCGACGATCACCGGCCTGATCGATCAGGCATGGATTGCACGCGTTCGGGGATCCGGGAACCAGGTCGTGCCGCACCAACCCTCAGCGCACGGCGGTGAACGGGGTCGAGAGTTCGGTGTTCCCCCACACCAGGCGCAGCTCCCCGCCGAGCACCCCCGGCTTGGTGGACGGAATCAGCCACATGGAAAGGCTCTCCACCGGCGTCGCCAGCTCGCGCCGCACCAGGTCAACGCGTGCGAGGTCGGCCGCCGCGTCGTACGCGCCCGCCATCTCTCCGGCGTCCTTCTGGATGATGAGCTTCCAGGTGCCAGCTGATGGAATCGTGAGCAACGCGTAACGACCAGCCGGAAGCTTCACGCCGCCGATCATGAGAGCGAGATCGGTGGTGAGCGTCGTGGTTGCATTGGCGCCGGTGCGCCAGACCTTGTCGAATGGAACCAGGCTGTCGGTGTGCAGCGTGCGGCCGCGAAGGTGGGGCTGTCCATGATCGACACGGATCTTGGGGGGCGTCACCGAATCGGGCGTGCCCTCGGGCATCGCCACGGTGATCTCGCTGGTCCCGCGGCCGCTGGGTACGAATCGCGGCGCGGCCTGGGCCGATGCCACGGTGGGCAGGATTGCGATGGCAAGGGCGGCGATGATGGTGGCTGATGGACGAACGGGCATCGAGTCTCCTTCATAGGGTTTCGGACGAGGGGCGAATCCTGAAAATGTAATTGCTCGAGGTGGAGGTATGCAGTTTGGCAGGCGCGGGAAACAGGGGAACGTGCCTTTTCGGCATGACGGCTCTCCTTCTCTCATTGCGCTGATTTTTACCGGACGGCAAGTCGACCGATCGGGCGATCCCAGGCGCTCAGCGAGCGACCACTAGATGCTCCTGCAGCATGCGAACGATGGCCGGCACGATACGGATCGCGCCCACTCGGGTCAGGTGATTGTCGTCAAAGTAGTACGCGCCCTCCGAAGTGCCCATAGCGCAGACGTCTGCATCGCACAGCACCGGGTCGAGCGAAAGCAGCGAGAGTCCTTGCGCGGTCCTCGCGGATTCAACGGCGTTCGTCATGAACGATTGCAGCTGCAGATGCTGGCTCGTAGGAATCGAGGACTGTCGCAGGGCGATGTCAACCGTGCGTCCGGTGACTCGGAAGGCCCGATAGTACGCCCTGCGTACATCAACGGGCTGTTGCGGGACATCCCCGACGATCACGACCTGGGCACCACTCTGACGGTACGACTCCGCGGTGCTCACCAAGGATTGCGCAATGGTCGCCCGGGACTCCAGCAGTGAACGCGGGGAATACGGCTGACGACCAACCGGCGTCAGGAGGTCACCATCGTATCCAGGGTCGCTGTAGAGTGGCCACCGTGCCACGAGAAACACCAGACGAATCTGAGCGCCCCGGGCGTGCTCCCAAACCGCGCGATTCCTGTCGCGGCAGTCCCCCTCCCAGGGAAAGCGATTCTGGAAAACGGTGACGTCCAGGAGCGGTGGACACGCCGATGCGGCCGCGAACGTTCCACCGACGCCTACCTGACGCAGCGCAACGTCAAACGCCGGGAAGAGCGCCCGCGCATGGGAATCCCCCACGACGAGCACGGAAGGTTTCAGGTTGACATCGCCCAAGGCACAGGTCCACTTCGCGTCCGGCTCCCAGAACGGCTTCCCGAAGCAGACGTCCGCCGGACTGGACGAATCGAATGAGGCAACGACGCTCGCGGGCAGTTCGAACCGAGCCGGAAAGCCGTCCATCAGTGACCCCACCGCGCCGATGGCGATCAGGGTGACCGACCCGATCCCGGCGCCTGCATAGACAAGCCGGCGACTGCTCCACGCGCCATGACGTACGGGTACCTCGATCAACTTCCAGCTGAGATACGCGAGTAGGGTGCTGAGGGCCAGCAGGGAGAGCAGCAGCCATGTGGCCGGCTCAACGATGCTCCAGATTCTCGCGAATGCCAGAAGCGGCTGGTGCCAGAGGTACGCCCCGTAACTGATCAATCCCATCCCGACGAGTGGCCTGACCGAGAGAAACCGACCTGCATGGTTGGTCGGTGCCGCGCCGACGATCACCAGGGCCGTGCCAAGCACGGGGATTGTCGCCGAAACTCCCGGAAACTGGGTGCGTTCGTCGAACCACATCATGGCGAAGACAATCAATGCCAAGCCGGCGAATCCGATGGCGCCCGCGCGATTTCCCGCGCAGGGACGGCGATTTTCTCCGTGGCTGTGGCCTGTGAGTTCCCGGTGTGCGATGAGCGCGCCGACCAGCAGCTCCCAGGCGCGAGTGGGAAGCAGAAAGAACGCTGCGCTCGGCCTGCTGCCCACCAGCGCGATGGAGAGGCCCAGACTGAGCACCATTCCCACCCACAGGAGGAGTGAGAGATACCGTCGGCCGAAACGCCATACGAGCATGAGGCATACCGGGTAGAACAAGTAGAACTGCTCTTCGATGGCTAAGCTCCAGGTGTGGAGCAAAGGCTTCAGCTCCGCTGCAGTCGAGAAGTACCCGGTTTGTTGCCAGAAATGGATATTGGAGCTGAATGTCGCCACGCTCACGAGACTGCGGCTCCACTCGACGAACTCTCCGGGAAGCAGCAACCACCAAGCGAGAGGCAGGCAAGCCAGCGAGACGACGAAGAGCGCCGGGAGGATTCGCCTGGCGCGTCGCTCGTAGAACTGTGAGAGTCGTATGCCTCCCTCCGCGTCCTGCGACACCAGGATGCCGGTAATCAGGTAGCCGCTGATCACGAAAAACACGTCTACGCCGACGAACCCGCCGGGCCACATGCCGGCGTGGAACAACATGACCGGGATGACCGCGATTGCCCGCAGGCCATCGAGTTCCGGACGGTAGTTCATGGATGGTTGCAATGCTGGCGAGTTGTAGAGATCGGCACCGGCAACCCACGTCTGGAGGGAGAGTAGGGCACAGCCGGCCCAACCGGTGGTCCGCCCGGCGAGTATGCCGCCCGCCCACGAGCTAGCAAGACCGAGACCAAATGCAAGGTCCCGCCGCGCCGGTAAACCCTCCCGCCGGATCCCGATTTGCTAACCGCCCCGGTGGGCGCCCAGGCGGCGCCGACCAACCGAATTGGCGACTGCCCCGGCCTGGCGACAAGGAGAATGGCGGCCTCTCCCATCCGGTCGCGGCTGCCGATCAGCGCATGATGGCCTGCCTCGCGTAGCGGCCGCCGACCGGCCCCATCTGTCCCGCCTGTGCCGCGAGCGGAGCCGCGGCCAGCTGAATGATGGCGAGCAATGCCGCCACGCGGGACTCGCAGGATCGGGCAGGATGAGTCGACATTGGATCCTCCAGGGTAGACCCAATCTACGGTGGCGCGGGGAACCGGCGCCCCCCTAGCCGCTTCGTCCGCTGCCAGGCCCTCGCCGCAACTGATCGCCCCGTTTCGTCACGTCGGTGCGGAGCGGTGGTTGCAATGGTGGCGGTTTGTCGGTCCGTCGTGATCGAGCCGGAGGCGAGCCCGCCCGCGAAGCGGGTGGGCTCCACGCCGACGCTTATCATGCGGCGATTACCTGGCCTAATCACCGCAAAACATGCGGTGATAGCTATTGCCTTTGCGGGGATTATAGGCCATAATGTCCGCAGGAGGTGCGGAGAAAGATGACCTACATTCACGAACTGACGACCTGGCCAAACTTTCGATGGGATGAGGGTGCGCTCGCTCAGCGCCTGGCTGAAGTGCGTCATCGGCAAGGGCGCCTCGTTGGACGCATGGAAGCCTTGGGCTTCCCGATGCGCGCTGAGGCGGTGCTCCTCACCCTGACACAGGATGTTCTCAAGTCCAGCGAGATCGAGGGTGAAAAGCTGGACCAGGAGCAGGTACGCTCTTCGATTGCACGCAGGCTTGGAATGGATATCGGTGCGCTAGCCCCCAAGGATCGTCACGTTGACGGCGTCGTGGAAATGATGCTTGATGCCACACAGAGGTACGACACGCCCCTCACCGAAGAAAGGCTGTCCGGATGGCACGCTGCACTCTTTCCAACCGGGCGAAGCGGCATCAACAAGCTCATCGTCGGTGCCTGGCGCGACGACGCTTCAGGGCCGATGCAGGTGGTCTCAGGCCCAATGGGAAAGGAGCGTGTTCACTATGAAGCACCCGCGGCCGAGCGCTTGACCGTCGAGATGAAAGCGTTCCTTCGATGGTTCGCCGACAAGGCAGAAATCGACCCAGTTATCAAAGCTGCGCTCGCACATCTGTGGTTTGTCACGATCCATCCATTTGATGATGGCAACGGGAGGATTGCGCGTGCCATTGCGGACATGGCGCTGGCTCGGTCGGAGGAAAGTACACAACGCTTCTATAGCATGTCTGCGCAGATTCGCCTGGAGCGGAAAAACTACTACGATGTGCTGGAGGCAACGCAGCGAGGGCAGTTGGATGTTACGGATTGGCTGGAGTGGTTCCTGAATTGCCTGGATCGGGCGATCGCGGGGGCGGATACAACGCTGGAAGGTGTGTTGCGCAAAGCACGGTATTGGGAGGCGCTTCGAGACCAGCCGCTCAATGACCGGCAACGCAAGGTCATCGACCGGATGTTGAGTGGATTTGAAGGAAAAATGACCTCGTCCAAGTGGGCACGGATGACGTCGACTTCGCCGGACACGGCGCTGCGTGACATCACCGATCTGGTCGCACGGCGGATACTCGCACGCAACGAGGCCGGTGGACGAGGAGTTGGATACTTTCTGGCTCCCCATTGACCCAGATCGGACATCGGAGCAAGGGCTCCGCGGCGCGTTACCTATCGCGTGGCTTATGGGCCTGGCGCTCCGCTGAGGCGCGCTACGCCCCCTTCTTGAACAGCGGCAGGTACTTGCCGTACCCCTCGGCCTGGAGCTTCGCGACCGGAATGAATCGGAGTGCCGCCGAGTTGATGCAGTAGCGCAGGCCGGTGGGTCGGGGCCCGTCGTCGAAGATGTGGCCCAGGTGTGAGTTTGCTGCCAGCGAGCGGACCTCGGTGCGGTCCATCCCCAAGGCCTTGTCGTTGGCGGTGCGCAGGTTGCCGGGCTCGAGCGGCCGCGTGAACGACGGCCAGCCGGTGTGCGACTCGTACTTGTCAACGGAGCTGAACAGCGCCTCGCCCGACACCACGTCGACATAGATGCCGGCGGCGTGGTTGTCCCAGAACTCGTTGTGGAACGGCCGCTCGGTGGCGTCGTGCTGCGTCACCGCGTACTGGATCGGCGTGAGCATCTTCTTCAGCGTTGCATCACTCGGCTTGACGAATGACCCCATGGTGGCGGGACGAGCGGGGTTGCCCTGGGCCGGCGCCGGCGGCGTGGCCGCACAGGCCATCGAGAGGAGCACGGCGGCCGCCTTCGCCGCGTGCCGGATGGATCCGTTCATGATGTGGTCCTTTCGCCTGCGGGAGGTTGAGCCGGGGTGCGTGTAGGGGTTCATGCCAACACAACGCCTGCGGGGCGGTTTCGGTTTTCCTGTCCGCCGTGACCCCACATGCCGCAGGC
This sequence comes from Gemmatimonadales bacterium, assembly GCA_013694695.1. Classification (GTDB taxonomy): domain Bacteria; phylum Gemmatimonadota; class Gemmatimonadetes; order Gemmatimonadales; family GWC2-71-9; genus Palsa-1233. The sequence goes on along the minus strand of JACDBX010000160.1, from coordinate 12,137 downwards.
TACGACATGCCACCGGTGCGATTGCGCCCCCTCAATCCCAGCCCCGCCTTGGCCGCTTCATCGATGAACAGGCGGATCTCGTCTGACCCAAGAAGCGAGCGGACTCACGAAGATGTGAAGCCAACATAATAGGCCATATATGACCGACGAGGCGCATCGAATGCATGTGATGGTCCATATTCGGACTATTATTCGGCGTTGTCAGAATGCCTATGTTGCGATACCTTATAGTCCATAACCGGACCACTATACTGGTATTATGGTAGTTGTGGCCATTCAAGGCCTATTGTGACGAGGCAACGTCCATGCAAATCGTAAACGGTATGACCGATAGTGAGGTGGTTCAGGAAGTCGGGGCGCGTCTGGAGCGCTACCGACTTCAACAGAATCGTACCCTCGAGGAGCTCGCGCGCTCAGCCGGTGTCAGCTACCGCACGGCTCGAAGGGCCGAGGCCGGAGAGAGCCGCCCATCGCTGATGACGGTAGTCCAGTTGCTCAGGGCGCTGGGGCGCTTGGAGGCGCTGGACGCATTTCTGCCTGTCCCGACGATTTCTCCGATCCAGATGGCGCGCCTCGGTGGGCGCGTTCGCCAACGGGCGAGCGGTTCCGGCCCGCATACCGCGGGGGAGGGAGGGGCTGGGTCTGATAGCACCAACCGGCCGCGGGCAGGCGATGCGACATGACAACGCCGGGTCCCAGATCAGCAAACACGGTTAGGCGGCGTTCGCCCGATCGTGGGGCGGTCGCAACCGTACACCTGTGGGGGCACGAAGTCGGTGCGATTGCGGAGGAGCCTCAGACGGGACGGGTTGTCTTCGAGTATGCCAACCCGTTCCGAACGTCAGGGCTTGAGATTTCACCGATCAATCTCCCACTGTCGCGGAAAGGTCCGCAGACATTCGACGAATTGGCCAGGTCGGAGTCATTCATGGGCCTGCCTGGTGTGTTGGCCGACAGTCTTCCAGATGCGTTCGGAAACGCCATCATCGCACGGTACTTCGAACAACAGGGCCGACCGAATGCATCGCTGAGTCCGGTGCAGCGATTGCTTTACGTCGGTCGGCGCGGCATGGGGGCATTGGAGTTTCATCCGCCGACCCGGATGCGAACGCCTGAGCTCACTGAGGAGGCGCTTGAGATCGCCAGTCTGGTGGATCAAGCGCGCCGTGTCATCGAGGGCGACACCACCGTTGCGATTCCCGAAATCATGCAGGTCGGGGCGACGGCCGGTGGAGCGCGCGCGAAGGGTCTGATACTCTGGGACCCCACCCGAGACCGGGTACGGTCGGGCTTCGCGGTTCCCGAACAGGGAGAGGAGGCGTGGCTCGTCAAGTTTGACGGCGTGACCCCTGCCATTGGTGGCCACGAACTGGCGAAAGATTTCCGGCCCGGTCCATTTGGGCGGATCGAATACGCCTACTCGAAGCTGGCGCGCCGCGCGAAGATCACGATGGCCGATACGCACCTGCTTCGTGAACGCGACTACGCGCATTTCATGACGAAGCGATTCGATCGAGTTGGGAGCGAACGGCTCCACATGCACAGCCTGGGTGGCCTGCTCCACGCTGATTACAACATCCGGCAGGTGGTCACTTACGAGCAATATTTCCGCACGATCCAGCAGATGGAGCTTGGCGCACCGGCACTGGTGGAGGCGTACCGTCGGATGGTGTTCAATCTCGCTGCCCGGAATCAGGACGATCACGTCAAGAACTTTGCTTTCCTAATGGATTCGTCCGGCAAGTGGTCTCTCGCGCCGGCATATGACCTCATCCACGCGGTCGGCGGACGGTGGGCAGCCACGCATCAGATGCGGGTGAATGGAAAGGATGACGGCTTCACGCGGGAGGATCTCCTCGCCGTTGGGGCGAAGTTCAACCTCCCCGCAGACGGGCGCGAAGTCCTGCGGGACGTAGAAGAGGCTATTGCGTTCTGGCCGCAAGAAGCTGAGAACGCGGGGCTGGGAAAGGCGGAGATCGAGACGATCAGGAGCTCATTCAGGCACTTTGTTTAGGCTGGCGCGATTCGAGCCGAAGGCGAGCCCGCCCGCGTTGGCCGGATATCGGGGGAGACGTCCCCTTCGCGAAGCGCCGCGAATTGACGCCGCCCAACCCGCGACGTATCCTCTCTCACCCTCCATACCGGAGTGCCCCGTGCCTTATGCCCGTCTCACGGCTCTGATCGCACTCGCACTCGCACTTGCGCTCCTTGGCTCCTGCAACTTCCAACAGGTCAACCGGACGCTCGTCCCGGCCAGTGCCGTCGCGACCCTCGACCACAAGTCGCCTTTCCTCAAGGCGCACCTGCGCGACGGAACGATGTATGTCCTCGGGCAGTGGAACGTGGATTCCACCTCCAACCGGATCCAGGGAACCGGTGCGCTCCTGGGCGTCAATCGCGATACGCTGCAACAGGGACTCCTCTCCATCGGTGTCGCCTCCGTCGCACTCTTCGAGACCAACGTCGTCCGCGGGTCAGGCGCCAAGACCGCGCTGACTGTGATGACGGGGATCACGGCCGCGGTCGCGGGCTTCTGTCTCACCAACCCCAAAGCCTGCTTCGGATCCTGCCCGACCTTCTACATCGCCGACTCCACCGGCCAGCACCTTCAGGCGGAAGGCTTCTCGGCCAGCATCGCCCCGGCGCTCGAGGCGACGGATCTCGACGCCCTCTGGCACGCGCAGGGGACGAGTCGGACATTCGATGTGCAGATGAAGAACGAAGCGTTCGAGACCCACGTGGTCCGACACGTGGACGTGCTCGCCGTCCCACGGCCGAAGAACGGTCGCGTTGTGGTGGACGACGGCGGGACCTTCCACGCCGCCACCGCGATCACTGCTCCGGTGATGTGCCGCGGCGCCGAAGGTGATTGTCTCCCAGCTGTCCGGAACTTCGATGGCGAGTATCGGCTCTCCACCACCGACTCCACCGACCTTGCGGCACGCGAAGTCGTGGAGCTGAGCTTCCCGACGCGATCGGGACAGCAGGGACTCATCCTCGCCACGCGGCAGTCGCTCCTCTCCACCTTCGTGCTCTATCAGGGACTGGCCTATCTCGGCACGGAGGCCGCGCCGCTCCTCGCGCGCCTCGACGCCGGCATTGAATCGCCGATGGTAGCCGGGATCGGAAAGGTCCTCGGTCGGATCGAGGTGCAGGTGCCCGACGCAGAGGGTGGGTGGATCACGGTCGGCATGGTCGGGGAGACCGGACCGCTGGCGACCGACACCAAGGTCGTGCCACTCCCTGTGCAGCACGGCACGACGCGGGTCCGCCTGCGGATGACGCAGGGACTCTGGCGACTCGATTGGATCGCGCTGGCGAACCTCGCTCCCGCAGCGGCTGCGGTACGACTGGAGCCGACCGTGGTGATGCGCGACGGTCGGAAGAACATGGTCGCGCTCGCCACCTTTCGGAGCCGAAGCGCCGCGGTCACCTCGATGCCCGGCGACGAATACACGCTGCGGTATCAGTTACCCGCGCCACCGAAGTCACTCGAACTCTTTCTTGAAGCGCGCGGCTACTACCTGGAGTGGATGCGCCAGGAGTGGCTCGCCGAGGAGGATCACGGCAAGGCGACACGCTTCCTGCTCGACCCGGCGGCGATGATGCGCGCCCTCGCCCCCGCGTACAAGTCGCAGGAAGCAGAGATGGATGCGATCTTCTGGGGGTCGGCCTATGTCCGGCACTAACCGGGGGGTCGCGCTGGTCCTGATCACCGCGCTGTCCGGCTGTCACAGCACGGCGGGCCCGGTCACGTGGTTGGCCACGGCGCAAGAAACGGAACAGTCAGGGTATGGGGGATGGTTTGAGCCGGTGAACGGGTCGGTCTCCGGCGGTGAACTGCTCGCAGTCACCGATGATTCGGTCCTGTTTCTGGGCGCACGTGGGGTTGAAGTGGTGCACCGCGCGGCTGTTGCGGGTGGTCGGGTAATCGGCTGGAACTCCAGGGCGGGCGCGGTGAACATTGCCGGGTTGCTTGGGACACTCAGCACGGCGTCGAATGGGTTGTTCGCCTTCTTCACTGCGCCCGCATGGTTCATCACGACGGGCGTTGCCAACACCACCCAGTTCCGTCACCCGATCGTGCCGATTGGAGGGTCCACGACGGACCAGATCGCCCGGTTCGCGCGCTTTCCCCAAGGGTGGCCTGCCGGGCTCCGGCGGGATCAGGTGCGGCCAAAGCCAGGGGCGCGGCCAGTCACCGCTTCAACGAATCCTTAAACGATCCACGCGGTGGAAGCCCAGGAATAAGCTGTCTTCTTCGTCATGGAATACGTGCCTCGCCCCTGAGGGGCGCTACTTCCCCTGCTTGAACAGCGCCAGATACTTGCCGTACCCCTCGGACTCGAGCTTGTCGATCGGAATGAACCGGAGCGCCGCCGAGTTGATGCAGTAGCGCAGGCCGGTGGGTCGGGGGCCGTCGTCGAAGATGTGGCCAAGGTGTGAGTTTGCCGCCAGCGAGCGGACCTCGGTGCGTTCCATCCCCAAGGCCTTGTCGGTGGCGGTGCGCAGGTTGCCGGGCTCAAGCGGCCGGTCCTTTCCGTTGCGGGAGTTTGCGGCTGGGTGCGTGTAGCGCCCCCCTCGCGGATTCGGATTCAAGCCGAAGGCGAGCCGCCCGACTACGCCACATCCTCCCATTGACACCGATCGGTTACAATTGTATCATGTAACCTATCGGTGTCAAACAATAAAAGACACCCATGGGTTACATATTATAAAAGACACCTTTCGGTGACAATAGAGAGAGCAACCAAGGAGTCAAAATGTTTCTGCGATCGGCTTTCGAGATGGCTCAGTTGATCAGAGGGGAGCGAAGGAAGCAGGGGCTCACGCAGGCGGAACTTGCTGCACGGGTTGGTGCGAGTCGGAAATGGGTCGTCGACCTGGAGTCAGGTAAGCGGAGCGTGGACTTGAGTCTGGCTCTAAGAGCCCTGAATGCGCTCGGACTGAGATTTCAGATTGGGACACGTGACAATCGCCGGGACAGCCAAGAGGTGAGTCTAGACCAGGTCGTGGCACTGGCGGGTGGAAGGGTCGATCCTAGCGAGAGGAAACAGGGGTATGAGAATGAACGATAAGCCACCAAAGCTCACAGCGCTCTGCAACGGAGTCCTGGTCGGGAATGTGTACGGAAGGAGCGGAGGACTTGAGTTCATCTACGATGAGGGGTGGCGGAATGCGCCCGGTGCGTACCCGCTATCGCTTTCGATGCCGCTCGCTGCAGAACGGCATGGGCACGACAAGATCAATGCGTACTTGTGGGGCCTGCTACCTGACAATGAGCGGACGCTTCAACAGTATGCAAGGCAATTTGGTGTCTCAGTCAGGAGCCCGACGGGACTGCTCGAATTCATGGGAGCTGATTGCGCGGGCGCGGTTCAGTTTGTCGAACCGGAGCGGGTGGAGAAAATTTTGGCGGACCCGATGGCGGCGCCCGAGATCGAGTGGCTTACCGAGGCTGAAATTGCGCGAGACTTGAAGGCAGTACGTGAGCGCGGGAGCTTGGGGGCGGGATCTCGGAAGATGGGCCAATTCAGTCTGGCGGGTGCACAACCGAAGATCGCGCTATTGGAGGAGGATGGAAGATGGGGTCGCCCGGGTGGCCGGACCCCAACGACAAGGATCCTGAAACCACCTACCGGAGAGTTTGTTGGGTTTGCAGAAAACGAGCATCTGTGTCTCGCTCTTGCTCGAGCACTGGACCTCGGCGCGGTTCAAAGCAGTGTGATGAAATTTGAAGATGAACCGGCAATTGTAGTTCAGCGATACGATAGGCGTTTGGTTCGGGGTACCTACCACAGGATACACCAGGAAGATGTCTGCCAAGCGCTTGGGATGATGCCCATGGGAAAGTACGAGGCAGAGGGAGGCCCTGGGATTCGAAGCGTCATCGAGCTACTGCGGGACTATTCTACCCGGCCATCGGAAGATGTGGATCGATTTCTAGGCGCAATAGCGCTCAACTGGATCATTGTTGGGACTGATGGGCACGCGAAAAATTTTGCTTTGCTCCACGCCGCCGCGGGTGAGAGTCGGTTGGCGCCATTCTACGACATCACGAGTTTCCTGCCCTATGCCGAGGAGCCGCTTCACAGGGTGAAGCTCGCGATGCGAATTGGTCGTGAGTATGAGGTGCGAAAGATTGGATTGTCAGACTGGAAGAAGCTTGCAGGGACGGCGGGCGTGCCACACGAAGAACTGGTCGGTCGGGTAATCGCGATGATTGACGGGGCGGATCAAGTCCTGGACCAAATTGAATCGAAGACGATTGATGAAGGCCTCGATGCTGACGTTATTCATGACTTGGTGGGCCGTATCGGAACCCGGCTTCAAGTCTGCAGGGGAACGATGGCCGCAACCTAGCGTGGCGCTGTAATGTTTCGCGGCATGACTCCATCCGCTCAAGGAAAGGAGTCTCCGGCAAGGAAGTGGGGTGGTCGTAGGCGACATCAGCTGATAGCCGATGAGAGTCGCTGAGCGGCGTGGGCCTCCGGATGCTCGAATGCGCTCGCCATCTCTTCGATTTCGCCGTGCTTGATCCCCGTGGCCAACGCCTCAGTCCTCCAGCGTGCCACCGCCTTCGCGACTTCTCCGATGATGTTGCGAGCGTTCCGTGCGTCAAGGTCGAACTCACTTGCTGCATCAAGTGCCACCTCGAGCGAGGCTGTTTGATCGCCGTCGAAGTGAATTGCAGTCGACAGCTTTCTGCCCTGCTCATATGCGGGAACAGGATTCAGGTCGTAGGCTGGTGACAACGCCCAATACGCGCCATCAAACAGAATCGCGTGGTTTCGGAGATGGTCGTCGAAATTGGACGCGAGGATGTTGAACACGATTCGGCGCCACAGTGCGGGCCCTCCCTCCCGGCCGGGGCCTTCGATACGCCGGAGCTCCTCGGCAATCTCGACGTAGCTCCTCACATCACCGTCACGAGCGGTGAGCAGACTCATCGCGGAAAGGAATGGGACTCGAGACTCACCCCGACGGTCGAATCGGGCCATCACGAGCACGCTTCGGTTTTCGATTGAAAACACCTGATGCTCCGGCACAGGTATTCCGGCCTTGTCTGCCAGCCGCAGCATGACCGCTTCCCAACGGGCCACGTCTCGTGTGTCGGTGGCCTTCGGGAACTTGGCGATCGACAGGCGCCCCGATTGGTCGCGCACGGAAGCCTTGGGCCGGGCACCACCGAGGGACGAGCCGGGTGCAAGGAGCACGCGCAGGGCGTCGAGCACCGCCGCGTGATCCGCATCGGCCTCCAAGGTCATGGCAGCCCGCATGAGATGGGGGAGCTCGAGAAGCGGCGGGACCTGAGATGACCCGGATTCACCCAGGAAGGGGCCGTTGACGGTCGTCTTGAATCGTAGGGCGCCCATCCGGGTGCCGTCAGCCACACCGAGTAGATAGTCCAACTCACGCAACGCCCGTGGCGTTTCGTTGGCGTCCCTTGCGCGCTGGCGTTCGCGCTGAAGCAGGAGGCCGCGGCCCCAACGATCAGGGGCGGAGTCACCAATGGCACCGAAGAGTCTATGTCCCTCGGGCGTCACGAACCGGCCCGGCCCCGGTGCCACTGCTGGCCCGAGCGCGAAATGAATCGGATCCTTCAGCCAATCGGGATCGAACTCCAACGACGCGGACTCCCGACCGTGCCTCGAGCTGGTCCATAAACTTCCAACCAGCCGTGGTGCCTCTGCAGTGTCGAGATAGACCAGTGCATCAGGGCTGCTCACGACTCCTCACTCCGATTCGTTCGGCGGGTCGCCGGACTCCGCGTGGCCAAGGTCGGGGTGAATGCTCGGGTCGGGAGGCGGTCCTCCTCCAGGTCTCGTCCCACTTTGTCGGTTTCTGGGTCAGCGAGGTCACGGAGTCGTGATCCCATACCAAGCGCCCAGAGGACCGTGGCGTAGGTGCCGACAGCGACGGTGGGCGCTCCCCGTTCGACCTTGCCGAGTGTCAGCCGGGAGACTTGGACCCGGTCGGCCAGCAACGCCATCGGGATGCGCCGTGCCAGCCGAGCGCGACGGATGTCGCTCCCAAGCTTGCGGAGGCCGAGTCGGACCTCGACCGGTAGAGTTCCAGATTTCGTACGCATGGTACAATGTATATTTTGGTTTTCGTATTTGTCAACTACGCATATTATAATATGCACAGCATGGAATGAAGTCGGGCGCTTCTGGCGGGGGAAGGGGGCTGAGCCGCAGGCCGGCCCACCCGCGAAGCGGGTGGGCTCCACGGGTGCGATATGGTCGCGCGTTCCGGATATGGTCTTGAGAATGGGCCCGGCGCGATTCGAGCCGAAGGCGAGCCCACCCGCAGGGTGGGCTCCACGCGTGCGATATGGTCGCGCGTTCCGGATATGGTCTTGAGAATGGGCCCGGCGCGATTCGAACGCGCGACCTCTTGCTCCGGAGCCGACACACCCACCCCCACAAACCAGTGCCAAAAGCCGTGAAAACGCGATTAGACCGGGCAACCTGACCTGTTTGTGAGGTCGGTGTTAGGCTCCCTGCCGATCCCAACGGCGGAAGGAACGGCGGAACCAATCGGTTCCCTCGCGCCCGCGTGCGCGCAAAGGGGTTCGTGGAAACTGAGGCAATCGTCTACCTATGCCCCAGACTGGGCCGCATTCGAGTTCGGTACGGCAATGGGCTGAACGCCCTCATACCGGGGCGCAGGCGGAGTCTAGCCTGTCAGAAGCAGTCACTCGCCTCGATCTCCTGGCTGGCGGTTCCTGCAGCGTAGACCAAAATGTCACGGCCTCCCCTCGCCGCGGAGATGCGACGCAACTGGACTGCGCGCTCAACCTTCAGTGCAGTCGGGTCCAGATGCTGGTCAACGTACTCGGTGTACACGCCCATCTAGCTAGCCTCGGGGGTAGCGCGTAATTGTGACAGTTACGCCTGGTCCCACTTTCGTTTCATGAACTCCGCACCGGCGGCGTTCTTCATCTCCGTCCAGTTCGCGAATCGGGTGTGCGTGGCTACTGCTTTGTCCCACGCCTCCGGATCCATCCCATTGAAGTCATCTTGCGTCTCCACCTTCAGCCCTGAAGCCTCGATCAACTGATTGAAGTCGGAGAAGTCCGTCTGCGCCTCCATGAATTGCCGGGGAAAGAGTTCTGCGAACGACGCGCGCTTGATTGCAGTGAGCGCGTCGGCCTTCCGCTTCACCTCGGCTGCAGCACGTCGAAGGCTCTTCTGGAATTCGTCGGAATTGTTCTTCATCGGGCGGGCTCCGGCTGCTTCGGTTTAAGCGCGAACGGTCGGCCGCCCGCGCGCTCCAGCTCCTCCAGCTTCTCGCGCACCTCGTCAACTGCAGCGCAGGCCTCAGTCCACCGCTGGTCGATCGCTTGCGGTGTCTCCTGCTCACCTTCCACGGCGCGCCTCCCCGAGGAAGGGCCGCAGCTCGCCGAAGGTGAATTGCTGGAACTCCTCCACCGTCGGCAGCTTGCGCATCGACAGCCCATGCATGATCGCCCCGTCCCCCAACTCGAGGCGGCCGCCGCCAGTGGGTTCATTGATCCGGCCCAGGCGCCAACTGACGTCGGCAACCAGGACGGACTCACGGACAGCGCGCATGGGTCAATCCTAGGTGGTGAGGGCGGACGAGGCCCTGGCAGAGCGCTCACTTCGTCGGGATCAAAAACCTGGATACCGTGTGAACCCCGTCCTCATCCTGCAGTACCGCCCAAACGAAACCCACGCCGAATGACGCATCCAAGCGTCGAACGTTCGCGGGAAGCACGACATCGCCAAGGTAGGTTCCGTCCGGCAGGAAACCCGCGAATCGAGGCAAATCATCGTATGTCAGCAACGGTGCCCGCTCATTCTTTCCTCCTCGGGCTTGCGATGCCACGGAACGCGGGCGCGAGGGGATGGATATGCTCGATCGTGAAAGCCATACCCTCGACGCCATATAGTCCGTCGTCATGCCATAGACCATGCGCTTAGTGTCGGGAACACCTGGGGAAACGGTTGGAAATCCCCGAGCTTTCACCCAATCCCAAATCGTGCGGAGCTGGGCAAGTTCGGCGGGTAGGTACTTCGGTGGGGCTTCCCCGACCCACGCTTGGATTACCTGGCGCGACTTCAGCGAGGTGACCTGAATGCCAAGGCGTGACGATTCACCCGTCACCACGCGGCCAGTTGGCAGGACCATCCAAAGCGGATATCGCTGATGGGGATCCACCAAATGCGTTTCCAGCCGCTTGCCACCTGGGGCAAAGATTGAGTCCACAAATGTGCCGTCGCACTGAGAGTGCGTATACGGCAGGCCAACCATGACGCGGGCACCAGATCGGTCCGCGACGATCTCGCTTCGCACGTAGAAATCTCGGTTGCTCCCACCCCGAAGCTGAGCCGTCATGAAGCTCGACCTCATGCGCACAGTGCCGATCGCCTTGCCATCCGCGGCGTAGCACAGCAGTCGGTCACCCACTCGCAGGTGCACCACGGAATCTGATCCAACTGCCAAGTCGGCCTTGGGCACCGTCGCATTGTACTCACCCGGCCCGTCGCCCCACCGCCCGACAAAGCGAACAAACCTGCCGGTCCGATCGAATTGACTGAGGGTGGGTCCGTCCGGTCCTTGGCGGTCGAAGACGTAAACGCCTCCGTCAGGAGCCGCCGCAATTGCAAGCACATTCCCAAAGTCGTCGTATCGGGCAGGGGGGCGGGCGCTGGCTGCGGCGCGTAGCGTAGAAGCCTTGCCCCAACGGCCTCCTATTGGGTTAGTCACGATCACCGTATCGCCCCGGGTCGCTCGCGCCTGGCCAGCGAGCATTTCTGGCGAGAGCCCAAGCAGGACCAACACGCCAATGAGGCCATGAATTCGCATCTTAGGTCCGCGGGCGCAGATCTGGACTCGATCCTCGTATTGACGGACCTCAAACCGTGTCGTAGCGTTATCGCTCACTGTTGGCCCCCCTAAAAATTGAGGTTCTCATGCGTGTCGCGGAACCTGTCAACATCTTTGCGACACGGATGATCTGACCTTTACTGTCCTGCGCTCGTGAGCAGCGCCGCCGACGGCTTGTTGATCCAGGCCTCCGTCGGCAGCGTCGGTGGGACCGGCACGCGGTGGACGAACCGCTCCGGGTGGCGGCCATAGGCCGCGCGCAGCACCGCGGCGCGGGCGGCCTGCCGCGCCGTCGCCGCGCCGGTGTGCACGTCGTGCGGCGTGTGCATCCCGAGCCCGCTATGCCGGTGCATCGTGTTGTACCACCGGAAGAACGCCCGGCAGTACGTCTGGGCATCCTCCAGGCTCCCGAACCGTCCCGGGAAGGTCGCGTGATACTTGAGCGTCTTGAACTGTGGTTCGGAGTACGGGTTGTCGTTGGGCACGTGGGGCCGCGAGTGACTGCGCGTGATCCCGAGCGCCACGAGCAGCTCGCTCACCGGTTTGCCGGTCATCGGCGCACCGCGATCGGCATGGATCGTGAGGCCCGCACCGACCGGCAGGCCTTGCTGCCCTCGGCACCAGCGGAACAGCTCCTCCGCCAGCTCCCCGCGTTCGCGCGGGGCGAGCCGCCATCCCACCACGTAGCGACTGAACACATCGAGCACGACGTAGAGCGCATACCACACGCCGCGCCCGGGCCCACGCAGCTTGGTGATGTCCCAGCTCCAGAGCTGGTTGGGGGCGGTCGCCAGCAACTCCGGCTTGGCGTAGGCCGGATGCCGACGCTGGGCACGCCGCTCCCGCCCGCCCCCCAGCACGCGATACATCGTGCGGACCGAACAGAGATAGGTGCCGTCGTCCAGCAGCGTGGCATGCACGGCGGCGGGTGCCAGGTCGACGAACCGCGGGGCATGCAGCACGTCGAGCACCGCCGCCCGTTCGGCCGGCTGCAACGCGCGCGGCGACGACGGACGCAGGATCGGTGCGCGCGCGGTGACGGGCCGCTGGGCGCGATAGTAGGTGGCGGGCGCCACCTCGAGGGTCCGGCAGCAGCGGCGCACGCCCAGATGACGATGGGCCGCGATGATCGGGATCATGGCTGCTCGTCGATCTCGGGGAGCGTCTCCCCGAACAGCGCCGCGACTTTTTTTTGGAGCTCGATGAGCGCCTCGGCGCGTGCGGCACGGGCTTCCGCCCGGGCGAGCTGGCGCTGCAACGCCGCGTGAGCCTGCCGCGTG
>JACDBX010000150.1 GCA_013694695.1 Gemmatimonadales bacterium | reverse complement strand
GACGCGGCGCGAGCGATAGACCTATGAAGAAGACTCCGAAGGCCAGCCCGGCACGCCCGGGTCGCGTGGCAGAGATGCGCGCGGAATACGATTTCAGTGGTGGCGAGCGGGGCAAGTATGCGAAGATGTTCGGGAAGGGGACCGTTATGGTGGTGCTCGATCCGGACATCGCCGAAGCCTTCCCAACAGGGGTGGACGTGAATCGGGCACTTCGCGCGATCCTGGACGCCGTGCCAGCGCGCGCTCCTCGTCGTCGGGCGATCAAGAAGACGCCCTGACACGCCAATGCAGCCGACGAGCGCGCCGGTGCCCCAGCGCGCTGGGCAATCACCCGTGACGCCCGCTACCATTGATCGATGAAGCGTTACGACAAGTCGTACTTCGATCGCTGGTACCGCGACCCCCGCCACGCCATCGGGACGCGCGCCGACCTGCAGCGCGAGGTGCACTTCGCACTTGCCGCAACCGAGCAGGTTCTCGCCCGCCCGCTACGCTCCGCGCTCGATGTCGGGGCAGGGGAGGGGCGGTGGCAGCCCATCCTGCATCGCCTGCGGCCCGCTGCGCGGTACGCCGGCATCGACTCGAGCGAGTGGGCAATCTCACGTTGGGGACGGCGGCGCAACCTGCGCCTCGGAAGTATCGAGTCGCTCGACACACTCGGCCTCGACGGCCCGTTTGACCTCGTGGTGGTGGCTGACGTGCTCCACTATCTCACGGCCCCCGTGCTGCGCCGCGCCGCGGCGCAGGTGGCGCCCCTGATCGGCGGCGTCGCGTACATGCCGACCTTCACCCGGCACGACGGCAGCGACGGCGATCACGTCGGGTTCCAGCGGCGCGACGCCGCAGTGTACCAACGGGTGTTTGCCGCGCACGGGATCGTGCCGATCGGCCTCCACCTGTGGACCACGACCGCCCTCGCCCGCGACCTTTCGGCACTCGAGCGGCCCGGGACCCCGCGTTCCGAACGCTGAACCGGCGTCCCGATTACCTTCCGTCTCCGATGACAGATCCCTCACGCCTTCTCGACGCCCCGGCTCTCGGGCGAGTCCTTGCGCGCATGGCATCGGAGCTCGTCGCCGAGACGGCTGACGCGACCGCACCGGTGCTGGTCGGGATCCAGCGCCGAGGCGTCGAGCTCGCCGAGCGCCTCGCTCCACTCCTCGAGCCACACCTCGCCGGCACGCTTCGCCGCGACACCCTCGACATCACGCTCTACCGCGACGACCTGCAGGCGATCGGTCCCCGCCCCGTGGTGCGGGAGACCCGGCTGCCGCCCGATCTCGATGGCGCCACGGTGATCATCGTTGACGATGTCCTCTTCACCGGTCGCACCGTGCGCGCGGCGCTCGACGAGATTGCCGACTTCGGGCGGCCCCAGCGGATCCTGCTGGCCGTGCTCGTCGATCGCGGCGGACGCGAGCTCCCGATCGCGGCCGACGTGATCGGCGTGCGGGTGGAGACCGGCCCGGGCGACCAGGTCAACGTGCTGGTGGCCGAGCTCGACGGCGAGGATGCCGTCGACCTGCAGCGGGCAGACGCGTCGTGACGTCGCTCCTCGGCAAGGACCTGGTCGGCCTCGAGCGGCTGACGCGTGAGCAGATCACCGCAATCCTCGATACCGCCGAGCCGTTCAAGGAGGTCAGCGAGCGCCCCATCAAGAAGGTGCCGGCGCTGCGCGGCAAGACGATCGTCAACCTCTTCTTCGAGGCGTCGACGCGCACGCGTATCTCCTTCGAGTTCGCCGAGAAGCGCCTCTCCGCCGACACCGTGAATGTCCAGTCTGCTGGTTCGTCGGTTTCGAAGGGCGAGACGCTCGTCGACACGGCGCGCAACCTCGAGGCGATGCGAATCGACATGGTCGTCATTCGCCACGGCGCCTCGGGCGCCGCATCGTTCCTTGGCGACCGGATCCGCTCCAACGTCATCAACGCCGGCGACGGCAAGCACGAGCATCCCACCCAGGGCCTGCTCGACCTGCTCACGCTGCGCGATCGCTTCGGAAGCCTCGAAGGCCTCAAGGTCTGCATCGTCGGCGATGTGCTCCATTCCCGGGTGGCACGCAGCAACATCTGGGGGCTGCGTCACATGGGGGCCGAGGTGGGCGTGTGCGGTCCGGCGACCCTCGTGCCCCGCGACATCGAGGCGCTCGGCGTGACAGTGTTCCGACGGGTCGAGGAAGCGATCCAGTGGGCCGATGCGCTCAATGTGCTGCGCCTGCAGCTCGAGCGGATGCAGGGTGGATTCATCCCGTCGCTGCGCGAGTACAACCGGGTCTTCGGGATCACCACCGAGAAGCTGACGCGTGCCCCGAAGGACCTCCTGATCCTGCACCCGGGTCCGATGAACCGCGGCGTCGAGATCGACTCCGATGTCGCCGACGGCGAGCACTCGGTGATCCTGCCGCAGGTCACCAACGGCGTCGCGGTGCGCATGGCCGTCCTCTATCTCCTCGCCGGTGGCGCCCCCGACTGGGCAACGAGCGGAGCCGACAAGTGAACAAGGTGCAGGAACGTCCCCTGGTGCTTCGCGGCGGTCGGGTCATCGACCCCACCCAGCAACTCGACGACATCCGCGACGTGGTCATCATTGACGGGGTGATTGACGGAATCGGCCAGGGGCAGGGAACGCCAGATGGTGCCCGCGTGATCGATGCCACGGGTCATGTGGTGGCCCCCGGATTGATCGATGTCCACGTGCACCTGCGAGAGCCGGGTCAGGAGGATCGCGAGACCATCGCCACCGGTGCCGCATCGGCCGTGGCCGGCGGCTTCTCGTCGATCTGCGCGATGCCCAACACCGACCCGGTCGTCGACAATCAGGGCACGGTGGGATTCGTCAAGTCGCGCGGCGAGGCGGCCGGTCTGGCGCGCGTCTTCCCCATCGGGTGCATCTCGCTGGGCCAGCGTGGCGAGCAGCTCGCCGAGTTCGGGGAGATGGTGGCGGCTGGTGCGGTGGCGGTGAGCGACGATGGACACCCGGTGATGTCGAGCCACCTGATGCGCACCGCGCTGGAGTATGCGCGCACCTTCGGCATCCCGGTGGCCGATCATTGCGAGGACACGCCGCTCGCGTCCGGCGGGGCGATGCACGAGGGCGTGGTGTCCCTCCGACTGGGGCTCAAGGGCATCCCGGCAGCCGCCGAGGAGATCCACGTCGCACGCGACTGCATCCTTGCCGACCTCACCGGTGGGCACGTGCACCTCTGTCACATGAGCACCCGGGGCTCGGTCTCGCTGATCCGGCGCGCAAAGGAGCTGGGGCTGGCCGTCACCGCCGAGGCGGCACCTCATCACTTCTCGCTGACCCACGAGCGGTGCGAGGGGTACGACACGAATGCCAAGATGAATCCGCCGCTCCGCGAGGCGGAAGATCGCGACGCCATTCGGGCCGCCCTTGCCGATGGCACCATCGACTGCATCGCGACCGACCACGCGCCTCACCATTACGATGCCAAGGAGCGCGAGTTCGACGACGCACCGAATGGCATCATCGGCCTCGAGACGGCACTGTCGCTCGCGCTGCGTGAACTCGTCCGCCCGGGCCTGCTCTCGCTTTCCACGCTGATCGAGCGGATGAGCTGCGCGCCGGCGCGGCTCTGGCACCTCCCCGGCGGGTCGCTTCGCACCGGGACGGTGGCCGACGTGGTGGTGTTCGATCCCGACGCGGAGTGGACAGTCGACCCAGGACGGTTCCGGTCGAAATCGCGTAACACCCCGTGGGCGGGTGAAGTGCTCCCCGGCCGCGTGCTCCGCACCCTCGTCGGCGGACGGATCGTCTTCGAGGCCTGACCTCGCGCTGCACTTCCGTTGGGGGCCGCAACACGTCATCCTTGACGTTCCCACGACGTCCTTCATTGCTCACGGCAGGATCGCCCATGGACACGCCCCAGGACCTCACCGCCGTCGAATCACTGCTCGCTGATCGCGAGGCATTGCGCGGGTGGATCGAGCGGCTCGACGACGCCGGCTCCACCATCCCGGAGACCGTGCGCCAGCGGGTGCGTGCCGACTACCGCGAGCGGCTGGACGGCGTCACCGACCAGTTGCGCGGCCACGCCGACACGATCGCGGCCAAGCTCGCCGACGATCGTGCCGAGCACGCCGAGCTGCTGGCGCAGGCCACGTCGGCCCGCGACGCACTCGCCGAGGCAGAACTGCGGTTCGCGGTCGGGGAGTACGACCAAGGGCGCTACGACTCAGAGCGCACCAGCCACGCCAGCGATGTCGAGACCTACGACCTCTCGCTCGGCGCCGTCGCGGAACGCATATCGGGCCTGGAGGATGTGCACCGGCTCGTCACCGCCACCTCGGCCACCGCGGGGACTGTACCCCAGCATGCGCCCGTGTTCCACGAGCACACCCGGGACGACGGCGAGGCAGAAATGTCGGGTCCCGGCTTTGGCGGCACGATCGACGATGAACCCCCCGCCATCGGGATCGGCGAATTCGCGCTGGACGACACCGAATCGTTGCTGGCGATCTTCGACGACGTCGACACCGCAGCGCCCAGCGCGGCAGATGGGGACTCCGCCGACGAACCCGACGATCCGCCATCGCTGCACCCCAGCGACGAGCCTGGCCCGCTGTCGTTTCGACGGAGTGCGACGGTGGCACCAGAACACGACACGATGCGCGCAGCCAGCGCACGATTCACCGCCCCCGCGGATGCGCCGGGTCCGAACGCGCGGGGCGTGGACATCGCGCCGCGACAGGAGCCGGTCGAACCCGCAGCCGACCGGGCGACGGCGGCCAGCCGGACGACCCGATGCGGCGAGTGCGGTGCGATGAACCTGCCGATGGAATGGTACTGCGAGAAGTGCGGGGCCGAGCTGACGACGATCTGATCGGGATGCGGGGGCCCGGACGCAGGACGGCCGGCTTCGTGACGAAGCCGGCCGTTTTTCACGATCACGACTGGGAGCGGGGTCAGTCCTTGGCGTTGACCATCTTCGCCAGGCGGCTCTTGGTGCGGGCAGCGGTGTTGCGGTGAACCAGGTTCTTTCGGCCGGCGCGGTCGATCGCGGAGGTCGCGGTGGCGAACGCCTCGGTGGCGGCCTCGGCCGTGGTGGCCGTGCGCACCTTCTTGATGGCGGTGCGTAGCTCGCTGCGCGAGGCCTTGTTGTGGGCCGTGCGAACTTTCGTCTGGCGCATGCGCTTCTTGGCGGACTTGATACGTGGCACGGTGCTCCCCTTCGATCCTGGTGTGACGACCACCGGCCCCCCGGCGATCCCTAGCCCTGAAAGATAGGGCTGGACGCCCGGCTGCGGCAAGGGTGGGCACTGCGGAGCTTTGACCCAGCCGCGCCTGCCCGGGTACCTTACCGCCCTGTTTCGCCCTGTTCGCTCCTGAACACGCGAGGTTCGCTCCTGACCGAGTTCCTACTCGCCCTTCCGATGCTTGTTTTCGCCGTGGTGGCGCACGAGGTTGCCCACGGTTGGGCAGCGCTCCGGCAGGGCGACGATACCGCGTACAAGCTCGGGCGGCTGACCCTCAATCCGATTCCGCACATCGACCCGGTGATGACCATCCTGGTCCCTGCGATGCTGTGGTTCGCGACCAGCGGGGCATTCACCTTCGGTGCGGCGCGCCCGGTGCCGATCATCCCCCGGAACTTCCGGCACTACCGCCGCGGCGACCTGATCGTGTCGAGTGCCGGCGTCGCAACCAACCTGGTCCTCGCCCTCATCACCACGGCACTCTTCATTGCCGTCGGGATGCTGCACCAGGCCCTGGGTGGTTCCGCCACTCCGACATTCGCGGTGGTGCAGCGGATGCTCGCCTACGGCATCTTCCTCAACCTGATCCTCGCCGTCTTCAACCTGATTCCGATCCCGCCGCTCGATGGCTCCCGGATTTTCTACCACTTCCTCCCGCCCGCGTTGGGCGCGCGTTACCGCTCCCTCGACCGGTTCGGCATGGTGATCCTGATCGCCCTGCTCTGGTTCGGTCGCGGCTTCTTCGGCTGGCTGATGACACCGGCGTGGGTGGCGCTCGGCGCGCTCTTCGGTGTGGCCGCGCCCTACGCTGTGGGCCCCGATGCGATGATCTTCCAGTGATGGAGACGCTGCAGGTTGCTGTCGAGGTGGAGCCCGCTGTGGATCGGGCGTTCGTTGTCGACCTCGATGGATTCACCGGCCCGCTCGACCTCCTCCTCCACCTGGTTCGCGAGGAGCAGATCGACATCGCGAACATCCAGGTGTCACGGATTGCCGACCAGTTCCTGCGCGCGATTCACTCGCTCGGCCTCAACCAGGCGGCCGACTACCTCGAGATGGCCGGTCGGCTGATCCGCCTGAAGGCGCAGACGCTGTTGCCGCGGCGCTTCGACGATGACACCTGGGAGGACCCGCGCGCGGAACTGGTGCGTCGCCTCCTTGAGTATCAACAGGTGAAGGAGATCGCGGTGCGGTTGGGTCGCATGGCCGAGCGGCGGGCCCTGCGGTATGCTCGCGGATTCCTGCCACCACCCGCCGCCGCACCGCCACCGCTGCCGATCGTGCTCGACTTGGCCGACATGCTGATTGCGGTCGAGCGGGTCATTTCCGGGATTCCCGATCCGGTGCTCCACCGTGTGGTTGCACGACCGCTTGACGTCGAATCAGCAACGGCACGGATCGTGTTGCTGCTCGCTGATCGCGACGAGTTCGACTGGCGCGAGGCACTGGGAAACCATCCCACGCTGGTCGACGTCCTGTCCACCCTGCTCGCCATCCTGGAGCTCGCCAAGCGCGGCTCCATCCGGGTGTTGCAGGACATTCCCTTCGGAAACCTGGTGATTGCCCGTGAGTTCGCTGACCCCGCTGTCGCAACTGCTTGAGGCCGTCTTCTTCGCGGCGAGCCGTCCGCTCACCGTCGAGGAACTCGGCGCACTCGATCCCGATGCGTCCGGCGCCGACGTGCGCACGGCGATCGACCAGCTTCGCGAGCACTACGACTTCGACGGCCACGCCGTCGAGGTGGTGGAGCTGGCCGGCGGGTGGCAGGTCTTGACGCGTGCATCCTTTGCCGCAGCGGTGGAACGCTCGCAGGCCGCACAACGGCAGCCGCGCCTTTCTGCCGCCACGCTGGAATCGCTAGCGACCATCGCCTACCGGCAGCCGGTGGGCCGCGCCGAGATCGAGGAGATTCGCGGCGTCAATTCCGGTGGCGTGCTGCGCACACTGCAGGAGCGAGGGCTGATCGAGGTAGTCGGGCGAAGCGAGGGGCTGGGCCGCCCGCTGCTCTACGGCACCACGCCGCTCTTCCTCGAACTGCTCGGCCTCAACGACCTCGCCGACCTGCCGCGCGCTGAGGAGCTCACGATTGCGCTCCAGCCCCACCAGGTGGCGCCCGATGCGACGGACGATGGCGCCTATGCGTCGGTGGAAGAGGGCTGATGGCCTCGATGCGACTGCAGCGTTTCCTCGCCCGCGCCGGTGTGGCCTCCCGGCGCCAGGCGGAGGAGCTCATCAAGGCCGGAAAAATCCGCGTCGATGGCAAGCCGGCGGAACTCGGGATGTCGGTCGAGCCGGGCCGTTCCCGCGTGACCATGGGACGCAAGGTCGTCAACCTCGTTGCCAGGCGCTGGATCGTGATGCACAAGCCGATGGGAGTGGTCACCACGGCGAGCGATGAGGAGGGCCGACGCACTGTTCTCGACCTGATTCCCAATCCGACCGGCCTCACGTATGTAGGCCGGCTCGACGTTGCCACGACCGGCCTGCTCCTCCTCACCACCGATGGCGAGGCGGTGCATCGTCTCACTCACCCCCGTTACCGGATTCCGCGCAGTTACATCGCGCTCGTGCATGGCGTTGACAGCGCCGCCCTGGAGCAGCAGGCACGCGGTCGCGTGCTGGTCGACGAGCGCCCCGTGCTTCCATCGCGGGTCCGGGTCCGTCCCGGTCGGGACGGGCGCACGGTGCTCGAGGTGACACTGACCGAGGGACGCAACCGGATCGTGCGGCGCTGGGTCGAGGCAATGGGAGGGAAGGTCGAGCGACTTGCGCGCGTTTCGTACGGCCCGGTGCGCCTCGGCGACCTCCCGTCGGGTGGCTGGCGCGTGATCACCCCGCAGGAGGAGGCCCGCATCTACAAGGCGATCGGCATGACGACGGAGGACGACGCGTGAAATTCCCGGTTGCCGAAGTGACCACCGAGGTGAGCCGCCGGATCGTGGGGCAGGACATCATGGTCGAGCGCCTCCTCATCGGCCTGCTCACCGGTGGACACGTCCTTCTCGAGGGCGTGCCCGGACTCGCCAAGACGCTCACCGTCCGGACCCTCGCCGATGTGCTCGACGCGTCGTTCTCACGCATCCAGTTCACCCCCGACCTCCTCCCGGCCGACGTGGTCGGCACGATGATCTACGATGCCCAGCACGCCGCGTTCACGGTGCGCCGCGGGCCGATCTTTGCGCAGATCGTCCTCGCCGACGAGGTGAACCGCGCGCCGGCGAAGGTCCAGTCGGCGCTGCTCGAGGCGATGCAGGAGCGGCAGGTCACCATCGGCGGCACCACGCATCAGCTCCCCTCGCCGTTCCTGGTGCTCGCCACCCAGAACCCGATCGAGAGCGAGGGGACCTATCCACTCCCCGAGGCCCAGCTCGACCGATTCCTGCTCAAGGTCAAGGTCGGCTATCCGGAGCGCACCGAGGAACGCGAGGTGCTGTTGCGGATGAGCGCCACCACCGACTCGATTCCGGTGGCCAAGGTGGTTGACCCCGCGCAGGTGCTCGCGGCGCGCGCCGAGATCGAGCACCTGCACCTTGACCCGCGGCTCGCCGACTACATCGTCGACCTCGTCCGCGCGACGCGGGATCCCGCGGCGGTGGGGCTGGGCGCGCTGGCGCCGATGATCGCCTACGGCGCCTCGCCCCGGGCCTCAATTGCGCTGGCGCAGACCGCCCGCGCCCACGCCTTCCTCCGCGGCCGTGATTTCGTCTCGCCGGCCGATGTGCAGGCCCTGGCACCAGACGTCCTGCGCCACCGGATCGTGCTGACATTCGATGCACAGGCGGAGGGAATCGACAGCGACTCCGTGATCCGCCAGGTGCTCGGCGCGGTGGCGGTGCCGTGATATGGCAGGATTCCTCCCGCCTTCGCTGCTGAAGCAGGTCCGCACCCTCGCGTTGCGCGGCCGTCGCGCCACCGACGCGCTGCTCGGCGGGGAGGTGCGGTCGGTGTTTCGGGGGACAGGGATGGAGTTCACCGACGTGCGGCCGTACGCTGAAGGCGACGACGTCCGCCACATCGATTGGAACCTCCTTGCCCGCACCGGTCATCCGTACGTCAAGCTCTTCGCCGAGACCCGCGAGCTCACCGTCCTGCTTGTGGTCGACCGATCACGCTCGACAGCGGTGGGCGATCCCGAGTCGAAGGCGGCGCGCGCGGTGGAAGTGGGGGCGCTGCTGGCGCTCGTGGCAGCGCAGCAGCAGGATAGGATCGGCCTGCTTGCCTTCGGCGCCACCGTCGGGCCGGTGGTCTCACCGGGCCGTGGACAGCGTCATGCGTTCGCGGTGGTGCGCGCGCTGTTCGCCATGGAGCCCGACGTCGGTGCCACCGACCTGGCCGGCGCACTGCGCGCAGCGGGTGCCCTCCTCAAGCGACGTTCCCTCGTCCTCATCCTGTCCGATTTCCTGGCCGAGGGCTGGGAGGTGGGATTTCGCGGCCTCGCGGCGCGACACGAGGTGACGGCGATCACGCTTGATGACAGTCGCGAGACAGCCGTACCCGCGGGCGGATGGGTGACGCTGTCCGGTGCCGAGGATGGTGCCACCGTGCTCTTCGACAGCGGTGATGCGCGCGCGCGCAAGCGGGCCGAGCAGGCGGTTCGTGACGCCCGGCTGGCCCGCAGCGCGGTGTTCGCGGCGTCGGGCGTGCAGGAGGTGAACATCACCACCGACGGCGAGTACCTGGGCGCCCTGCGCGCTGCGTTCGGTCGCGCGCCGGCACGGCGCTGACCGTGACTCGGCAGCAGGGATCGCAACAGGGCGCACCGCACAGCGTGGGCGACACCTTCACCATCGTCCATCGCGTCGCGGTACCGCCGGGGAGCGTGGTGCAGCCTGGCACCGACCTCGATTCCACGCTTGTCTCCTTGCTCGGCCCGCCCAACGTGCGTCGTGAGGGCGACAGCGTGCGGATCGCGTACTCGATTGCCGTCTGGGCACCCGGCACGAACGAGCTGCTGATACCCGGTGCGATCACGGTGGGCGCCGACGGCCGGATCGACACCCTCCCCGATGCCCGCATCATGCTCGAGGTCGGATCAGTGCTGCCTCCCGGCCAGGCCGACAGCACGGTGATGCCGAAGGCGGCACGACCCTGGGTCCCGCGCGGCGACAAGAGCTGGCTGCCGTTCCTGCTGCTGCTGCCGGTCGCGGCCGGACTCGTTGCGGCTGCGTGGTGGTGGCGCCGACGCCGAGGTCCGGTACCGGCCGCACCCGCCGCCATCAGCGTGCCGGTGATTGGTCTCGATCGCCTGCGGCAGTGGCACAAGGCTGGCGCATCCGACCTCGTGCTCGAGCATCTCGTCCATGCACTCGCGGACGCACCACGTGCGACCGAATGGCACGAGCAGATTCAGGCCGTGAGATTCTCACCGGGACATGAGGCCGAGCGCGACGAGCTGATTGCCCAGGGAATCGCGCTGCTCGACCCGGGCACGACATGATCGCGTTCGTGCGTCCGGCGATCCTCCTGCTGCTGCTCGCGATCCCGCTGTGGTGGTGGTGGCGGCACCGGCGAATGACGCCCACCGTCATGACGGTGAGCGACGCGACGCCGTTCATGGCCGCGGCACGTGGTCGCTGGCGGCTGCTGGTTCCGCCGGTGCTTCGCGGGTTGGCGCTCGCGGCGTTCATCATTGCGGCTGCCGGCCCATACCGGCCGGGCGAGCGGGCGAGCGTCCGCAGCGAGGGCATCGCGATCGTGATCGCGCTCGACGTCTCGAGCTCGATGCTCGCGGAGGACTTTGCGCCGTCGAACCGGCTCGAGGTCGCGAAGCGGCACGCCACGGCGTTCGTGAACGCGCGCGTCAACGATCGCATCGGACTCGTTGTTTTTGCGGGCGAGGCACTCACGCAGGTCCCCGTGACGCTCGACCACGCTGCACTCGGCGGCGCCATCGCTGCACTCGAGGTCGGGCAGCTCGAAGACGGCACGGCGATCGGTTCCGGTCTCGCCACTGCGGTGGCCAGGCTCAGGAAGGTGCCCGGAAAGGAGAAGGTCATCCTCCTCCTCTCCGACGGGGAGAACAACCGGGGGATCATCGACCCGCGCACTGCGGGCCAGACCGCGGAGACGTTCGGGATCAAGGTGTACTCGATCGGTGTCGGCACCGAGGGAGAGGCGCGAGTGCCCACGAGTTCGGGGCTCAATGGCTTTCGCTATGAGGTGCTGCCAGTTCGCATCGACGAGGCGCTGCTCACGGAGATCGCCGAGCGCACCGGCGGGAAGTACTTCCGGGCGCGCGACAGCGAGGCGCTCGGGCGGATCTTCCAGCAGATCGACCGCCTCGAGCGCAGCACTGTCGAGGTCACCCGTTATGCGCGCCGCGAGGAGCACACCGCAGCGCCGATCGGGCTCGGCCTCCTGCTACTCGCATCGGAACTGCTGGTCGCCGGCACTCTCGTCGTGCGGGTGCCGTGATGATCGCGACACCGGTGATGCTGTATCTCGCGCCATTGATCGTGCTTGCTATCGCGGCGTTGGCATGGCACGCACGCCGCCGACGCATCCGTGCCGCCGCGGCGTGGTCGCAGGCGCTTGCCAATGACGCCATCGCGATCGGCCGTCGGTCGGTGCTGATCCTCGCACTGGTGGCGCTCGCGGCGGCGATCGGGCTTGCAGGGCCGCGGTGGGGGATGGCGTCGCGGTCCACCGAGTCGCGGGCCCTCAACGTCGTGCTCGTGATGGATGTCTCGAAATCGATGCTCGCTGCCGATGTCCCGCCGAACCGGCTGGAACGAGCGACGGGAATCGCGCGCCGACTGGTGCAGGATCTCGTCGGCGACCGCCTCGGCCTGGTGGCGTTCGCGGCGCGCGGTTATCTCCTCGCGCCGCTCACGATGGACCAGAGCGCGCTGTTGCTCCAGCTCGACGCGCTCGATCCCGACATCGCGAGTGAAGGAGGGTCCAACCTTCCCCAGGCGCTCGACCAGGCCCGGGCAGTGCTGGAGCGCGCCGCGGAGGGTGGCGACCGCGCCGTGATCGTGTTCACGGATGGTGAATCGTTCGACGGTGCGTCGCCGCTCGCAGCGGCGGGGAAGGCGTTGCGCGACGCCGGCGTGACACTCGTCGCTGTCGGTGTCGGCGATCCGGCCGGCAGCCAGATCCCCGATGGCAGCGGTGGATTCGTGACCGACGAACTGGGCGCGCCGGTACTCACTGTCCGGCGTGACGACCTGCTGCATGCCGTGGTCGACGCCGCCGGTGGCGTGCTCGTCCCGGCAGCCGCGGTCGATCCGGCCGGGGAGGTGCGGCGGGTGCTCAGCCAGCTGCATCGCGCCACCGCGCGCGACCGAATGGCGGCAGAGTATGTGCCCCGGGCATGGCTGTTCGCCCTCCTCGCCGCGGCGCTTCTGCTGCTGCACTCCGTCACCCGTCGCAGCGCCGCGTTGGCGTCGATCGCGATGATGATCGCGGGAGTCAGTCCACTCGCGGCGCAACGGCCCTCCGCGGGGTCGCAATACCTGCAGCGCGGCGACACCGCCCGGGCGCTTGCCGCGTTTCTCGCCGACGCCAAGCGAACGGGGAGCGACACGTCATGGTTCAATGCCGGCACCGCGGCGCTCGCGCGCGGTGACATCGCCGATGCCGTGGGGTCACTGCAGCGCGCCACGACCTCGCTCGATCCTGGTCTCCGCAAGCGAGCGCTCTACAACCTCGGCACCGCGCTGCTGGTCGGCGCCCGCCGGGATTCCACCCGCCGCGACTCGCTGCTCACTGCCGCGACGGCATCGCTGCAGGCGGCGCTTCTCCTCGATCCAACTGACCAGAACGCCAAGTGGAACTACGAACTGGCGAGGCGGCAGCAACGTCCGCCACCGCCGAGTGACGGCGGCGGGGGCGGTGGCGGGAAGGACGGGTCGCCCGAGGCGCCGAAGTCTCCGCCGAAGAGTGGCATGAGCGAGGCGGAGGCCGAACAGGTGCTCAGCGCGATGGAACGGGCGGAGCGCGAGACACGACAATCGCAGTGGCGGCGGCAACGGCGCAGCCCACCTTCCACCGGTCCCGACTGGTGATTGCGCTCGCATTGCTGGCCGCGCTGATGGCGCAGGACACCACCGCGCTCTCACCGCGCGCCCGCGCGATGCTGCCGCAGTTCCCGCCGCCACGCGGAGTCGATGTGTCCGTGGTGACCCGGTTTTCCACCGACACTGCGTGGATCGGGGAGCAGGTCGAACTCGTTACGGCGACCTGGTTCCGCCGCGAACTGCGCGACCGGCTGCGGCGCCTGCCGTCCCTGCGTGCGCCGTCGCTCAGCGGACTGTGGAGTGTCCAGTCGCAGAGCATCCCGGTGGTCGTGGCGGCACGCGTAGTCGACGGGGCGATCTACGACCTGTTCATCTCGCACCAGACACTGTTTCCCCTTGGCGCCGGGCGGATCGTGGCGCCACCGGCCACGCTCAGTTTTTCCGTGCCGGCTTCGAGCTCCTACTTCGCACCGGAAAACCGGCGCGCGGTGTCCTCTCGCCCGGTCACGCTGATGGTGCGGGGTATCCCCGCATCAATGACGGGTGCACTCGACGGCGGACCCACCGCGCGAGCGATGCAGCTCACCTGGAGCACCCCCAGCGAGGGGTTGCGGGTGGGCGTGCCCACGCTGGTGGAGCTCGTCCTCACCGGTGAGGGCAATGTCACGCTATGGCCCGCTCCCGGGGTCGCATGGCCACCGGGCGTGCGCGTCTATCCCGAGCGCACCGACGAGCGGCCGACGGCAACGGCTGGCCGGCTGGGCGGTGAGAAGCGCTTCCGGTACACCGTGGTCGCCGACTCGGCCGGGGTCGTGACGTTGCCACCGGTTCGCTATGCCTACTTCGATCCATCGGCTGTGCGCGTTCAGGTGATGACTGCTGGGGCAGTGGGATTGCCGGTGCTCGCCGGGCCGGCTGCACCGAGCCGCGATGCGCTGGCGGTGCAGGGCGGCATGGCCGTGCCCGTGGCCACGCGCATCATCGATCAGGCATGGTGGCTCATCATCCTTCTCGCCCTCCTGCCGTTGCTCGGGCTGGCATGGCGACCGCGCCGTCCGCAGCCGGTGGCTGTCCACCATCCCGCGGATCCCGAGGTCGAGTTGCGCCGCCTCCTGAAAACGCCGGTCGAGGCGGGACCCGAGCGCGTGGCGGGCGCGCTGCGGCGGCGCGGCGTTCGGCGAGACGACGCCGAGGCGGTCGGAGGCTGGCTTGGCGGGCTGATCCGCCGACGGTATGGCATTGTCCCCGAGGCGGAAACGATCCCGGTTCCTGGTGTGCTCCCTAAGGTCATGGAGCTGCTGCGTCGGATGTTCGTCGTCGTGCTTCTCTTCCCGCTGGCCGTGGGTGCACAGGGTGAATCAGCGGTCACGCGCTACCGGGCGGGTGACTTTGCCGGCGCAATGAGGGAGTTCGAGGCGCTGGCGCGGCAGGTCCCGCAAAGCGGAGAGGCGTGGCGAAACGTCGGCGCGGCGAGGGCGATGAGCGGCGACGATGTCGGCGCGGCCGCGGCGTGGTTGCGCGCGTTCGCACTCGTCCCTCGTGACCCGATCCTGCGCGAGGCATGGCGGCAGGAAACATTGGTGCCGGCGGATGTGCGCGCGCTCGCGCCGACGGTGCCCGCCAGCCGCGATGAACTGCTGCTGCTGGCCCTCGTGGCGTGGATCGTTGCGATGTGGGCGGTGCGGGGCAGGCACCGCAATGCTGCCGTGGCGGCGGGAGCACTGCTGCTCGGCTGCCTCGCGGTGGTGCTGCTGCGATTCGGTCAGGGTATGCCTGGACGCGCGCTGATACGTCCGGGCGCGCAGTTGCGCGTGTCGCCACATCCGTCGGCCCCGGTGCTTGGGGACATTGCCGCATGGTCGTTGGCGACGTTGCAGCGTGGTGGCACGGGCTGGTGGCTGATCGAGGCACCTGACGGCCGCCGGGGATGGATCGGCGACGCGTCACTCGCCGCGATCGATCCCGTCGCCCGCTAGATTCCCGGGATGCCCGCTGGCACCCTTCGACGCATCGCCATCCTTCCGGACGCAGTCGCGAACCAGATCGCGGCGGGAGAAGTGGTCGAGCGTCCCGCGTCGGTCGTCAAGGAGTTGATCGAGAATGCCCTCGACGCCGGGGCGCGACATGTCCGGATCGCCGCCGAGAACGGCGGCAAGACGCTGATCGAAGTCGCCGACGATGCCGACGGCATGACCCGCGACGACGCGGTGCTGGCACTTGATCGTCACGCCACGAGCAAGATCCGCGCATCCGCCGACCTGATCGGCATCGCAACCTTCGGGTTTCGCGGCGAGGCGCTGCCGGCCATCGCGTCTGTGTCTCGCTTCACGCTCCTGACGGCGACCGATGACGGAGACGCCACCGAAGTCATCGTGAGCGGGGGGCGCATCGACGATGTCCGCCCCGCCAGCCGCCAGCGCGGCACCACCGTCACCGTGCGCGCAATTTTCTACAACACCCCGGCGAGGCGGAAGTTCCTCCGCTCGGCGTCGAGCGAGGCGCGCGCGGTGTGGGACACGGTATCGACGCTTGCGCTCTCGCATCCCGGCGTCGGATTCGACCTCACCATCGATGGTCGGTCCCGACTCGCCGTTCCCGCCGACCAGGCCCGCGACGAGCGGCTCGCCGCGGTCTGGGGCAACACGCTCGCCGCCACGCTTGTGCCGGTGCGCTATGCCATCGGCTCGGTGCGTGTCGACGGATTCGCGCAGCGTCCCGCCGACGCGCGCCCGACGGGGCGCCGCGTTCAGCTCTTCGTCAACGGTCGTCCGTTCCGCGATCACTTCCTCGCGCGCGCCGCCGAGGCGGGGTACCGCTCGGCGATCCACCCGGGCGATCGCCCGTCGCTCTTCCTCGATGTCGGGGTTGATCCCGGCGACGTTGATGTCAACGTGCATCCCGCAAAGCTGGAGGTACGGTTCCGCAATCGCTTCGACGTGGAGCGTGCGTTCGAGGAGGCGCTGCGTGACGCGATGAGCCACCTCGACGCGGCCGCGCACCTCGGCGCCACGCCACGCGCCCAGCTCCTCGCCGCCCCACCACCGCTGCACTGGGAGGTGGCGACCAACGTCCCCGCCGACCTGTTCGCACCGCTCGACGCCGGCGACGAGCGCGTCGCCGACCTCTTGCCGGGCGCACCGCCGACGCCCGCGTGGCACGGCCCGCTGTTCCAGCTTGCCGACACGTACATCTGCTACGAATCGCCGGACGGTCTCGTGATCGTCGACCAGCACTCCGCCCACGAACGGGTGCTGTACGAGGAGGTGCTGGCGCAACTCCGGGCCAGCGGCGGCGATTCGCAGCGACTCCTCCTGCCGGTGACGGTGGACCTGACCGACGAGGAGCTCGACATCATCGAGTCGCATTCGGATGCGCTGCGCCGAGTCGGCTTCGAGGTGGAGCCGTTCGGCGGGAGGACGGTCGCCATCCACGGGGCGCCGAACCCCCACCCGCGATTCGACGCCACGGCATGCTTCCGGGAGATGGTCGCGGATCTTGCGCGCGGGCGATTCGGCGGTTGGGCCAACGGCCTCGAGCGGTTCGCCGCAACGTATGCCTGCCGGGCCGCGGTCAAGGCCGGTCACCGCCTCGACGATCGAAGCATGCGCGAGCTGCTCACCCGGTTGTTCGCGTGCGAGCTACCGCCGCACGACGTGCACGGTCGTGCCACGATCGTGCAACTGCCGCTTGACGAACTGGAGCGACGATTTGGGCGGCGGTAGGACGCTGGTCATCGTGGGACCCACTGCTGTCGGGAAGA
Organism: Gemmatimonadales bacterium; assembly: GCA_013694695.1. GTDB lineage: Bacteria > Gemmatimonadota > Gemmatimonadetes > Gemmatimonadales > GWC2-71-9 > Palsa-1233. The sequence continues at coordinate 18,100 of JACDBX010000150.1, read as the reverse complement.
CGGCGCTCGCGCTGGCGCTGGCCGAACGGTGGTCGCTCGACGTGGTGTCGGCCGACTCCCGGCAGGTCTATACCGGGCTCGACATCGCGACCGCCAAGCCGACGCCGCGCGAGCGCCAGCGGGTGCCGCACCACATGCTCGACGTGGTGGCGCCGGGCGAACGGTACAGTGCCGGTCGGTACGCGCTGGAGGCCGGTCCGGTGCTCGCGTCGATCGGCGCAGCGGGGCGGATGCCTGTGGTCGTGGGGGGCACCGGACTCTACATTCGCGCGCTCACCGACGGCCTCTTCGTGGAACCGACAATGGACGCCCCGGCGCGTGAGGGACTCGCTGGCATCACTGCGGGGATGGATCATGCCTCGCTGGTCCGCTGGGCGTCCCGCCTCGACCGTCGGTTCGGCGGAACGGGGGGGCGACACCGTGCCCAGCGTGCAATCGAGATTGCGCTGCTGACCGGGCAGCCGCTTTCGTGGTGGCAGCGCACCGCGGCCACGCATGGGGTGATCGATCCGTGGGTGGTCCGGCTCACAGTGCCTCGCGCTGTCCTCCACCGACGTATCCGCCAGCGCACCGAGGAGATGATCACGCGCGGACTGGTCGAGGAGGTAGAGGCGGCGATCGCGGACGGCGCACCGGTCACGGGACCGGGGATGGACGGCATCGGGGTGCGCGAGGCGGTGCAGGTGCTGCAGGGCACCCTCCCGCGCGAGCAGCTTGCCGATGCGGTGTTGATCGCCACCCGGCAGTACGCGAAGCGGCAGGAAACGTGGTTTCGTCACCAGCTTGATCCGGCCCTCACGCTCGATGCAACGCGTGCGCCGGCGCACCTTGCAGACGCGGTCATCACCGCATGGGAGCAGCGCATCACATGAGAATCGGCATCACCTGTTACCCGACATACGGCGGATCGGGCGCCGTGGCGACGGAGCTGGGCCTCGAACTCGCCCGGCGCGGCCACGAGGTGCACTTCATCACCTACAAGTCGCCATTCCGTCTTCGCGGTTATGTCGAGCGTGCCTACTTCCACGAGGTCGAGACCTCGATGAGCCGGTATCCGCTCTTCGAGCACTACCCGTACACCCTCGCCCTGGCGTCGCGACAGTACGAGGTCGCACTCCAGGAGCGCCTCGATGTCCTGCACGTCCACTACGCCATTCCCCACGCCACCACGGCGTTTCTCGCCCGGGAGATGCTCACCGAACGAAAGTTGCGGGTCGTGACCACGCTGCACGGCACCGACATCACGCTCGTGGGGCAGGAGGCGTCGTTCTACGCGATCACCAAATTCTCGATCGAGCGCTCCGACGGCGTGACCGCGGTGTCGGAATTCCTGCGGGAAGAGACCTATCGAGCGTTCGGGTGCGGCAAGTGCGAACTGGCCGTGATCCCGAACTTTGTCAATCTTGCCGAGTACCACCCGGGCACGGCGACACCCCGCGCCATGCTCGCACCCGACGACCACAAGCTCCTCGTGCACGTCTCGAACTTTCGGGAAGTGAAGCGCGTGAAGGACGTGATCCGGATCTTCGCGCGAGTCCGGCGCGCGATGCCCGCGACGCTGATGATGGTCGGGGACGGCCCCGATCGGCAGGACGCCGAGAACGAGGCGAAGGAACTGGGCGTGGCGGCGGACGTACGATTCCTGGGCCGACTCGACACCGTTGCTCCGTTGCTGGCAGCATCCGACCTTCTCCTCCTGCCATCGCAGACCGAGTCCTTCGGCCTCGCGGCGCTCGAGGCGATGGCATGCGGGACGCCGGTAGTCGCGTCGCGAATTGGTGGGATTCCCGAGGTCATCATCGATGGGATCAACGGCATCCTCGAACCGCCCGGGTCGGTCGAGGCGATGGCGCGGAGGGCGATGGCACTGCTCCGCGACCCGGCGGCGCACGCCGCGATGCGCGCGGCCGCGATCGCGCGGGCCGGTCGTTTCTCTGCCGACCAGGTGGTCCCGCAATACGAGGCCTTCTATGAACAGGTGCTCCGCGGCCCGGGTGCAAAGCGGTGATCCTCCACCCCCTGGTCATCGCGGTGATCCTCGGGCTGGTAGAGGGGGTCACCGAATTCCTGCCGATCTCCTCGACCGGTCACCTGATCGTCGCCGGTGCGCTGCTCCGCTTCACCGACGAGCGCGCTGACACGTTCATGATCGTGATTCAGCTCGGCGCGATCCTCGCCGTGCTCTGGCATTACCGCGCGACACTCATCGCGCTCGTCACCCACTTCCTTTCGCCTGGCCGCGAGCGCATGCTCGTCGTCCGCCTGGTCGTGGCATTCCTTCCGGCTGCCCTGATCGGCGTGCTCCTGCATGGCTGGATCAAGGCCGCGCTCTTCACGCCAGTGGTGGTGGCCACGGCGCTCATCGTGGGTGGGATCGTGATGCTGCTGCTGGAGTGGCGGCGCCCGGTCATCACGGCAGTCACGGTGCACGATATCTCGATGAGGCAGGCGTTCGCGGTGGGCGCGGCACAGGTGCTGGCGATGATTCCCGGCACATCGCGCGCCGCCGCCACCATCCTGGGCGGATACGCATTCGGCTTGTCGCGCCCGGCCGCGACCGAGTTCTCGTTCCTGCTCGCCATCCCGACCATCGTCGGCGCGGCCACCCTTGATCTGGTCAAGAGCCGGCACCTGCTCACGATGGGGGATGCGCCGATGTACCTGGTCGGCCTCACCGTCGCCTTCTGCTCCGCGCTGCTGGTGATCCGTGGCTTCCTCCGGTTCGTGGAGCGTCACTCGTTCGTGGCGTTCGCGTGGTACCGGATCGCATTCGGTGGAGTGCTGTTCGTCCTCCTCGCGATGCGGGTGCTCTGACGCCATGCTCGTCGTGATCTCGCGGCACGAGGAACTCCCGAGCACGATGGACGCGGCCCATCAGGCGGCGGCAGAAGGTGCGCTCCACGGGACCACGATCCAGGCGGACCGGCAGGTGGCGGGGCGGGGCACCCGCGGCCGCGCCTGGGAATCGGCACCCGGCGGGCTCTGGCTATCGGTGGTGGCGCGTCCCGCCCGTACCGATGCCCTCGAGGCGCTCTCGCTCCGCGTCGGGCTGGCGCTCGCCCGTGCGCTCGAGGCCAGCTGTCCAGGTCTCCCGACCCTTGGCATGAAGTGGCCGAACGATCTGCTGCTCGAAGGGGGGAAGGTGGCGGGCGTCCTCTGCGAGGCGCGGTGGAGCGGCGACACCTGTCAATGGATCACGATCGGGATCGGCGTCAACGTGTCGAACGACGTCCCCGCCGGGTTGGGAGCGCGAACCATCGAGAGCGCGGTGCGGCCGGTGCAGGTTGACGAACTCGCCGAACCAGTGGCACTCGCCGTCGCGACGGCGGCAAGTGACGCCGGACCGCTCACGCCGGCGGAGCTCGCCGAGTTCGGTGTGCGCGACGCACTGCGGGGCCAGCGCGCCATTGCCCCGATCGAGGGTACCATTGACGGCATCACGCGCCGAGGTGCACTCCGTGTCCGGCGCGGAGACGGACGGATCGCAACGGTGCTCGGCGGGCTCATGGTTGCCCACTAGATGAACGGGGGACAAATGCTGCTCGCGCTCGACATCGGAAATACCGAGATCACCGTCGGCCTGATCCAGGGCGACGAGGTGCGCGGGCACTGGCGGCTCACGACCAATCCCGATCGCACGCCGGATGAATGGGGCGTGGCCCTCGAGGCGTTCCTGGTGCGGGCTGGGCACTCACCGGCGGAGATTCGCGCGGCGTGCATCGCGTCGGTGGCGCCGGCGGTGACCCAGTCGCTGGTTGCCGCGATCCGCAGCGCGATCACGCCACGCGTCGGGATGATCACTGCCACCGCTGACCTGGGTGTCGAGCTCGATGTCGACGAGCCGCTGGCGGTGGGTCCGGACAGGATCGCGAATGTCATCGCCGCGCTCGAGCGTCATCCCGGCGGCTGTGTGGTCGTGGACTTCGGCACCGCCACGACCTTCGACTGCATCACGGCCGATGGGCGGTTCATTGGCGGTGCCATCATGCCGGGCCTCCGGACGTCGGCCGACCAGCTCGTCCGGCGCGCCGCCAAGCTCACGGCCACTGAGTTGATTGCGCCGGAGCGCGCCATCGGGCGCCGCACCGATGAACACATCCGGTCGGGCGTGCTCTTCGGCACTGCCGATGCGATCGATGGCATGGTGCGGCGGATCCGCGCGGAGTGGCCCGTGGACGGGACGCCCCGCGTGATCGCCACCGGCGGCCTGGCACCGCTGATCGCCCCGCTCACCACCAGCATCGATGCGGTCGATGCCGACCTCACCCTGCACGGGCTGAGAATTGCGGCATCACGGCTTGACCTGTTCAGTTGACGCGTAGCCGCGCCCTTGGCTCCACCCGCGCGTTGTGGCTACTTTCCGCCGTCATTCGCGAACCCCACGGAGATCCGCCAGATGGCCACTGCGGTCCGGTACGATGCCCCTGAATCCCTCGACATTCCCCGTGTGGTGCGCAGCGCCGTGATCCTCGGCGTGGTGCAGACGGTGTGCGTTGTCCTGGTATCAATCATCAACCGCGCGTTCGAGGGTGTCGTCGACTCCGCGCTCACCGGGGTCATCGTCGTGATCGGCCTCGCCGCCACGATCTTCCTCCCGGCCATCTGGCTCCGGGTCCGGGGGATCGACGGCATCAGTGCGGCGGCCGGCATCGGGCTCGGTGCTGCCCTCGTGTTCATGGTCATCGATCCACTCCTCCTGCAACCGCTCGGCGTGTACACAAATCGCTGGCACGAGGTCGGTGGCGGATCGAACTGGTGGTACCACCCGGTGTGGTGGATGCTGAGCGCCTTCCTCGCATGGATGGGCGCATGGACGGTTGCGAACCATGCGCGCCGCGACGCGTCGATCGGTGCGGCGGCGATCATGATCGTGGTGCTGACCGGTGTGGTCGGCGCGCTCGCCGCGGTGGCGCACTTCCCGGGCGCGGGATGGAACGTCCCGACGTTCGCCGTCGCGGTCCTGCCGGCACTCGCCCTGGCCACCTTGATCAGCGATCGCACCGCCCGACGGACCTGACAAGGTGGGCCTGCTGAAGCGCGCGGCCCGCCTCCTCGTCCGCATTGCCGGATGGCTCGTGACACCGATCGTTGCCACCGTCACCGCTGCCATCGGCGCCGCCCTTGCCTCGATTTTCGCCCCCACCGTCTCGCCGATGACCGGCGTTGGCATCGCCACGGCCGGCGGGCTCGCCGGCGCGATCATCGGGCTGGCAGTCTGGATACGGGTGCTCCGTGGCTCGCCGCAGTTGCAGGAGGCGCTTGCGATGACGCCGGACGGCGCCCCCCGCCCCGAGGCGATCGACGAACTGATCGCCGGCGAATCACGCCCCACCCCGCCACCGGCCGCGCCGTGATTCGCGCTGCACTTGCCCTCACGATCGGCGTGTGTACCGCCCCCCTCGCTGCACAGCAGGGTGTGTTTGTCACCGCTGGTCGGGTGCTTCCAGGCGCGAGCGAGGCGAGCTGGAAGCTCACCTTCCAGCGCGACATCATGGGTCCGCTCGGTGCCGACATCGCCTTTCAGGTCCTCCCGGGAAGCCGCCCCGCAAGCGGCGACCTGTACGGGCTGGGGGCTGACGTGACGCTCTTCGCCGATGCGCGGCTCATCCCGACCGTGTTCGTCGGTGCCGCGGCTGGATTCGGCGTCCAGCAGCAGGATCGACTCTGGTACGCCGGATCGGTTGGCCTCCGGATGCCCGTGGTCGTCGCCGGCCCACTGCGGGCGATGGTCGAAGGCCGCTGGCGGCACCTCACCATTGAAGGCCGCGATGGGATCGAGGTCGGCATCGCCGTGGGTTACCGCACTCCGACCCCCCGCGCCCCGGACGCGCGTCGCGAGAGCGCCGGCCTCTGGATTCCGGGGGCGACGTCCGACCGGCTGCGCGCCGCAGGGATCCCCGATGCCAAGGCGCGACTCCTCGGCAACGTGGTCGCCACCGCGCTGGAGGAAATGGGACAGCCGTATGTGTGGGGCGGCACCGGCGATGGCAGGGGGGGGTTCGATTGCAGCGGACTCATCCAGTATGCATACAACCGTCACGGCGTGCGCCTGCCACGCACGTCGGCCGCCCAGGCACTCGCCGGCGTGGCGATTCGCCGCGACATCGACGGGCTCCTCCCCGGCGACATCCTCACCTTCGGCGACCCGGGTAGAGGCGTCACGCACGTCGGGCTCTATGTCGGCGAGGGCCGCTTCATCCACAGCGCCTCGACGGGGGTGCGCGTGAGCCGGCTCGCCGAAGATGACGATGATGGGCGCTGGTGGTTGCGCCGCTGGGTCGGGGTGCGCAGGGTGGTGGAATAGTCGCGCCGCTCCTCGCCAGTCACGCGGCAGCCTGCGCTGCGCCGACGCGGTCACGCGTGCCTTCGGTTGTTCGCGTCGCGCTTCTCGTGATGGCGCTTCCCTGGTGCGCACCCGCCGTGGCGCAGCGCTTCCTTCCCGCTGGTGTTGCCACATTCGAGCTGCCGGTCGCGTCGCCCCGTGCAACTGGATTCGTCGGCCGGATCGTCGCGGTGGGCGAGGGCGATTCCCGCTTCGGCACGGGCACAGAGGCCGATGTCGTTCTCGGCGAGAACCTGCCGCTATTGCTGGTGGGCTCGCGCCCGCACCGGTGGCTTATCGGATTCAATGTCGCGACCCAGGCCCGCTTCTCCCTGAGCGACCCCAAGAGCGCCCTCATCAGCAACGACTGGGTGGTCGGATTCGACGTGAGCGGTCGAGTGCGCCACCTCGACCTCGCCCTTCAGGTCTATCACGAGTCGAGTCACCTCGGCGACGAATACGCGGAACGGTTTGCGGTGCGCCGCGTCGATTGGACCCGCGAGGTGGTGATGGCCTGGATTGGTGTGCGGGCAGGGCAGGCCACACTTCGCGCCGCGGCGGGGAGCGCCGTGATCGACCATCTCGGCCTGCGCCGTGGCATGGCTGCTTTGGCGATCGACTACCGGGGCCGCGACGGATTCATTGGCCGGGCACCTGGTCGGCTCGTCGCCGGCGTGTACACCGAAGCCGCCGCCGCGACCCGTTGGCGCCTCAGCACCACGGCTCGGCTCGGCGTGGAACTGGGCCCGCTTGGCGGCAACCGGGTCGCCGTCGGAATCGTGTTCCACGACGGTCTGTCGACCCAAAGGCAGTTCTACGGGGCGGAAAGCCGGTACGGCGGCGCAGAGGTCCGGCTCGACCTCTGAGAATCGGGGCTCCCCGCCCCTACATGCGTTTCCCGGTACCCGACCAGACCGACGCCGTGCTTGACAGCAGCGGCGCGGCGTCTAGCTTTGTCACCGGTTGGCAGTCTCGGTGCTAGACTGCCAAGCTGTTGCGACACAGCAACTTATCAATCACGTCGGACGGAGGTTGCAGGGAAATGGCGGACAAGTCTTTCAACATCACGCCGCTCGAGGATCGGGTTGTCATTGAACCGAGCGAGGATGGCGAGACGATGCGTGGCGGGCTGTACATCCCCGACACGGCCAAGGAGAAGCCCACCCAGGGAACGATCATCGCGGTCGGGCCGGGTCGGTTCGAGAAGGGCGAGCGAGTGCCGATGGAGCTCAAGAAGGGCGACAAGGTGCTTTACGGCAAATACAGCGGTACGCCGTTCACGATCGAGGGAACCGAGGTCATGATCATCAAGGCCTCCGATGTTCTCGCGAAGCTCGGCTGACCGACACTCACTGACTGAACGGAGATAGAAGCAATGGCTGCGAAGGAACTGTTGTTTGACGTCGATGCGCGCGCCCGCCTCAAGAAGGGTGTCGATGCGCTCGCCGAAGCCGTCAAGGTGACGCTCGGTCCGAAGGGACGGAACGTCGTGATCGACAAGAAGTTTGGATCGCCGACCGTCACCAAGGACGGCGTAACGGTGGCGAAGGAAGTCGAGCTGTCGGATCCGGTCGAGAACATGGGTGCGCAGATGGTGAAGGAGGTCGCGACCAAGACGAGCGATCTCGCCGGCGACGGCACCACCACCGCGACCGTGCTGGCGCAGGCGATCTTCCGCGAGGGGCTGAAGAACGTCACCGCCGGCTCGAACCCGATGGAACTCAAGCGCGGGATCGACAAGGCCGTCGAGGCGCTGGTCGCGGAGCTCAAGGCGATCTCGGTGCCCACGAGCGGCAAGAAGGATATCGCGCAAGTCGGGACGATCTCGGCCAACAACGATCGCGAGATCGGTGAGCTGATCGCCGAGGCGATGGAGAAGGTCGGCAAGGAGGGCGTGATCACGGTCGAGGAGGCCAAGGGCCTCGAGACCACGCTGGAGACGGTCGACGGCATGCAGTTCGACCGCGGCTACCTCTCGCCCTACTTCGTCACCGATCCCGACGCGATGGAAGCGATGCTGGAGTCGCCGTACATCCTCATTCACGACAAGAAGATCTCGTCGATGAAGGAGCTGCTCCCGGTGCTCGAGAAGGTGGCACAGAGTGGCAAGCCGTTGATGATCATCGCCGAAGATGTCGAGGGCGAGGCGCTCGCGACGCTGGTCGTCAACAAGCTCCGCGGCACGCTCAAGGTCGCCGCCGTCAAGGCGCCGGGCTTCGGTGATCGCCGCAAGGAGATGCTCCGCGACATCGCGGTGCTCACCGGCGGCCAGGTGATCTCCGAGGAGGTCGGCTTCAAGCTCGAGAACGCGACCCTCAACGAGCTCGGCCAGGCGAAGCGGATCGTGATCGACAAGGACAACACCACGATCGTCGATGGCAATGGCGAGGCCGACGCGATCAAGGGACGCATCGGCGAGATCCGCTCGGCGATCGACAAGAGCACGTCCGATTACGATCGCGAGAAGCTGCAGGAGCGGCTGGCGAAGCTTGCCGGCGGCGTGGCCGTGATCAACGTCGGTGCTGCGACCGAGACCGAGATGAAGGAGAAGAAGGCCCGCGTCGAGGATGCGCTGCACGCCACGCGCGCCGCGGTCGAGGAAGGCATCGTGCCGGGTGGCGGTGTCGCCCTGCTGCGCAGCCAGAGCGCGCTCGACAAGGTGAACGTGACGGGCGACGAGAAGATCGGCGTCAACATCATCCGCCGTGCGATCGAGGAGCCGATTCGTGCCATCGCCGCCAACGCCGGCGTCGAGGGTTCGATCGTCGTGGCCCGGGTCAAGGAATCGACCGAGAAGGCGTTCGGATACAACGCCGCCACGGACGTGTACGAGGACATGATGGCGGCTGGCGTCATCGACCCGACCAAGGTCACCCGCACCGCGCTGCAGAATGCGGCGTCGATCGCGGGCCTGCTCCTGACCACCGAGTGCGTGGTGGTCGAGCGCAAGGACGACAAGCCGTCGGCGCCGATGGGCGGCGGTGGCGGCATGGGCGGCATGTACTAGCGCTGCCCGAGGACCTGTATGGCCTAACGGGCGCCCCTCCGGGGGCGCCCGTTATGTTTGCAGCACACCTGCGTATCCCGCCCGACCAGCCCGGAGCCTCCGATGCGATCCCTCTGCGTTCCTGCCGCCTCCCTTGTCGTCGCGCTGGGTCTCGCGGCCTGCGCCGAACCCGGGCCGCCGCCGGAACCGGCGCCGTCCATCAGCGCCGATTCGCTGTTGCAGGCGGTGCGAATCCTCTCCGATGATTCGATGGGCGGCCGCGGACCGGGAAGTGCGTTCGAGGACAAGGTTGTCCGCTACCTCACCGCGGCCTTCGAGAGTATCGGCCTCGAGCCCGGGAACCCCGATGGCACCTGGACCCAGTCGGTGGCGCTGGTGGGCTTCACCCCCGATCCCACGGCCGAGTTCCAGGTCGGTCGGCGGCGGATCCCGCTGCGTTACCGGACCGACTATGTCGCCGGGACGCGCCGCGAGGCGGCGCTCGTCGAGTCGGTGAACTCCGAGATGGTGTTCGTCGGGTACGGTGTCGAGGCGCCGGAGTACCACTGGGATGATTTCAAGGGTGCCGACCTCACCGGCAAGACCGTGGTGATCCTGGTGAACGACCCGCCGGTACGCGACGCGCGCGACTCCACCGTGCTCGACACCGCGATGTTCCGCGGCAACGCCATGACGTACTACGGACGCTGGACCTACAAGTACGAGGAGGCGTCACGCCGCGGTGCCGCGGCGGCGATCATCGTGCACCAGACCGGGCCAGCCGGCTATCCGTGGGACGTCGTCGCCGGCAGCTGGGGCGCGGAGACCATGGACGTGCGGCATCGCGACGGCAACACCGGTCGCGTCGCGGTCGAGGCATGGATCACCGAGGCGAAGGCCCGCGAGCTCTTCCGGGCCAGCGGACACGACTTCGACGCGCTGGCGGCGAGCGCGCGCCTCCCCGGTTTCGCACCGGTCCCGCTCGGCGCGACCGCGACGTTCCGGATCAACAATGCGGTGCGCACCGTCGACACTCGCAACGTCGTAGCGAAAATCACCGGCACCGACCCGGCGCTTCGCGATGAGTACGTGATCTTCACGGCACACTGGGATCATCTCGGCATCGGCCAACCCGTCGAGGGGGATTCGATCTACAACGGCGCGCTGGACAATGCGACGGGCGTCGCCGCACTGCTCGAGCTCGCGCGGGGGTATCAGGGCCTGGCGGAGAAACCCAAGCGCACGCTGATCTTCCTGGCCGTCACGGCGGAGGAGAAGGGACTCCTCGGCGCGCGGTACTACGTCGGCAATCCCCTTTATCCGCTCACGAAGACGGTTGCGAACTTCAACATCGACGGCTTGAACCAGTGGGGCCCGACCAGCGACATCACCGTGGTCGGCCTCGGCAACAGCACCCTTGACGATGTCCTCGGCGTGGTCGCGGGTGGCAGGCAGCGCACCCTCTCGCCCGACGCCGAGCCGGAGAAGGGCTTCTATTTCCGGTCCGACCACTTCGAGTTCGCCAAGCAGGGCGTCCCCGCGATGTACCTGGACGCGGGCACGAAGTACATCGGCAAGCCGGAGGGGTTCGGCAAGCAGAAGCGGGATGAGTACACGGAGCGCGATTACCACCAGCCCTCGGACGAAGTGAAGGCCAACTGGGACCTGCGGGGTGCTGTCGCCGATCTGGGGCTCATTTTCGAGGTCGGCCGGCGCGTCGCGAACGATTCCATCTGGCCGACCTGGAAGGCCGGCACGGAGTTCAAGTCGATCCGCGATTCGTCGCTGGCGAAAAAGCAGTGACGTACGGAACACCTCGCCCACACCGGGCGTTGCCCGTTCGTCCTGAGCTGGAGATCCCGTCGTGACCATTCGCCTGCTGCTCGCCATCGCCATCGCCATCGGCAGCCCGATCGCCCTCGTCGGACAGTCGACGGGGACCGACATCACCGGAACGTGGCGCGTTGCGGGCGGCGCCGACGTGGGCAATGGTCCCCGTGAGGTGGTGATCCGTGCCGATTCAAGTGCGAGCTGGGGAAAGGAGATGGTGCGCTGGCGGGTCGCGGGCGACCGCATCGCGATCGCCATCGGCGGTGAGTGGGAACGTTACAAGCTGTCGGTGAAGGGCAACAATCTCACGCTGTCGGGCGGCGACCTCCGCAAGCCGGTCACCCTTCGCCGAACCGGTCCGCCGACAGCGCGACCGAACGGCGTGCGCGTCCCCGATGATCCGGACGCGCGGCGCTGATTCGCAGCGCGCGCCTAGCGGAAGAGCGAACGCTGAAGCGGCCCGCGGACCGCGATCGGTGACATCGGACCGTCCTGCAGCGCGATCACCAGTTCACCTCGAAACCCCAGCGCCTCCAGGCACCCGGCCACGTCGCGCCGGGCGGTGTCGGGGTGATTGCATCGCTGGCTGAGGTGCGCGAGCACCACCGTATTCAACGCGGCATGATGGAGCTCGTCGAGCAGCCGGATCGCATCGTGATTCGAGAGGTGGCCGGTCGGTCCCGCGATGCGTTGCTGCACCACCACGGGGTACCCGCTCGTTCTGAGGAGTGCGTCATCGTGGTTGGCCTCCAGCACGAGGCAGTGCATCTCTCGGAGGAACCACCGGACCGCCTGGGTGGGCCGCCCGAGGTCGTACGCAACCCCGATCGCGGTGCCGTCGGGGAGCGTGATGCCGAGCGCCACCGGCTCGGCCGCATCGTGTGAAGTGGGGCACGCACTGATCAGAAACGGTCCGACCTCGACCGGGCCCCTGGTCCCCACGGCGATGAAGTCGCACGGGTCGCCGCCGCGGGCCAGTGCGCGAAAGGTCCCGAGCGACGTGACCACGGGCACGCCGCACTTTCTCGCGAGCCGGGTGGCGCCGCTGGCGTGATCACCGTGCTCGTGGGTGAGGGCAATGGCGACCAGCCCCGAAAGCGCCAGGCCAGCCAGCTCCAGGCGCCGCTCGACCTCTCGACATGAAAACCCGGCATCGACCAGCAGTAGCGCGTCGCCGCACGTTATCGCGAATGCGTTGCCCTTCGACCCCGACCCCAGCACCACCAACGATGCCGACGGGTCGGCGGCGCGGAACGGCACCCGGATCGCTGCCGTCACCGTTCCGTCAGCCGCCGGTGCATCGCGCGAAGCGCCGCCTCGGTGTCCGCCGAAACCTCCACCCCACGCCGCGGCATCACTCGTTTCGCGACATCGATGAACGAGTCGGCGCGGAGCGGCGTGTCGTCGTCGCCGCCCCACGCGAATGGCGGCACATTGCGGGGCGCCCGTGGCGCGCCGAAGAGGTTCGCGCCCGCACCGATGATGCTGCCGGTGGAAAGCAGCGTGCCGATTGCGGTCTTGGCGTGGTCTCCGATCAGCGCGCCAAGGTTGGTGCGCTTCGTCTCGATCCGCTCGGAGCCGAGGTCAAGCCGGATCGATCCATACGTGTTCTTCAGGTTCGACGTGATCGTCCCGGCGCCCAGGTTCACCCACGAACCGATCACCGAGTGACCGACAAACCCGTCGTGACTCTTGTTGGCATGGCCCGCGAAGACGCTCGTGCTGATCTCGCCATGCAGCCGGCAGTGGGGACCAGCGCTGAGGTGGCGCATCGCACCGCCGAGCAGCCAGGTGTGCGGATGTGCCCAGAGGGGACCCTCGAGTCGGGTGCCACTGCGCACCGTCACGCCCTCGTCAAGGATCACCGCACCCTTGCGCACGTCGATCACCACGCCCGGCTCGAGCTCCGCCCCTCGCAGCGCGATGGCCCCGGGATTCCCCAGCACGATGGCATGCGCCGGGATCGGGTCGGTGCCGCTCTCCAGGCCAGCGAGGGTGTCGGTAAAGAGGAACTCCTCAAGGGCCGTGACCAGGTCGGCCGCCCCCGCAAGCGGGATTCCCTCGATCACCCTGCCGTTTCCGCTGTCGAACGGACCCTGCCAGCGCTCGCCGGCGTCGAGCCGCCAGGCAACCGCGCGTCCCCCGTGGAGCAGCCGATGCGCTTCACCAATGGCGCGCATCGGGAGTCGGGGCGCATACGTCACGTCGACGACCCACGCCGGCCCCGTGATCGTGGTGCCATCGATGATCGGCGGTGCACCGGGATGAGCGACCCCGGCGTGCGACGCGACGATTCCCCGGGTCCTGGCGCCGAGTGCACGTTCCCAGCGTTCGCGCAAGCGCCACGCGCCGGCACGGAGTTCAGACAGCGGCGCGGCGCCAGCGAAGGGAGCCCACGCCGCTCCGGGGTTTTCTGGTTCGAGCAGGTACAGCGTCTTCATCTTACTCCAGTTCACGCACTCGGTCGGGGAGTGCATCGAGTGTCAGCTTGAGGTTGGCAGCGGCGCTCCGCTCGAGCACCAGGGTGCGGCCGTTGGCGTGCACAACCACCAGGTCGCGCACACCACTCAGCACCACGGGTGGTCCGTCGTTCCAGACGATGCAATCGCTGCAATCGACCAGCGTCACGGCGCCGTGAACCACGTTTCCACGGCGATCCCTTGGCCTGACCCGCGCCAGTGCCTCCCATGTGCCGATGTCATCCCACGCGAAGTCGCCGGCCACGACCGCCACGGCGCTGCTCCGCTCGAAGAGGCCGACATCGATCGACACCTCGCGCACCCCGGCGAAGAAACCCTCGACGTCGCCGGCGTCGATGCGCGTCAGGTATGGCGAGATCTCATCGGTGTGCGCCATCACCTCGCGGCGCAGGTCGTGGGCCCGCCACGCAAAGAGACCGCTGTTCCACAGGGCGCCGTTGGCCATGAGGTCGAGGGCGAGCGACGCGTCCGGCTTCTCGACGAATCGCTCGACGGTTCGCGAGGCCGCGTCGAGGCGCGACCCGGGCACGATGTAGCCGAACCCGGTGTCCGGGCGGGAGGGGACTACGCCCACCGTGACCAGTCGCTCGTGCCGACGAGCCGTGTCGAGCGCGGTCGCGGCGCACGCCACGAATGCAGCGGTATCCCGCACCGTCCAGTCGGCGTGCATAGAGAGGACGGCGGCGTCGGGATCCCGGCGCGCTGCCTCGAGGGTCGCCCACACCAGCGCTGGACCGGTCGAGGCCGCACGGGGCTCGATCAGGTAATTCTCGACCGGAACCGGGAGCCGTTCCTGCAACCGGGCCGCCAGCGCTCTGCCTGTCACCACCAGGATCCGCTCCAGCGGGATGAAGCCGGCGAGGCGATCGATCGCCTCCTCGGCGCTCGACCGCGGGCCAGCGAGCGGAATCAATTGCTTCGGGTGACTCGGGGAGGATAGCGGCCAGAAGCGCGTGCCCGATCCGCCAGCAAGCAGGATTGCCCAATGCATCAGGATGCCGCCGTCATGTCAGCGCCGCGAGGGTCGGACCATGCCTCCGCACCTCGTGCAGCAGGGTACCCAGGTCGCCGTCAGGCGTGGCGAGCAGGAGGAGGATCGCGCCTGCGCCGAGCCGCACCAGCACCATGGCGCCGCTACCGGACGAGATCACGGCCTCGTCAAGGGCACCGTGCCTCACGGTCCCCGAGAGCGCCTCGATGGCGCGGTGGGCGCTCACCGTGAACGCTGCAACGGCGTCGGGGTCGAGCGCGTCGGGGAGGCAGGATGAGATGACCAGGCCCTCGTCGCTCATCACCGCGGCGCCCGCGACGTCCGGCCGTTCGGCAAGGGCGGCGAGGACTGAGCGAAGGGGGGTCATCCGTGGCAACTCCGGGCGAGTTCGGGGAGCGCCAACGTAGGCGCTCCACAAGGCCGAAGTCAAGCAAACAGCACGGGTTGCCGCTCCTCTCCCGGTGGCCTAACCTTCTCGCATGAAGCTCATCGCATCGTGGTTTGTTCCGCTCCTCGCTCTCGCTGCCTGCAACGACAACCAGCTCCCGTTGGCGTCGATCGACAACGTGGTCGACACCGTGACCCTCGGCGCACTCGTCGGAGCCGACATCACCATTCCCGCAGCCTACTCGATTCCCGAGGCCCGCACCATCCGCACCGACCAGAGTGCCGGCTTCGATTTCGCCTACCTGGTGGTCGGCAGCCGTTCGGTACTGGTGCCGCTTGCCGGCCTCGGACTGAATGGCGGGTCGACGCCCCCCGGGTTGCAGCGGAGCAACGAAAGCTTTGCGAACTTGAAGTCGGCGCCGAGCAACGGGTACCTCGTCACCGACTCGCTCGACATTGCGGCGGGGGACGTGTTCGCCGCGCGGTCGCGCATCGTCTGCTTCCTCGGCGTGCCCCAGTACGCGAAGCTTCGAGTGATCGATTTCGACGCTGCGCGGCGAACCGTCCGCCTCGAGGTGCTCGCGAACACCAACTGCGGCTATCGCGGTCTTGAAGTCGGCATCCCGACATCCTGACCGATGATTGATGTTCGCGTCATCCGCCGCGATCCCGCCGGCGCGCGGGCATTGCTCGCGCGCCGGCTCGACGATGACGCCCTCGCGCAGCTCGACCGCGTGGTCGAACTCGACACCCGACGCCGCGCCCTCGTCACCCGCGTCGAGGCGCTGCAGGCGGAGCGCAACGCGCAGAGTGCCGAGGTGGCGCGGCACAAGCGCGCCGGTACCCCCGCTGACACATTGCTCGAGACGCTCAAGGCCTCCGCGGAGTCGGTGCGCACGCTGGAGACTGACCTGCGCGACATCGATGCGTTGCTCGACGGCCACCTGCTGGTGCTGCCGAATTTTGTCCTCGACACCGTTCCTGATGGCACGGTCGATGACAACCGCGTGCTGCGGACCTGGGGCGAGCCGCCGGCATTCGACTTCACGCCGAGGCCGCATTGGGAGATCGGCGCCGAACTCGGGCTCTTCGACCTGCCGCGCGGCGCCAAGCTCACCGGCTCCGGGTTCCCGCTCTTCACCGGCATGGGCGCGCGATTGGTGCGCGGCCTCGCGAACTTCATGCTCGACCTGCACACCGGGGAGCACGGCTATGTCGAGGTGCAGCCGCCATACCTCGTCAACCGCGCATCGCTCACCGGAACTGGTCAACTTCCGAAGTTCGAGGATGATCTCTATCGAACGGGAGGCGAGGAGTTCTTCCTGATCCCCACCGCCGAGGTGCCGATCACCAATATCCACCGCGACGAGATCCTCGACGCCGACCAGTTGCCGATCGCGATGGTGGCATGGACACCATGTTTCCGGCGCGAGGCCGGGGCGCACGGTCGTGACACCCGGGGGCTGGTGCGCGTGCACCAATTCGACAAGGTGGAACTGGTGCGACTGGTCCGCCCGGAGGACAGTGCCCGGGAACACGAACTCATCACTGCGCACGCCGAGGCGGTGTTGCAGCGCCTGGAGATTCCGTATCGCGCCGTGAGCCTGGCCGCCGGTGACGTCGGCTTCGCCAGCGCGGCGACGATCGATCTCGAGGTCTGGGCGGGTGGGGTCGGCACATGGCTCGAGGCATCCAGCGCATCCACGTTCACCGACTTCCAGGCCCGGCGCGCATCGATTCGGTTCCGACCGGAACCCGGGGCGAAGCCGGAGTTCGTGCACACGCTGAATGCGTCGGGTGTCGCATTCCCCCGAACGATCGTTGCGCTGCTCGAGAACGGGCAGCAGCGCGACGGCTCTGTCGTCCTCCCCGCCGCGCTGGTCCCCTATGTCGGGACGGATCGCCTCGCCCCGCGCACGTAGCGAGCGGATTCGCCGCTTCGCACCTGGCGTGGCGGTGCTGCTCGTCGCGCTGCTCGCGGGCCTGAGCGCCGGCGCGAGCCTGATCGTGATGCGCCACTTCACGACCGAAGCGGTGACGATGTCCCGGATCTACGCCGAGGTGTACGAGGGACTGACCGATGAGGAGCCGACCGCCGCCACCACGTCGCTGCTGGCGCTGGGTGTCCGGGTCCGGCAGCTCGGCATACCGCTGGTGCTCACCGATCCCACCGGACGAGTCATCGAGGCGGCCAACCTTCCGTTCACCGCCGAGCTCACCGACCCGCGGATTCGCACGTATGTTGACGAACTCGACCGGATCAACACGCCAATCGCGATGAAATCGGTCGGCAATGTCCTGCACTACGGTGCGACACCGAACGCGCGCCTGCTGCTCTCACTCGGCGCGCTGCAGGCACTCACCCTTCTGGTGATGGTGGGAGTGGGGGTCGTGGCATACCGCAACGCCACCGCCGCGCAGCGCGATCGGCTCTGGGTGGCGATGGCGCGCGAGGCGGCGCACCAAATGGGCACGCCGCTGACGTCGCTCCAGGGATGGATCGAGCAGGTGCGGAATTCCGGCGTGCCGCCGGAAAGGCTCGCCGACCTGCTCGACGCCGACGCGGAGAGGCTCCACCGCGTGGCGCAGCGGTTCGAGCGCATCGGCAACCCCGCGCGGCGCGAGCCCGTCGGACTCGGCGCGCTCGCCGAGCGGGTGGCGGGTTATTATCGCAGCCGCCTGCCGACCCGCGCGAACCCGATCACGCTCTCGGTGCGGGCCCCGAGCTCCGGCCCCGTCGTACTGGGCGACCCGGTGCTGCTTGAGTGGGCGCTCGAGGCGATGGTGAAGAATGCTATCGATGCCCTGCAGGGGCGCGGCGGCACCATCGTGCTGCAGGCGATGATCGTGGGAAACGACGCGCTCTTGCGCGTCAGCGACGACGGACCCGGCGTGCCGCGCGAGCTGCGTCGCACGCTCTTCGAGCCCGGTATCACCACCAAGCGGGGCGGCTGGGGTATCGGCCTTGCCCTCGCACGGCGCGTTGTCGAGGACGGCCACGATGGCGTGCTCACTCTTGAACCGACTGAAACGGGGACTGCCTTCCTGATGCGTTTTCCGCTGGCCGCGCCCTCCGCATGAGCACACTCCGCGACCTCCTGCGC
>JACDBX010000065.1 GCA_013694695.1 Gemmatimonadales bacterium | reverse complement strand
GGGTACCGGTCAGGGCACCGGCACCGGAAGCGGCACCGGGGCGGGCAGTGGCGGCGGCACCGGCGGTGGCGCTGCAGCGGGCTCGCGCGGTACCGACCCGGTCTCGCGCCAGTTGATGCTTCCCCCGCTCGATTCACCGAAGTCGTTGCGCGGACGCACTGTCGCCGTCACCTTCGTCGTGTCGGCCGAGGGACGCGTCCTCGACATCGCCGTCGTCCCGCCCATCGCAGACCGCGGTTTCTCCAGGAAGTTCGATGAAGTGATGCGAGCGTACCGGTTCTATCCGGCGCGCGATCCCTCGGGCGCCGCCGTGCCCGGCACGACCACCGTGGATGTCACCTTCTAGGGAGCACCATGACCGGACTTTTCTCCCGCAAGCCGATCGCCGAAGAAAGCAGCCGTGGCCTGGTGCGCTCGCTCGGCGCAGGCGACCTGATCATGCTCGCGATCGGCGCCGTAATCGGGGCCGGCATCTTCGCCTCGCTCGGAACCGCCGCGGCTGGCGAAACCGGCCCCGGTGGCGAAGTGATCCGCGCGGGCGCGGGCCCGGCGCTGATTCTCTCGTTCATCCTGCTCGGAGTCGTCTGCGGCCTGGCTGCGCTCTGCTACGCCGAGCTTGCGTCGATGATCCCGCAAGCGGGATCGGCATACGCCTACACCTACGCCACGCTGGGTGAACTGATGGCGTGGGTGATCGGCTGGGCACTCGTGCTGGAATACGCCATCGGCAACGTGGCCGTGGCGGTGGCATGGAGCGGATACTTCACGTCGTTGTTGTCGGGTTGGGGCATCTTCCTGCCTGGCTGGCTGACTCACGGATACTTCCAGGTGACCCTCGCCAGCGACCCCGCGATCCGTGCGCTCGCCGAGACCGCGCCGCAGTTCGCCGGCTTCCCCATTCTCCTCAACCTCCCGGCATTTGCTATCACCACGGCAGTGACCATCGTGCTGCTGATGGGCGTGAAGGAGAGTATCCGCGCCAACGCGGTCATGGTGATCATCAAGCTCCTCGTCCTCGCGTTCTTCGTGGTCGTCGGCGCGGGACACATCGATCCCGACAACTACAAGCCGTTCGCGCCGAACGGATTCCGTGGTATCCACCAGGGCGCAGCAATCGTCTTTTTCGCGTACATCGGCTTCGACGCCATCAGTACCGCCGCCGAGGAGACGAAGAATCCACAGCGCAACCTGCCGCTCGGCATCCTCGGTGGGCTTGGCGTCTGTACGCTTATCTACGTGATCGTCGGGGTCGTCGCCACCGGCCTCGTGCCATACCAGCAGCTCGCCGGCGCCGATCCGCTCGCCCGCGCGCTCGAGATCGCCGGACTGCCTACCGCAAGCTGGATCGTCGCCGCCGGCGCCGTGGTGTCGATGACAGCCGTGCTGCTCGTGTTCCAGTACGGACAGACCCGCATCTTCTTCGGCATGGGTCGCGATGGGCTGCTGCCGCGATGGTCCACCAAGATTCACCCGCGCACCCGCATCCCGCACATCAGCACCATCCTGATCGGCGTGGTCGTGGGTATCGGCTCGTTGATCGCCGAAGAGAACAGCATCTACGACCTGGTCAACATCGGGACCCTCGCCGCGTTCTTCCTCGTCTGCATCGGCGTGCTGGTGCTGCGGATGCGCCAGCCGGAATTGAAGCGACCGTTCCGCGTCCCGATGATCTGGCTGGTGGCACCACTTGGCGCGCTCGCCTGCCTCTTCACCATCGCGGGCCTGCCGTCGCGCGCCTACCAGATGTTCGGCTGGTGGATGGCCGCCGGGTTGATCTTCTACTTCGTGTACGGATACCGGAACTCGGTGCTGCGGACGGGCAGGCCGGTGGCAGTGGATGAGTGGGAGTAGAGAGACTGGAGACTAGAGACTGCGGACGGCTGATGGCTGATGGCTGATGGCTGATGGCCGGTCGGGCGGCGAGGTGCGGGGGGTCCGTCAGAGGAGGCTCGGATCATAACGGTGCCGAATGGGCGGGCTTCCGAGCCGACGGGTGACGGATCCCACGACCGAGCCGCGTGACGGACTCAACGCCGAGCTGCGTACTCACCCTGCCAGAACAATTGCTCCGCGGCACGGATCGACCGCTTTCCGCACCACCGTGACTCCCTGACGTTCGAGCGCCTCGGCAAGACGTTCACGCAGCGGTCTCCCCGGCGCCAGCAAGCCGCCTGAGAGCGCAACGGACATCGAGCTCCCCCCGGCCGCCGTCGCGAGGGCGGCGAGCGCGTCCACCGCGGCGCTGCGCAACTCGGCCGCCACGGGATCCCCTTCATCTGCACAGGCGATCACTGCCGGCGCGAGCGCGGCCACATCTGCTGCGCTGGCCGTGGTCGACCAGCGCACCAGCGCCGCGACGCCCGCCACCTGTGCTGCCGCGGGGAGGCGCTCCGCCAGGCGTGTGGGCGGGCCAACGCTGTCGTGCATCAGCCCGACGGCCTCGAGCGCGCGCGCGGCGAGCCAGTATCCCGATCCCTGGTCGCCCATCCGCCAGCCAAGCCCACCGATCCGCCGCATCGTGCCGGCGTCGTCACGCGAGATCGCGATGCTGCCGGTGCCCGCGATCACCAGCACGCCGGCTCCGCCGCTGAATGCTGCGGCGCGCGCGAGCTCGGCGTCGCCCACCACGATCACCTTCCACGCCAGCCGGTGGCGTTCTATCGCTGCCCTGAGTTCCTCGCGCTCGGCCGAGCGACCCGCCCCCGACGCACCCACGACGAAGGCATCCGCCCTCGGACCGTCCTCGCGCAGCAGCAGCGGCCGCGCCAGATCCGCGAGCCGCTCGGCGAGCGCCTCGCCGCCGCCCGCCCGCATCGGGCCACCACGCCCCTCGGCGCGCGCCCGCTCGGTGTCACCGCGGAAGAGGGCCACCCGACTCGACGTGCCGCCGACATCGGCGCCGATCACGATCATTGGCTGACCGGCACGCGAATCACCCGTGACGCAATGAGCGCGGTGACGATCATGATCGACGTGCCCAGCGGCACATACCACGGCCATGCCAATTCACCGAGCGACGCGAGGGCCGGCACACCGGCCACAGCGATTCGTTTCGCAAACACCGTCACCACCATGAACGCCATCGTGATGCAGGCCGCCGCGATCACGTGCGCACCGCGGATCCGCTCTCCCATCCCCGAGAGCAGGTATGCACCGAGCAGCACGCCGTAGGTCACCGACGCGATCGACAGCGCGAGCACCACTGCCGGCGTGTCGCTGCCGGTGGTGAGGCGGTAAAAGCCGAGGGCCGCCAGCACCAGGAGCGTGCCCCACGCCAGCGACACGAGGCGCCCGACCTTGAGCAGCTTGGCGGGATCACGTTCGCCCGTCCACGTCGCGTAGATGTCGTGGGTGAGCGACGACGCGAGGGCGTTGATTGACGACGACATCGTACTCATCGCGGCGGCCAGGATGCCGGCGATCACCAGCCCGGCAAGCCCCTGGGGGAGGTAGCCCAGCACGAACCGTCCGAAGATCTCGTTCGACGGTGTCGATTCCGGGGCGAGCTGCGCCGCCCAGATCGCGGTGCCCACCAGGAGGAAGAGCAGGAACTGCGCGATCACCAGCACTCCCGAACCGATCAGTGCGATCCGCGCATCGCGCAGCGAACGGGTGGCGAGGAGTCGCTGCACGATCAGGTGGTCAGTGCCGTGCGACGCTGCGGAGAGCATCGCGCCACCGATCAGCCCACCCACGAACGCGTACGGTACGGTCAATGAGAAGCGCCAGTCGAAAATCCGCAGCTTGTCGGCTTCCTGAGCCATCGCGAGCATCGGACCGAACCCGCCAACGAGCCCCGCGGCGATCCAGAGCGCGGCCACACCGCCGGCGATGTACACGGCGAGCTGCACCACATCAGCCCAGATCACCGCCTTGATGCCGCCGAAATAGGTGTAGATGATGGTGAGCACGCCCATCGCGACGATGGCAGCGGGGACGCTCCAGTTGGTGAGCAACGCCAGCGGTATCGCCCCGGCAAAGATGCGCACCCCGTCGCCCAGAAACCGCGTTACGAGGAACACGAGCGAGAGCGTCCGGCGGGTGTTGCCGCCGAACCGCGACTCGAAGCGCGCGTACGCGGTCTCCTGCTCGCCGGTGAAGTACCCCGGGAGCAGCCAGGTGGCGACCGCGATCCGCCCGATGAGGTAGCCGATCGGCAGGATCAGGAAGGTGAGGTCGCCGCGTGCGCCGATCGCGGGCGTCGAGATCACCGTCACCGCTGAGGTCTCGGTGGCGACGATCGACAGCATGATCGTCCACGCCGGGAGGTTGCGGGCGCCGAGGAAGTAGTCGCTGGTCGACTTCTGGCCGCGGGACATCCAGAAGCCGATGCCGAGGGTGCCGACGAAGTAGGCGACGACGACAGCGAGGTCGATCGGGGTCACGGGCAGCTCGGGCGGCAGGGAGGGAACGGCGCAGGCCGGGTTTCACGGTGATGATAACCGGCAAACAAAAAACCGGCACCGTTGATCGGTGCCGGCTCCTGCCCGCCGTCGCTGACCGACCCGCCAGCGGCCCTACGCGTTGAAGCTGCTCCCGCAGCCACATCCGCCGGTGGCGTTCGGGTTGTTGAACGTGAAGCCGCTTCCCTGCATGGCGGTGACGTAGTCGATCGTGATCCCGTTGAGGTACTGGGCGGAGAACGCGTCGACGAACACCCGCACGCCGTTGACCTCCGATGACATGTCGTCCTCGACCGGGTGGTCCTCGATGTTGAGCGAGTACTTGAAGCCCGAGCACCCGCCGGGCAGCACAGACACCCGGAGCCCGGCCGTGTCGGTCGGCACGCCGTCGGCGCCCATGAACTTCTGCACCTCGGCCGCGGCCTGCTCGGTGATCGTCAGCACGAATCCCTCGGGCAACGCCTGAATCGTCTCACTCATCTTGTGCTCCAGAAAGAACCTTCCGCAAAATCGCCCCGCCCGGTGGCAGGGTCAATGACGAAAAACGTACGGGGAGCTCCCTCAGTTCCCGCCGGTTGCCGACCGGGGCATGGCATCCGGGAACAGGGCGCGCATCACAGCATCGGCCACCACCCCGCGGATCTGCCCGAACTGCGGGGTGTTGCGGGTGGGGTGCACCCGATTGGTGAGGAGGACGATCACCACGTCGCGGGTCGGATCGATCCAGAGGCTGGTGCCGGTGAAGCCGGTGTGCCCGAAGCTCCGCGCCGACATGATCGTCCCCGAACTGCTGATCCCGGAAGGCGTGTCCCAGCCCAGCCCCCTCGACGAACCCACCGGTCGGTCCTGCCGGACTGTCCAGGTGGTGAACCCCTTCGGCGGAGGCGGGGCACCCTCCACCGAAGCGCCCTTGGCACCCGCCAGCGCCCATTCGCCGAACCGCAATGCGTCCTCAGCATCACTGAAGAGGCCGGCGTGTCCCGAGGCGCCGCCCAGGCGACTGGCGTTCTCGTCGTGCACCTCGCCGCGCAGCATCCGCCCGCGCCAGGGATCCTGTTCGGTCGGCGCAATGACACCGCGCCAGCTGGTGGGTGGCAGGTATCGGGTGCGGTGCAGCAAGAGCGGGCGAGCCACCCGCTCGGCGAACAGCTTGTCAATCCGCTTGCCGTACACCGATTCAAGGATCGTCGCGAGGGTGATCGCGCCCAGGTCGGAGTACACCATGCGCGCACCCGGCAGGGTGTCGAGATCGCTGATCAGGGCGGCGTGGATCGCACCGCTACGCCCGCGTGCCTGAAGCCAGAGCGGCCGATGTGCATGCATCCCACTGTCGTGCAGCAGCAGGTCGCGCACGGTGACGCGATCCTTTGCGCCCAATCCCGTCGCAAAGCGGGGGAGGTAGCGGACAACGGGCGCGTCGAGGTCGAGCCGGCCTTCGTCGACAGCCATCATCGCGAGCGTGGTCAGGGCGACGACCTTGGTGAGCGACGCCATGTCGTAGACCGTCTGCCCGTCGGGTCGGGTGGGATCGTCCTGACCCAGCCGCCCGCTGCCGTACACGTACCGCTCCCCGCGGATTGACACGGCGACCACTGCACCGGGAAATGTGCCAGCCGCGACCGCCGAATCGACCGCGCGCACCGCCGGGGCAAGGCGTGCGGCGAGTGGCGCTGAGACCGGGATCGGCGCCGTCGATGGCGGCCCGGATTGGCAAGCGGCGGTGGCAACCACCACCGCCCACGCGGCGCAGGAGGCGATGCGCGTCATGGCCGCGGCGTCGGCATCACGATGCCCGCCTGGATTGGCCACGACGGCGGGATCGGGATCGGTGCCTTGCCGGTGATCGCGTTGCGACCGGTGAGCGCTGCGCCGACCGCCGTCTCCACCACCGGCGTGTTCGACCAGCCGATCAGGTAGCTCCCCGCCGTCGGCACCTGCGAGATGATGTAGGGCGAACCGAACGAGACCAGCACGGTCGGGCGCCGACGCGAGAGTCGGGTGAGGAGCTCGGCAGTCGACTGGGCCAGCCCGATCGTGCCCTGATACGACCCCCAGCGCACCGAGGTCGCCAACACGGTGTACTTCGCCGCCCCGATGATGGAGTCGATCCGGAGGAGATCCCGAGCCGTCGGCTCGGCGGGAACGACCACAGTGCTGACGGTGTGCCCACCTCGACGGAGCTCAGCCGCGAGCGTGGTGCCGAGCGTTGTGGAGCCGACTGTCACCAGCGCCACACGTTGTGGTGAGGCGCGCAGCGCGGCAACCGTGCCGCCGGCGTCCTTCAGCAGCACGAGACTTCGTTCGGTGATGTCGCGCGCAATCGCCTTGTGCTCCGTGCTGCCAACCACCGCCGACACCGCACTGAGGTCGACGTCGCGGTGGGCGAAGAGTCCCATGCGAGCCTTCAGTTCGAGGATCTTGCGCACCGACCGATCGAGGCGGGCCATCGAGATCCGCCCGCTTTCGACCGCGCGGGTCACCGCGGTGATCGCTGCGGCGGGGTCGGCGGGCATGAGCAGCAGGTCGCTGCCCGCCTCGAACGCTCGGATCACGGCCTCGTCGGCACTCACTTCCTTCGCGATCCCGCCCATGTCCAGGGCGTCAGTGGTGATCAGTCCCTGGAAGTGCAGCGAATCACGAAGGATCCCGGTGAGGATCGCCGGGGAGAGCGTCCCCGGGAGGCGTGACCCGTTGTCGAGGGCGGGGAGCGCGATGTGGGCTGACATCACCGCGTCGACGCCGGCATCGATCGCCGCGCGGAATGGCACCAGCTCGAGCGAGTCGAATCTCGCCCACGGCGCGGTGATCACCGGCATCGCCAGGTGGGAGTCGGTCTCGGTGTCGCCGTGGCCGGGGAAGTGTTTCGCGGTCGAGAGAATGCCGCCGTCGCGCATCCCGCGCACCGTCGCGGCCACGAGCTGGGCCACGGCATGCGGGTCGGCACCGAACGAGCGCGTGTTGATGATCGGGTTGGCCGGGTTGCTGTTGACGTCTGCCACCGGGGCGAACGCCAGGTGGACGCCCACGGCGCGCCCCTCCAGTGCGGTGATCCGGCCGAGCTGGTATGCATCCTCGGTGCGGCCGGTGGCGCCGATCCCCATCTGGGTCGGGAACGCCGTGCCGGCTGCTATGCGCATCACGATCCCACCCTCGAAATCCGCCGAGATCAGGAGCGGGAGTGGCGCGCGACGCTGCAATGCGTTCAACTTCGACGCCACGTCGAGCGGTGTGCCGGTCGAGATGATGATGCCGCCGACCTGCAGCGAGTCGACCCAGCGGTACGCACGGCGCATCGACGGATCATCGGCCGAGACGTAGTCGCCGAGCAACCACGGCATCACAAGCTGCGCCACTTTCTGCCGCGTGGTGAGCCGGGCCAGCGTCGGGGTGACACTGTCCCCGGGAACCACGGCGACCGGCGGTGGGTTGCGGGTGGGCTGGGGGCCGATGACTCGCGGTTCAGGCGTTCCGGGCGAACAGGCCGCAGCACCAAGCAACAGCACCAGCACGGAGGTCGAATGAAGTTTCACAGGCAGATCGCTCGCAGATGGTGGTATGGCGGCGCGACGCTCGTCGTCGCGTGCGCCGGCGCGCCGAGGCCCACGCCGGCCCCGGCCCCGGTCCCGGCACCGGCACCGGTTCCGGGCCCGTTTGCGCAATCCGTCGTGCGGCCCGGGATTGACGTGCTGCTCACCGACTCGATGGCGCTGGTCCGTGGCCGCCGCGTCGGGTTCGTGACCAACGTGAACGCGGTGGACCGCAGTGGCCGGAGCGCGATCACACGCCTTCGCGAATCCCGAGTGGAGCTGGTCGCGCTCTTCGGGCCCGAGCACGGGCTCGAGGCCACCGCCGCACCGGGTGAAAAAGTGGCGTCGTCGGTCTATCGCGACACCGACATTCCAATCTACTCGCTATACGGGCAGACTCGCGCCCCGACCACAGCCATGCTGCAGGGCATCGACGTGATACTGGTCGACCTGCCCGATGTCGGTGCCCGGTACTACACCTGGCTCGCGACGACGGTCGAGGTGATGCAGGCGGCCGGTGCGCACCGGATCCCCGTGATCGTCCTCGACCGTCCCAATCCGATCAACGGCGTGGTCCAGGGAAATGTTCTCGACCCCGCGTTCGCGTCGGCGGTCGGGCGACTCGCGGTTCCGATGCGCCACGGACTGACCCTTGGCGAGCATGCCCGCCTTGCTCGCGCCGACCTCAACCTCGCCGTCGACCTCCGAGTGATCCCCGTCGCGGGATGGACCCGCGACATGCCCTTCGGCGCCACCGGCCTTCCGTTCCTCGCGCCCAGTCCGAACCTGCGGGATCTCGACGCGCTCTTTCATTATCCGGGCACCTGCCTCTTCGAGGGGACCGCGCTCTCGGTGGGACGAGGCAGCGACGCACCGTTCCACCAGGTGGGCGCGCCATGGCTTGATACCACCGCGGTGCTTGCGCGGGTGCGCAGCGCATCGCTCCCTGGTGTTGCGTTCCGCGGAGTGCAATTCACGCCGGTACAATCTGGTGACGCCAAGTTCGACGGGACGTCGCTCCTCGGCATACGCCTCGATATCACCGACCGCACTCGCTACGATCCGGTGCGAACCGCGATTCATCTCCTGGCCGCGGTCCAGGCGGTGCATCCGACGCAGATTCGTATCGGCGGTTCATTCGACCGCCTCGCCGGTGGCACCGCCCTTCGCACTGCACTGGTGCGCGGAGATGCGCCCGATGTCATTGTCGCAACCTGGTCGGACGATCTTGCCGCGTACCGCAGCCGGGTCGCGCCCCATCTCCTCTACCGCTGAGCATTCCGTGACTCGTTCACTGGTTGTCCTCGTCCTGCTGGCTGCGGCCTGCGCCGATCGGCCGGAGCCCGAGGGCAGGGCGCCCGATGACGCATCGGGCGTGACGACCCGCCTGTCGCAGGTGGGCGACCATCCCGAGGTAATCGTCAGCGGCGAGGCCGGGCCGGGCGTGCTCGACTCTATGGTCGTGATCCGTGATCAGTTCGGTGGGGTGCGGAGCATCCTGCTCGACCCGGCGGGCGGGGTGTGGGTCCTCGATCGCGACGCGAAGCGAGTCGCTCACTACGGCGATGATGGGACAATGCGCGGAACGGTCGGCTCAGTGGGCAAGGGCGACGGGCAGTTCTCCGATCCTCACTCATTGGCGTGGGGGGCGGGCGACCTCATGATCTACGACCCTGGCAATTCCCGGGTCGGGCGCTTCCACCCCGGCGGAGCCTGGGTCGGATCGTGGCCCGTCGTGCCGATCACCGGCGGCGCCAACGCCCGTTTTTTTGCCAGCGGGACGTCGACGTCGGCGTGGCTCTTCCAGTTCTCGTTCCTCAGCAGTGGCGAGGCCGCGCCGGGTTTCGCTCGATTCCCCCTCACCCCACGCGGCGACGTCCGCTGGGTGCCACCGACCCGCAGTGGCCCTCTGCCGAACATCGTGCTCTGCACCGCCGGTGACAGCCAGTCGAGTTTCCCGACTCCGTTCACCTCCGGCGAGTTGTGGCAGCCCTCGCCCGATGGCCACCTCTATCACGTCCAGGGCGTCGATTACGTGGTGTCGACTGTCGACAGTGCTGGGACAGTGTTGCGAAGCATTCGCCGGGAAGTACCCGGTGTGCCCATCACCGACGCCGAGTGGGCGGAGGGGCTCGCCCCGCTGGAACGGTTCAGGGCGGCGCACCCGGGGAGCTGCAACGGGACATTCAACCGGCCGGCCGCGAAGGCGGCGATCCGGGCGCTCACAATCGACGACAGGAGCCGGCTCTGGGTGGAGCGGCTCACCGATTCCGGGCCGCTATGGGAGGTATGGGAGGGCGACCGCCTGGTGAGCACGATACCCGGCGTCGACCGTGTGGCCTCCGTACCGGTGGACATCCGGGGCGATCGATTGGCGGTGCTCGCCACCGGCATCGACGGCGCACCCGAGGTCCGGCTGTACCGCTATGACCTTGGCGGTCCAATTGCTCCAACTCCCACCGGCCGTTAGGTTTTCGCCCTGTCCGCCACCTCCTTCCGGGGGGCGGAAATGATCGACCTCACGGTCGGGGGCGCGTGACGGAACTGGTACCGGAGGTCGTGAAGCGGGCGTACATCAGTGGCACGGCCCCCTTCATCCGGGTCCTGCTGCGAGCCGGCGTCACCCCGAACACCCTCACCACCGTCGGCGCGTTGCTCATCCTGGCGTCGTCCCTGGCCTTCGGCCTCGGCGCAATCAGGACCGGCGGGCTGCTGCTGCTGGTGAGCGGGATGGTAGACACCTTCGATGGGCAGGTGGCCCGCGAGGGTGGCCTGACATCGCGCTTCGGGGCGTTCTACGACTCCACTCTCGACCGGGTCGGCGACGGCGCGTCGTTAATCGGGATCGCGGCGTACCTGATGTACACCCCCGATATCCAGTGGCGCGAGCTGTCGGTGATCGCCTGCATGGTCGGGATCCTGGCGGCGCTGCTGGTGTCGTACATGCGGGCCCGCGCCGAGGGCCTCGGGCTCGATTGCAAGGTCGGCATCGTCCAGCGCGCTGAGCGAATCCTCGGCCTCGGCCTTCCCACGTTGGTGCTCGGCGCCGGTCCGCGAGGGCTTGTGCTCACGACCGTCGTCGTCGTCCTGACAGGTTTGTCCATCATCACGGTCGCGCAGCGCTTCGCCCACGTTCACCGGGAGACCGCGAGCGCCGACGTCAACAAAGGATCATTGAGTGGCTGATAATGCGGCCCGGCCGATTGCGCCGGCAGACGGAAAACTCGGAGTGCTCTGCGTCGGACTCGGTGCGGTGGCCTCGACCTTCATCGCCGGTGTGGAACTCGCACGGCGTGGCCTCGCGCAGCCGTACGGCTCCCTGAGCCAGCTCGCGACCATCCGGCTCGGCAAGCGCACCGACGGGCGCACCCCGCTGATCCGCGATTTCGTGCCGATCACGCCGCTCGAGGACATCGTCTTCGGCGCGTGGGACCCGGTGCCCGACGACGCATACGAGTCGTGCCTCCACTGCGGCGTCTTCGACAAGCATGAGCACATTTTTCCGATCAAGGATTTCCTCGAGACCATCAAGCCGATGCCGGCGGTCTTCGAGCAGCACTATGTCAAGCGCCTCGTGGGCACCAACGTCAAGCAGGGGAAGACCAAGCGCGACCTCGCCGAGGCGCTGCGCCAGGACATCCGTGATTTCAAGGCGAGTTCGGGGGCGGCGCGCTGCGTGATCGTGTGGTGCGCGTCGACCGAGATCTTCATCGTGCCGGGCCCGCAGCACCAGACCCTCGAGAGCTTCGAGGCCGCGATGGACGCGAACGACGTCGCGATTGCCCCGTCGATGCTGTATGCCTACGCGGCGATCATGGAAGGGGTCCCCTTCGCCAATGGCGCGCCCAACCTGTCGTGCGACATCCCGGCGCTTGAGCAGCTAGCACGGGACCGCAAGGTCGCGATCGGCGGCAAGGACTTCAAGACCGGCCAGACGATGCTCAAGACCGTGCTCGCCCCGATGTTCAAGGCGCGCATGCTCGGCGTCGCGGGCTGGTACAGCACGAACATCCTCGGCAATCGCGACGGCGAGGTGCTCGACGACCCCGAATCGTTCAAGACCAAGGAAGAGTCGAAGCTCGGCGTGCTGGAGTACATCCTGCAGCCGCAACTGTATCCCGACCTCTATGCGCAGATGTACCACAAGGTGCGGATCAACTATTACCCGCCCCGTGGTGACAACAAGGAGGGGTGGGACAACATCGACATCTTCGGCTGGGCCGGCTACCCGATGCAGATCAAGGTGGACTTTCTTTGTCGCGACTCGATCCTTGCCGCCCCGCTGGTCCTCGACCTCGCGCTGTTCTTCGACCTGGGCCAGCGCGCCGGCCTTTCGGGCGTGCAGGAGTGGCTGTCGTTCTACTTCAAGAGCCCGCAGACCGTCCCCGGGCTCTACCCCGAACATGACCTCTTCATCCAGCACACCAAGCTCAAGAACACGCTTCGCTGGATGATGGGCGAGGACATGATCACGCACCTCGGACAGGATTACCTCCCGCCGTCGTGAAGTACTATCACCGCACCAGTGTGGCGCCCGACGCCGTGATCGCGCGGGCGGCAGCACTGTTCGGCGCGCGTCTCGCGCCCACCCAGACCGGCCCGCGCGCGCTCGCGTTCCGCGGAACGCTCGGGTCGATCCGGGTTGACGTGGG
>JACDBX010000059.1 GCA_013694695.1 Gemmatimonadales bacterium | reverse complement strand
TAGCGCTGGTCGGCGGTGGTGATGCCGAAGATCCGACCGACCACCCGTTCGCCCACCGGAATCGTGAGCTTGCCGCCAACGGTCCATGTCTCGGCACTGTTGTGTGGCAGCGGCGCGGGGCGGTCCGAACGCGGGTCGAGGGGATCATCGGGCCGGGGCGCATTGACCGGATCGGCATCGAGCCTGCCGGTGAGGTCGATGATGCCGACCGCGGTGACGCCTCCGGCGATCGGACCATCGCCCTGAAGCACGACGCGATCGAGACCCAGGTCGGCGCTCCCGCTCAGCGGCCGGTCGGTTTCGTACGCGACTCGCCCGCGCCACCGTTCTCCGCCGTCACGTGTGACCACGTTGATCAGTCCGGAAAGCGCCTGGCCGTAGCGCGCCGAGAATCCGTTGGTGATCAGTGACGCCTCGGTGATCAGGTCGGGGGGGATGCGGATGCCCACTGCGCCGGTGGACGCGTCCAGCTGGTTTTTCAGGCCGAAGCCGTCGAGCAGGAACGCCTGCTGGCCGATACGGCCGCCACGGTAGCTCTCGCCGACCACTCCAGCCTGAAGCGACAGTGCGTCCTCGAGGGTCGAGACCGGCAGGCGGCGAAAATCCTGTTCGTCGATTCGCTGGCTCGTGGCGGTGGCGAATGGGTCGAGCACCGGGTCCTGCACCCCGACGGCTCGAAGCTCGCTGAGCTGAACGGCTACCGGGGCGAGACGGATGTCGACTCGCGTCACCTCGTCCGATCGCACCACGATGTCCACGCGCCGGGCAGCGCGGAAACCTGGCCAGACGACCTCGAGCGAGTGTGTGCCGGCGGGTACCGCACGAATCCGGTACTCACCCGTCGAATCGGTCGTGGCGATCCGGCGACCACCATCGAGGCGCACATCGACTCCGGCAACACCGTCTGATGTCGACGCGTTGATCACGCGGCCGATGAGCGTTCCGTTGGTCTGGGCCTGCAGGGCGGGAGGGCCAACTGGTACTGCAACCGAGAACAGGACGGCGAATCCGGCGGCCCACATCAGCGACCGGAGCGTTGGCCGGCCAGCAAGCGGTGCGGGTGTCATCAGAGCAGCCCCCGGAAGAGGTACAGATCCCGCGCCGCGCCGAGCTCGGCCTGCACGAGGATGTCAGTGGACGACGGTGACAGCCGAGGGCGGGTCCAGATTGCGGCATCCGACTGGGCTCGCTGCGTGAGTGGACCCCCGGTGAACGCCCCGGAATACAGTGCGTAGGACAGGCCGGGAGCGGCTGGGGGAACCCGTCCGAACATCGTTGACACGATGCAGAGATCGCGTGCACAGCCGAGCCCGGTGATTCGATCCGTCGGCGTACCGATTGGAATCGTGGCGACCGTGGTGGCAGTCCCCCCCGACGCGGGGAGCAACTCCAGGGTCGTGCCGCCGCGCGCCAGCAGCATCTGGGTGCCATCGCTGCTCAGCGCGTAGCTGATGGCGCCTTCGGTGCCGGCGATCGCCTGGAGCGTTGCCGCTCCAGCGTTGATCGTGCCGCGCGCCACGAACAACGGAACGAACACGGTGTCCCGGGCGCCGCACCCCGGGCACGTCGGCACGACAGTGATCTGTTGTGCGAGTGCGGTGAACCCGCTCGGTCCGCTCCAGCGGATGTCGGCGAGCCAGGTGGCGGTCTGCCCGCCTACTGCCACGGGCAGCGTGAGTAAAAGCTGGCCAGGTGCGTCCGGTGCCGGCGCGAGATAGAGCCCCGTGCCAGAAGGCACCTGGGTCGCGATCCGTGACGTGGCACGGAGATACAGGAGCCGGCCATCGGCGGCGAGGGCCGCTGATGTAAAGGTGTCCGACGAATCATTGTAGGCGAGGCGCGTTTCGCAGCGCTCGAACAGTCGGGTGCCCCCACCAGATGGGATGATGCCGAGGCATCGGTCGCGGTCTCGCCGACCGGCGACACTGTACGTGTAGACGATGAACTTGCCGTCGTCGGAGAAACTTGCGGCGACATCCATCGCGGGATTGTAGGTGAGCCGCACCGGCGAGGTGGCATTGAAAGTTCCGTCGGGGGGTGGCGGGACGAACGATGCTGGCTCGGTGTGGCCGCATCCCGCGTTCAGCACGGCACACACCAGCAGGGCGGCGCGGCCACCGGTCATGAACAGGCGCATGAAGCGTTTCCTGGAGGGCAGAGGGAATAGAGGTCAGTCGTGAAGCTGACTGATTGACGGTGCCTGAACTCGACCACGATCCTGCAACTGCCGGGCATGGTGGCTACCCGTCCGAACGAGGGCACCACCACCGACGCCTCCTGCGGCGTCGTTGCCGTCC
>JACDBX010000057.1 GCA_013694695.1 Gemmatimonadales bacterium | reverse complement strand
GATCCGGGCGTCGAAGTCGTCGCGATGCGCACGCATCGGCCGCTCCACCGGGGTGATCAGTGGAGCGCGCCGGGTGGCGGCGCCGGGCGTCGCACCCACCAGGTGACCCACCAGCACCGATTCATTGTTGCGCGCAATGATCGTGAACACTTCAGCCAGTGCGGCAAGCACGCGGTCGCATTCGGTGCGGCTGATCACCGCGGCGGGCTGCAGCCGGAGAATCGCCTGGCGCTTCTTGCCCGGGTTGCCCTTGAGCAGGGTG
The DNA here is from genome assembly GCA_013694695.1 of Gemmatimonadales bacterium. GTDB lineage: Bacteria > Gemmatimonadota > Gemmatimonadetes > Gemmatimonadales > GWC2-71-9 > Palsa-1233. The sequence continues at coordinate 11,608 of JACDBX010000057.1, read as the reverse complement.
GTGAGCGGCGCCAGTATCCGGATCTGGTGATGGTGCAGCAGGTAGCTGGCCACTACCAGCGACAGGAATCCCTGCCGGATCCCGAAGCGAAAGAAGGGCGAGGCCTCGTGCAGGTCGGTGAACTCCACGCCGATCATCAGGCCGCGACCGCGCACTTCGCGCACCACACCCGGGAATCGGTGGGCCAGGGAGAGGAGGCCGCGCATCAGGTAGTCGCCGGTCTCTGCGACCTCGCGCATCATGGCTCCATCGTTCGCGGCGAGCAGGTCGAGTGCACAGTGTGCCACGCCCGAGGACAACTCGTCTTCGGCGAACGTCGAGGTGTGCAGGATGCCGAAGTCGTGGTCGTAGATGTCTTCACGGATCAGCGCTGCCCCGATCTTGACCAACCCGCCGCCGAGCGCCTTGCTGAGCGTCACGTATTCGGGCTGGGTGCCGGCCAGGGGGGTGTCAGCAAACGCCACGAAGCTGCCGGTGCGGCCGCAACCGGTCTGGATCTCATCGATCAGGCACGGCAGCTCGATGCGGGTCCGGGCCTCGGCCACGGCGCGGAGGGTCTCCGCCGGAACCGGCCGCATGCCACCCTCGCCCTGAATCACTTCGAGTGCCAGGAGGATCACGGCGTTGCCCGACAGTGTCTCGATTTCGATGGTCCGGTCGCGCAGCACCGGCAGGCGAAACCGGATCGGATGACTGGCCACGATCTCGTGGATGTGCAGCAGGTCGGACGGGTCAAGGAACTGGGTGTGGATCGCGGAGAGGCCCTCGAACCCCTCTCGATAGGCCTTGTTGAACGTCAACTTGAGGGCGCCAGCGGTCTTGCCGTGAAAGGCACCCTTGAGTGCCAGCACCACCGGGCGATGCTGAAATCGCTCCAGTTCGGCGATGTTGTGTTCATCGAGCTCATCACGGAAGCGTCCCCACTCGAGCCCTCCTGGAACCTGCAGCTCGTCGGCGCGTGACTCGTGCGCGTTGTGAAAGGCTTCCACGTCGCGAGAGACCTGGTCGAAGAGGCGCCGCAGCGCATCGAACCGCACCTTGTAGGCATGCTTGAGGACGGCCTCGACCGCACCGGCGCCATCGTTCGTGAAATGACTCAGGTACCGGGCGTCGCCCGGAAGCAACGCGTTCAGTCGCTGCGCCAGGCGACCCGTGGCTCCGCGGCTGGCGCATTGTGCCAGGAACGGGGTGTCGGCATCGAGCAGCCGGTGCAGTGCTGCCTTGAGCACCGGATGATTGTGCCCGAACAATCCCGCGCCGAAACCGCCAACCATGTCGAGCACGGCCACTTCCTGCCCAGCCACGTCGCGGTAGAGGTACGCGCCGCTGGCCCGGCTGTACTCCACGTCAAGTGCCACGGCGCCAAGGAGGTCGGCAAGCTTGGGTCGGCACCAGGTGGCGTAGGGGTCGGTGTGGTCCACGGGCTGGTTCATGCGGCCCTCCGGCGCGGGCTGCCCAAGGCCAGGAGCACGGGAGTGAGGGCGAGATCGGCCGCGAGTGCGAGCACGATCACCAACGCGCTCAGCAAGCCGAATTGTGCAGTGGGGAGGAAGTCGGAGAACCCCATCACCGCGAAGGCACCGACCAGCACGGCGCTGGTGGCCGCCAGCCTTGCCCCAAGCGCGGCAACGGCGTCGTCCGCGGCGTCGTGTCGATTGCTACCAGCCCGCCGGCGCTCCTGCCAGGCATGCACCAGGTGGATCGTGTCGTCGACGGCGATCCCCACCGCGATCCCGGCGATCAGGACCGTGGCAAGATTGATTGGCAACCGCAGCCAACCCATGAGTCCGAGGACCAGCGCCACGGGATAGAGCGACACCGCGAGGGTGAGCAGTGCCAACCGCAGTGAGCGAAGCAGCCAGGTCAGCACCAAAAGGCACGCGATGCAAACCACCAGCAACGAGTCGACCTGGGTGCGGATCACGCCGTCATCCATCCGGGCCCAGAGGTACGGGGTGCCCGTGGGCACCACCGACGTTCCGGGAGCGAATGTGCTGATCGCAATCGGCTCGATGGCGCTGAGCAGTGCAAAGAGTTCACGGCTGCTGGTGGCCTGGGTGAGCACCACCACCTGGAGCGCTTGCCGGTCGCCGGAGAGAAGACCCGCGCCCATCAGCGCTGCGGTTCCACCCGGAAGTGTGGCGAAGGAGAGCGGCGAGAGCACCGAGTGCACGCCGGGCACGGAGCGGAGTGCGCCACTGAATGCGCCGAGGGCAGCGGCGTGCCTGGGCGCCAGCGGATCGTCACCGGTTGGCACACCGACGATGAAGTTCAGCGCATTCACCGGCAACCCGGCCTCACGCATCGCCGCGTAATCGGCGGGCACCTGGCTGCCCGCGCGGAAGAACGCCGCGTAATCGGTGTCGGCCTCGAGCAACGCCAAACCGGTCAGCAACAGGCCAAGCACTCCGGTGATCACCAACACCCGACGGGGCATTTGGTGCAGCCGCGCCAGCCACTGAGTGGAGGCCGGGAGGCGGCTGGTGCGCGACCGAGCTGGGCGGCCGTGCCACAACAGGACCAGCAGCGCCGGGGTGAAGCTCACGGTGAGCATCAGGGCGAGCGCGATGCCGAACGCACCGAACACTGCGAGCTGCTGAATCGGCAGCACATCGCTACCGCCGAAGGCCAGGAACCCGGCAACCGTCGTAAGCGTGGTGGCGCATGCGGGCTTCCACACCGCGCGGATCGCAGCGGGCGCATCGCGCTCAACGTGGAAGGCATGAATCAGGTGCACCGCGCCGGCCACCGACAGTGCAATGAGCACGGTGGGCAACATGATCGTGACCATGTTGAGCGCGTGCCCGGCGGCGGCGAGGGCGCCAGCCACCAGCGTTACGGTCCCCAGTGCGGTGGCAACCAGGACCAGTGCATCACGGGCATTGCGAAACACCAACAGTCCCACCAGGGCCAGCAGCACGCCCACCGCCGGGAAAAACCGGAACATGTCGTGGCGTGCGGCGCGGTTGAGTTCGCCGTTGATCGCCGCGGCCCCGGCAACATGCACCCCCCGTACGGTCGGGAGCGTGGTGCCGATGGCTCGTACTCGATCGACAAGCTGCTCGCGATAGTGATCCTGACGATCGAGGTCGTTCTCGACCTGGAAGAGCACTGCCTCCATGCCAGGAAACGGCTCGACGCGCAACAGGGTGCGTGCGACGTCGCTCCCGGCCGGTACGTCCGCGCTGGTGAGCACCATGCCGGCGTGGGGTAATCGGCGCAGCTGTTCGGCGAAGGTGTCGCGATCGGTGTTGCGCTCACCGAGCGCCGCACTCCCCTGGTCGAGGCCCACCACCAGCCACTCGCGCCCGCCGAAGTCGCGCACCGCCTGGCGGTAGGTCACCAGGGCCGGGTCGTCGGCCCCGAACCAGACCGCCACGCCGTTGTCGATCTCGAAGCGGGCGACCGCCATTGTCGCTGCCGCAGCCATCAGCGTCAGCCAGGCTGCCACGATCCACCGACTCTCCCTGCGGGTGAAGCGCACACCGACCCCCGTTCCAAGGTTCGACTGGAACCTCGGAGTCGGCAGTCAAGCGGGGGTCAAGCGGCGTGAACAGAGTCCTGGCGATACCGGCCCGCGTGTATCTTCAGCGCGTGGTCCCGCTCGGCCCGGCCCCCTCATAATCGCCGCGCACGGCTGAGGACGCTCCACTCGCGACTCGCGACTCACTCATGATGAGTACTCCATGACTCGCCGCTTCCGTTCGGCACTGGGATGGTGCGTCGCCCTGCTGGTGCTTGCTGGGTGCAGGGAGGGCGCCGGACCGGTCGCTGTACCGCCACCGCCACCGCCGCCCCCTTCCGCCTTCACGCCAGGCGTACCGGTGTTCGGGCAGCGCGATTTCATTGAGTATGTGCCCGGTGCGCTCGCGGTGGTGATCAGCGTGCCGCACGGCGGCCTTGTCGCCCCCCAGGACATTCCCAATCGCACTGTGGGCACGACGGTCACCGACAACAACACCATCGAGCTGGCGCGCGCCATCTCGGCGGCGCTGGTGGCACGCACCGGCCGGGCACCGCATCTCGTGGTCACGCACCTACGCCGCACCAAGCTCGATGCCAATCGCGAGATCGTCGAGGCAGCGGCAGGGAATGCGCAGGCGATGCAGGCGTGGACGGAGTTCCACGCGTACGTGGACACGGCCAAGGCCATCGCCGTCGCGCGGCACGGTTTTGCGGTGTACGTGGATGTGCATGGGCATGGCCATCCGATCGCACGACTCGAGCTGGGCTATCTGCTCTCCGCCTCCACGCTCGGGCAGGACGACAACACACTCAACGCGGGCTCCCTGGCGAGCAGCTCGTTGCGGGGATTGCCGCCCCTCCACCGTCCCTTCGCCGAGATTCTCCGCGGTCCGACGAGTCTCGGCGGATTGCTGGCGGCACGAGGCGTTTCTGCCGTGCCGAGTCCGACGATGCCATCACCGGGGAGCGATCCCTACTTCAATGGCGGCTACAACACGCAGCGCCACACCGTCGGCGCTGTTGTCGGCCTGCAACTCGAGGCGCACTTCGCCGGGGTGCGCGACACCGAGGCCAGTCGACTGGCCTTTGCAGATGCCTTCGCGGAGTCCCTCCATCGTTGGATCGAGGAGCATGTGCGACGCAGTTGGTGACACGCGAGGTCGCAGCGTGTCGTCGCCAGCCTGCGACGCGCCGCGCTGCTGACTGGCCAGCGCCGCGGTGCGATGCCGGCCGTTGGGTGGTCGTCCCCCTCGCTCCGCGCGGGATCGGACATCACCCGCGCTCGACTGAGGGCGGGTTAACCCGCCAGGGATCGCCCAGCCCGCCCCGCTCACGGCTTCAGCACCGTCCACTCGACGCCATTGAGCATGTTGCCAACCGCCTCTGCCGACGACGTGGTGTACGCGAAGCATCCCTCCACGCCGTCGGGCACCATCCCCTCGAACCGGCCGATGGTGGTACGGACCCATTCGTCACGCGCGTACTGCCGCCTGAGGCAAAGGCGGACGCGATAGGGCTTCTCGAACACCAACGGCTTGAGCTCGCCCCTTCGGGTGCGCCGCACGGCATTCGCCGCGGCGTCGTGCAGCATGCGATGCACGCGTGCCGGAGAGAGAGTCGCCGCCGCCGAACCCGAGAAGGCGGTCTTGACGGTGACGACCTCGATCGGGCCGAGCATGCCGATCGTCTCACTGGTCAGGGCGTCGTCGCCAGCGGCGAAGATGAACGGGACACCCATCTCGCCACCGATGAAGGCAGCGATGCCCGCCTCATTCAGCGCCTTCCCGTTCACCGTGAACGAGTCGAAGGCAAAGTTGTGCGCGATCACACCCGGACTCCCGGCGTTGGCATGCGCGCCGACGATCATGATCCCGTCGACCATCGGGTTGAGGCCGGTCGACATCACGATCGGCTTCGGATATCCCCGGATGAGGATCGCCTCCGGGTCGAGGAGCTCGGGAAGCACGTTGCGGAAGAGCGTGCCGCCATGACCTTCGTTGACGATGAACTGCGTGGCGCCGCCGGCGCGCGCGCCGGCAATGACCGCGTTGACCTCGTCCGTCAGTTCCTGCCGAAAACGCTCGTGCTGCGGGGAGCCGCCCCGGGCGACTGGTCGCATCTCGGTGGCGTTGCGCACCGCGCCAGCAAGTCCCTCCATGTCGGCGATGATGTAGACGGTAAACCCGTCCTTGCGCATGTCGAGCTCGAGCTTCTGGCGCGCCATCTGATACTCGGTCACCCCGAAATACGCCCCGGGCGGGGTCGTGTCACGCGCCGGGGCGGCGGGTGTCACGCCCTGCGCCCACGCTACCGCCGGCGTCGCGATCATCGCCAGTACCATCCCGACGCGCGTCACCGGATCACCACGCTTTCGATCGCGTCGAGGAGGTAGCCCATTTCGCGCGCACTGTCAGTGACCAGGACGAAGCGGCGCTCTCCCGCTTTCTGGAGCTTGAACTCGGACAAGGCCGCCACTTCATCGATCATCGCCTGGGGGTAGCTGCGGCGCATCGTGAACTCGACCCTGTACGGCCTGCTGAGGGTAAAAGGCGCGATCTTGCCGTCGCGCTCGCGCTTCACCGCCTCGGCGGCTCCCTTCTGGAGCATCTCCCGCACCCGGGCCGGGCTGTAGGTGATCGCGGCACTCCGTCCCACGGCGCGCTTGGTGACGATCGCGACGAAGCCGTCACCCAGCATTTTCCGCGTCTCGTCGATCAGGACGTCGTCGCCGCTCACCAGCGACACCGACACCCCCATCTCGCCTGCGATCAGCGCGTTGATGCCGACCTCATTGAGGGCCGTTCCGTTCACCGTGAACTGGTCGAAGGCATAGTTGTGCGCCATCACGCCGGGGCTCCCCGCGTTGGCGTGGGCGCCGGTCATCATCAGCGTGCCGAAGGTGCTGTCGATACCCGTGGTCATTACCAGCGGTTTCGGGAAGCCCCGCACCAGGATCGCTTCGGGGTCGAGATCCCAGGGGAGGATGTTGGCAAAGAGATTGCCGCCATGCCCCTCGTTCACCACAAAACTTCGCGCCCCGGCAGCGCGCGCGCCGGCGATCGTGGCGTTCACCTCCTGGGTGAGGAGCGACCGGTAACGGTCCCAGTAATCAGGGCTCGACCGATCCTTGAACGCCTCGCCCTCGTTGCCCGCAAGCACCTCACGCGAGTCAACGGTGCTGCCCATTCCCTCCATGTCGGGAACGATGAAGACCCGGAAGCCCGGCTCGAAGGGAATCGTCTTCGCGCGGAAGAGGTTGGTGCGCGCCCGCTGCGCGTCGGTCTGCTGTGCGGCAGCGACCGTGGCGGTGAACATCGTCAACAGGACCAGGCATACCATGGATCGGCGCATGAACCCCTCGGTGTGAATATTGGCCGGCACCCTCATTCCTCATCGCTCCTTCCTCCTCCGCTACCCCAGCACCAGCATCCTCAATTCCGTCATCTCCTCGATGGCCGATCGAACGCCCTCGCGTCCGATCCCGGACTGCTTCACACCGCCATACGGCAGGTGGTCGACCCGGAATCCCGACACATCGTTGATCACCAACGCGCCGACCTCCGCGGCCTCGAAGGCCCGCATGATGCGGCGCAGGTCGTGGGTGAACAGCCCCGCCTGGAGCCCGTAGGGTGAGTCGTTCACCATTGCCAGGGCGTCCTCGAAGTCGCGATACGGCCGGACGGTGACCACTGGTGCGAAGAGCTCATCGCAGTTCACCCGCATCGGGCTCGTGGTGCCCAGCAACACAGTGGGCGCCAGGACAGCACCGCTGCGCGTGCCGCCGGTCGCGACTGTTGCGCCCGCCGCGACGGCCTCGCTGACCCACGCCTCGGCGCGGGTCGCGTTGGCCTCATCGATCATCGGGCCGATGTCAATCCCTTCCACCAGCGGGTCGCCGGTTCGCAAGGCGGCAACCGCGGGCACGAAGCGCGCGACGAAAGCGTCGTACAGCTGCTCGTGCACCAGGATGCGCTGGGTCGAGATGCACGACTGACCCGCGTATGCGAACCCGCCGAGTACGCAGCGCGCCACCGCGTGATCGACATCGGCATCGGGCTCGACGATGACGGCGGCGTTGCCGCCGAGCTCCAACGCCACGTGCGCGTGAGCGGCGCGCGAGCGGATCATCCATCCCACGCGCGCAGAACCGGTGAACGAGATCAGGCGCACCCGGGGATCATCGAGGAGCGGCGCGGCGTCGTCATTGCTGCACGGAACGACCGACAGCGCGCCTGCCGGATAGCCCGCCTCGGCGAGGATCTGGGCGAGGTGCAGGGTGGAGAGCGGGTCCTGCGGCGGCGGCTTCAGCACCATCGTCGCGCCGCACGCGATCGCCGGGGCGAGCTTGTGGGCGGCGAGCAGGATGGGAAAGTTGAACGGGGTGATCGCTGCGATCGGAGCCAGCGGGAAACGCCGGGTGATCGCGAGCCGCCGTTCGCCGTGCGGCATCAGGTCGGTCGGGATGACGTCGCCGCCGATGCGCTTTGCCTCCTCCGCGCCCTGGCGGAAGACGAAGATGGCGCGGTCGATCTCCGTGCCGGCCGCAGCAAGCGGCTTGCCTGCCTCCGCGGCCAGAAGGTGCGTCATCGCTGCGCGCTGGCTGGCGATAGCATCCGCAATACGCTCGAGCACTGCGGAGCGTACGTGGCTCGGCAGCGCTGCGGCAACGGGGGCCGCCGCGGTCGCCGCATCGAGCGCGGCCACCAAGTCGGCCTGAGAGGCCTGCGAGGCCAGCCCGACGGTGTCGCCAGACCACGGGCTGCGAATGGCCGATCGATCCGCCGTCGTCCGGAGCTCACCCGCCAGCAGCAGGGGCCACGTTCCAAGTTCTGTCACGATCCTGCCTGACTGCATGAAGGGAGCCCCCGCCGGTGGGCAACAAGTGGCGGAGGCGAGGCCTACAATTCTACCCTGGGTACCGAGGGAACGGCAGCGACATACTCACCCGATGTTCAGAATCGGAGCCACTCGAAACGCAGCTCGGCCCGGCTCTGCGACACGGTTGACCTGCTAGAACGGTCGCGTCGTTGCGGTGCAGAAGAAATGGTCATGCGCCGGCGAGCTCAGTACAGGCCGTAGCGATACACCAGCAGCGCCGACAGGGTGACGATCATCAACGCGACGAGCGGAAGGCCGGTCCGGGTATAGTCCCGGAACTCATAGTCGCCCGCGGACATGATGAGCATGTTGGTCTGGTAGGCGACGGGGGTCGCGTAGCACAAATTGCAACCGAACAGTACCGCAAGCACCAGGGGCTCGACGGGAATGCCCAACTCCCCGGCGAGGCTGAACGCGATCGGTGTACCTACCGCCGCCGCGGTGGTGTTCGATGCGAAATTGGTGAGGATCGTCACGAACAGCATGACGGCGCCGAGCACGCCTGCGGCAGGCAGGAACTGCAGCCCCAGCGCGATGAAGTGGCCGATCCATTCCGCCGCGCCACTTTCCAGGACGATGCGGCCGATCGCGATGCTTGCCGCGACCAGGACGATCACTTTCCCCGACAGTGCCCGCCCGATCCGGTCGAAACGGACGCAACCGGTAACAAGCATGGCGATCGCCCCTCCCAGCGCTGAAATCGCAATCGGGACAAGGCCGATGCTTGCTGGCACCACCGCACCTGCCATGATGGCGAGCGCCAGCGGCGCCTTCGCACTGCGCGGGAGTTCCTTCGCCCCCTCCAGGAACAGCAGGTTCTCGGCGCGGGCGAAACGCTGCAGGCCGGGCAACGCACCGGTAGCCAGAATGATGTCGCCCTCGCTGAACACCGTGTCGGAACCAGCCCCGACATTCGCGGGCCGGTCCGCGTGCCAAAGGGGTCGCGCCTCATGGATCCCGAGGATCGCCACTTCATAGCGTTCAGCAACGTTGGCGGCGGCGACACCTCGGCCGATGAGCGGCGAATCGCCGGTGACGGACAGCTCGACGACCGTCAAATCCTCGCCGGTCTTGCCGTAGCCGCTCCTGAGCCGCTGCATCAGCCAGGCCGGGGCGGCGGTGGCTCCAAGAAGGCGCATCGCCTCTTCCAGGTCCCCATGGGTCCCGCTGACGACGAGGCGTCCGTCCGGGCTTGTCGTCCGGCGGTCTTCGCGAATCGTCAATCCGGGCGGTAGCCGCTTGCGAAGATCGGCGAGGGGCCGTTCGCGCGCGCGTGATTCGGCGCCAAGGCGCAAGGTCGCCAGGAAGTGGCGGGGCTCATGCCCGGATTCCACTGAGTTGTCGGGGAGCAGCCGCGGCATGACCAGCCACATGAAGGGAAGCGCCACCGCCGCTGCCATCAGCACGATCGGGGTGAAGTGAAACACGGTCATCGGCGGCAAGCCGAGGTCGCCGGCGATCGAAACGACCAGAAGATTCGTCGAGGTGCCGATTGTGGTTGCCATCCCGCCAATCAGCACCGCGCTGTTGACCGGGATCAGCGTCTTTGAAGCCGGCATGCCGCCGTTCGCCGCGATCGCCGCCATGATTGGCAGCATCAGAATCAAGACGGGCGTGTCATTGACCAGCATGCTGAGACTCATGACGAGCAGCAGGGTGACGAGCAGCCCGATCTGCCCGTTGAACCGCCAGACACGGATCAGCAGCCTCGAGACGGGTTCGAGCGCACCGGTCGTGACCAGGCCGCGGCCCAGCACCATCAAGGCGCAGATGGTAATCAGCGCGTAGTGACCGAAGCCTTCAAATGCGAGTTTGAGACCGTCGGTCGGCGCCTGCCCCGGCAGCGGAAAGGTATACAGGCCGAGCGCGATGGCACTGATCGTGAGCAGCGAAATGATTTCGACGCGCGCCCGCCCCGACACAAACCCGTAGAACATCGCGCCGGTGAGCAGGATCGCCGCGACCGCGTGCGGTGACGGGACAGTCACGTGCTCACTCCATGTTGCGGGTGGTGTGGCAGATTTCGAGATTCTGGAAAGGGGTGCCTGCGCTCATTGGGTCATATGTGGCAGTCGATTCATCAGTGGCGGGACTGGTGGTGATGATATGTGTCACTTCAGTCTCTCGCAATTAGTTGCCGTTCAGCAATGCCAGCAGCTTGCGCGCAGTTTTCTCCGGACGACACCGGGTTCTGATCTGCTACCCGCTTGCCGTCGGTCACTACGAACGAGGTCCAATCGTCGCCTTTGTGGTAGGCGCCGCCATTGGCCTTCATCATGTCCTCCACCGAGAACGGAACGACGTCGGTCGAGCGGCGGCTGGCCACCATTGGGCGAGGCAAGCGTCCAGGAGAGCCTCACGACCTGTGGTAGCTGAAGGCGATGATGCTCCAAGCGGATCCCTTGCCCGGCCCCTGACCCGCGGTATGTTTACGACACCTTACTCATGTCGACAGGTCAATGAAACACGACGAGATCACCGGCATGGTGGGTCGTTGGGCCACGGGCGAGAAGGCCGGCCTCGATCAGCTCATCCCGGAACTGTATTCCCAGTTGCGCACGCTGGCCCATCAGCGGCTGAGACACGCACCCCACGAACGGTCGCTGAACACCACGGGCCTCGTGCATGCGGCCTATCTGCGCCTTGTCGAGTCCGCCGGCAAGTCATTCCAGAACAGTGATCACTTCCTCGCGCTTGCTTCCCGGGTGATGCGCAACGTGCTCGTGGACAGCGCGCGGGCGCGCGTTGCGGCCAAGCGCGGTGGCGGGGTTGCGCTGGACGAGCTGCACGAGGAGACCTGGGTCGCCAACGTCGACCTGGACCGCGTGACTGCACTGGACGAGGCGCTGACCCGGCTCGAGCAGCTGGACGAACGACAGGCACGGATGGTCGAACAGCGGTACTTCGGGGGGCTCACGCTGGAGGAAATCGCCGCCGCCACGGGCCTCTCACTCGCCACGGTGAAACGGGAGCTGCGGTCCGCCCGTGCGTGGCTCGCCGCCGAGCTGCGCAGCGCGTGACATGATCACCGACCGCGAGTTGTGGCAGCGAGCACGGCCTGTCTTCGACGAGCTGATCGAGCTGGGGCACGGGCCCCGCCTCGAGCGCCTGGAGGCGATCGGTCGCACAGATTCGCAGCTGCGCGACGCGGTGGAATGGTTGCTCTCCGCCGACGCCGATGCGGACGCTGCGCTGCGCGACTATCAGTTCGGCATGCCCCGCGACGCTTCATCGCGCACGACGACTTCCCGCGACCCGCTTGGCC
>JACDBX010000031.1 GCA_013694695.1 Gemmatimonadales bacterium | reverse complement strand
GCAGGCGAGCGAAGCGAGCCAGCCGATACCGGAGCTCACGCCGACAGCTTCATTCGCCTGTTAGATGACAGGTGCGAGCACCTGAACTAATGGCCCTGGGAGAAACGAGATCGGTACGCAACCTCTCGGCTCGCCGTTAAGATGCACTTCCAACGCACGACCCTGCTCCAGTGTGATCTGCAGCATGGAGAGTTGCAGTCGGCTCACCCCTCGCTGTGCCAGGGGACGTCCGGTGGGCGCCATCATTTTTAGCCAAAAAGCCGCCAAGTGGCTCACGGAAGCCTCCTGCAGCACGACCACGTCGAGGAGGTCATCACCGGGATCCGCTCCGATGATTGCCGGGTTTGCGCTGGCCCAATAGCGGATATTGCTCACGATGACAGACGTCCCGGTTACGCTCGAGGACTCGCCGGTCGCGTCGAGCCCGTCGATCCGTAAGGTCGGGAAGTCGTATCGCACCAACAGCCTAAACGCGGCGAACCAGATGCCGACCCCACCGAGCCAGCGCTTTTTAGTGCTTGAGACGCGGTGCATCAATTGCCCGTCCCACCCAGCCCCCGCCCCCAATACAAGGACACCTCGGTCGCTGATCCAAGTGCGAAGGGGACGCCGGGTCGTCAATGCACTGAGTGTATCCAGGGCCTCCGCTGGATCAAGCGGAATTCGGAATTCTCTGGCGAGCGCATTGGTCGTGCCTAGAGGGATGATGCCGAGCGGCACATCCGAGCCTGATAGCCCAACTGCGACGTCAGCGACGGTGCCGTCGCCTCCTCCCGCATAGACTGCCGCTACTCCGTCTCGAACCAACGCCCGTGTCTGGTCGACGATCCTACCGGGCTCGGTTTCTACTACCTCCAGACCCAAGCTGTGCCGCCGGATCGCATTCGAATGCCGCCAGCGGCGCCATACTTGACCTGCCTTCGGATTAAGAAGGAGTACACGCAAGTGTCCCTCGATGTGCTGAGTTGTCGTCTAGCGCGTTGGCCGTCATCTGCGGACCGCGAAGCGGGCCGTCAGGTGCGCGGCCTCGGCATGCCGCTTGAAGGTTAGCGATAGCGGCGACTGCCCGCGCATTGTGAGGCCGGGCCCGGGCCTCAACATAGGGAGTTCTCGGACACCAGAGGGCGGGCGCCGCGGGACCCCGCGTGGTGCTGGCGGATGACCCTCACATGGAGAAGACCCTCGACTCATCGACTGTTCACTGTGCTCGGCAGGAGGTTGGTCCCTCATACACCTCTTGCCTCACTGTGTGGTCCATCCCGATCCGCCCAGTGCGTTGGAATGACGGATGATCGAGACCGGAGGACGGAGGACGGAGAATTGAGGACGACCGTGACGCTCGTCACCGGTTTCCGTCATCCATCATCCGTCATCCGTTCTCCGTGCAGGCTAGAACACTACCGACGCCCTCCCGAACACATACCGTCCACTGAAGCCGAACGGTGAGACGCTGTTGTACGGGAAAGTCGCGAAGTTGCTGTTGCCGGCCGTGGTGGCGTTACCAACCGAGTTCTTGTCGGGATAGACGTCGCCGATATTGTCGACGCCGACGGACAGCGTGATCTGATCAAGGACCCGATAGGCAACGGACGCGTCGGTGAGCCACTTGGCGCCAAACGTCTGGTCGAGTGCGGCCAGCGTGGGAGAAGAGTTGAAGGCAGTCACTTGACCAAACCGCTGGGTGCGCAGGGTGATGGTGGCTTTGCTCACCGACAGCACACCCATCAGGTTGAGGTTGTTCTTCGGCTGACCGACCTCGATCCGCGCCTGTTGTTCGCGATCAAACAGGACCGACTGGAACGCGGCCAGGGCCGGCGGTGTGTTCGAGATACGCGTGACTTTCGTCTTGTTCGCGTTATAGCCTGCCGTGACGCGGAGATTGGACGACTTCCCAATTGACGCACCGTACCCGACAATGACATCAACTCCCTCGGTCTCTGTATCAATGGCGTTCGTGAAGTAGCGGCCTCCGCCTACACCCGGGAAGCCGTTTTCCGCCAGGAAGTTTCGCACGGTCACGTCGGTAAAGTTGCCGGAGAGCACCACGCGATCGTCGATGGCGATGTGGTAGTAGTCGATCGTAACCGAGAGGTTCGGGGTTGGTGACAGCGCGACGCCCGCACTCAGGTTGACCGCGGTCTCTGGCTTCAGGTCGGTGGCGCCAAGCAGTCTTCCGGCGCCTGACGAGACCGGGAATGTCTTGATCTCGAAGGGCACCCCGTTGATGAAGTTCGTGGCGGTGCTGGTGAAGAACGACTGTGCGAGCGACGGCGCGCGGTAGCCGGTCGCAGCCGCGCCCCGCACGGCAATGCCCGGGGTGACCTCGAACCGGGCCGTGACCTTGCCGGTGGTCTTGCTGCCGAAGTCGCTGTAGTTCTCTGCGCGCGCCGCCACGCCGACCAGGAGTGCGGAGAACGGGTTGACCTCCAGGTCGACGTAGCCCGCCACATTGGTGCGAGACTCGTTGGTCGCATCGGTGGGGCGGAACCCGTCTCCGAGCGAGGGTGGTGCAGCGGGGGGGCGATTGGGGGCCGAGGCTCCGGGGCCGACAATGGATACTTCCATGTTACGTCGCCTGCGCAGGATGGCAATAGCGGCAAGGAGTTCTCGTGCATCGGCCAACCGGCTGGCACCGCCGGTCAAACCCCATTGTCGAGCAAATCAGCCGAGCTGCGCGAGGAGTTCGCCCATCGCGACCGCGTTCGCGGGCCGATCGCCGGCATCCTTCGCCATCAGCTGCATCACCAGCGCCGACAGCGGCAGGGGTATCTCCGGCCGACGTTCATGCGGCGTAGGGGGCACGTGGTGCAGCACCTTTGCAATCAGCGCGAACGGGTTCTCCCCCACGTAGGGGAGCGATCCGGTGAGGCACTCGTAGAGGGTGATGCCCGCGGCGTACAGGTCGCTGCGGGCATCAACATCCTCCGCCATCAGCTGTTCCGGAGCCATGTAGGCGGGCGTTCCCACCAGCATGCCGGCTTGGGTCAGGACGGTGTTCCGATCGGCGAGACGGGCGATGCCGAAGTCCATCACCTTGAGGACTCCCGCGGCATCGAGCAAAAGGTTCTGGGGCTTGATGTCGCGATGCACCACCCCTTGCTCGTGCGCGACGGCGAGTGAGGCCGCAAGCTGGCGGGCAACGCCGATGGTCGCAGTAGCGGACAGGTGGCCTCGCATGTCGATCAGGTCGCGGACGGTGATCCCCTCCACATACTCCATCGTTACGTAGCAGGCGCCCTCCCATTCGCCGAAGTCGTGGGTGCGGACCACGTTCCGATGCGAGATGCGCCGTGCCAGGCGGATCTCACTCTTGAACCGATCCACCAGCGTCGGGTCGCCGCTCAACACATCGGGTCGGATCAACTTGATCGCGATGTCCTCGGACAGTTCCCGGTCGTGGGCCTTGTAGACCGTTCCCATCCCGCCTCGCCCCACCACCCGGGTGATGGTGTAGCGCTCGCCAAATTGCGTACCGGGCAGGAGCGTGCCGGGATCCAACGGTGAGGCGCCGCCCGATGCGGCTCCCCACTGCGCCTCATCGATCTCGCGACGCAGCGTGTCAACTTGGTCGTTGAGGCGCTCCTCCCTGGCCCGGACGCCTGCGGCCATCGCGTCGAAGACCCGGGCGAGGTGACCGATAGCATCCTCTCGCGCAGCGACGGCGGTGAGGCTGCCGGTGGTGTACTGACCGCGCTCCACAGCGATCGCAGCCTCCACCACCCGGTCCACTTGGCGGAGGTAGTCGACCTCGCGATTGCGGAGCCGCTTCTTCTCCACCGAGGCACTCACCCGCGCACGCAGGATCACGGGATCGAACGGCTTGGGAAGCAGATCTTCAGCACCGGCCTCGATACAGGCTGCGATCGTCTCCAGGTCGTCAGCCGCGCTGATCATCACGACCGGAAGGTCTCGTGTCGCGGGGTCCTGCTTGACTCGCCGTAGCACCTGTTGACCATCGAGCCCCGGCATCCGGATGTCGAGCAGCATCAGGTCGTAGGATGCGTCCGCGGCCATCCGGAGGGCTTCCAATCCATCAGCGGCGCATTGCACCTGGTAACCCTGTCGACTGAGCAGGCGCGAGAGGACATCGCGATTCTCCTCGACGTCATCGACCACCAGGATGCGGCCGCGCCCAGTCACGCGGACAGCGGTTGCAATGGCGGCGTTGTCGGGGCCGGCCGCGGGGCCATTCGGCGGTCGCTGCTCCTGCAGGTGATCGATCAGCAGGGTGCCAGTCGCCTTGCGCACTTTTACGGTATCGGAAAGAAAGGCATCATCGGCGCCAGCCATTGCAGACGACGCGAGGATGTCGACAGCAGCCATGATCTGGTCGTGGGGGGTCCGCAGGCGTTGCTGCAGCGCCACCACGTCGTCGCGGGTCACGTTGCGTCCACTGGCACTCAGGGTGCCATCGATCAGGCCGATCACGTCGCGCGCCCCGACGATGGCGGCGCGCAGGGCGGATTCGCGAATCCCATCCGGGTGCCCCACTGCGTCCTCCAGCATCAGCTCGCAATAGCCAACGATATGGTTGACGGGGGTGCGAAGATCGTGGCGCAGCGCGGACACCTGGGCTGCGCTCAGCGCACGCGTTGGCTCGCTCACCGTGCTCCGTCCAGCAGGGCGGCCATTTTATCGAGCAGCCTGACGATCTCCACCGGTTTGGTGTCGTAATCGCTGCATCCGGCGGCCATCGCCTTGTCGCGATCACCTGCCATCGCGTGGGCGGTGAGCGCGATGATCGGTATGGTGGCCAGCCCCTCACTGCCCCGAATCTGGCGAGTTGCCTCCCAACCATCGATCACCGGCAGACTCATGTCCATCAGGATGATGTCGTGGCCCCCTGCACGGGCCATCGCCACTCCCTGGGAGCCGTCGAACGCCATGCTCACCGTGTGCCCCGCCTTGATGAGTCTCCGCGACAGCATATCCCGGTTCATTTCGTTGTCTTCCACCAGCAGCACATGAGCCATCAGCTCGCCTCCGGTTGAGCAGTGGTGGGCCGGCGGAACCGGTTGCCGAGCTGCGAGGCGATCTCCGACAGCAGTTCATCGCGGGAATAACCGCCCTTCTGCAGCACCGCGGTCACGTTGCCATTCAAGCGCCGGTGATCCTCCGGGGTCAGGTCCTTGGCGGTCACCACGATGACCGGTGCCGTGCTGGCGCGAGGCGCCTCACGGATCGTCTCGAGAAAATCGAAGCCGTCCATCTCCGGCATCATCAGGTCGAGCAGGATCAGTGAAGGAGGCGCCTCGTCGTAGCGCGTCAGTCCTTCGCGACCATTCTGCGCCAGGACCACGGTCCATCCCTCGGACTCCAAGGTTCGGCGCAGCAGGTCGCCGGTGGCGAGATCATCCTCCACCACAAGGACCCGGCGAGCCTCGTCGCCCGCGCGGTAGCCGGCGAGGACCCGCCGCAGGTGCTCCCGATCGATCGGCTTGGTCAGGTACTCCGCCGCGCCCAGCGCGTAGCCCAGCTTCTTGTCATCGACGACCGTGAGCATGATCACCGGGATGTCGGCAAGGTCTGCGTCGTCCTTGAGCGCGGCCAGGACTTCCCAGCCATCCATCCCCGGCATCATCACGTCGAGGGTGATCGCATCCGGCCGGGTGCTCCGCGCGAGGGCGATGCCAACCTCCCCGCTCGACGCCTCTTCCACGGCGAA
>JACDBX010000004.1 GCA_013694695.1 Gemmatimonadales bacterium | reverse complement strand
CGCCCTGGCGCCAGGGCGACAACGACCCCGATTGCAACGACTGCAGTGACTCCGCGTCGGGATGGAAGCCGAGCCACTCCATGTCGGAGAGAATTCGCTGCTCCGAAGCGCGCGTGCTGCGGGTCTGGTCGTGATCCTCGATTCGTACGATCACCCTGCCGTCGAGTTCGCGGGCCACGCCCCAAACCCAAAGGGCGTGGACCACATGACCGAGGTGGAGGTCACCGGTGGGCGACGGGGCGAATCGCGTTACCGGTTGTGTCGCTGCCCCGGGAACGTTGCGATACCGCTCTGCGACCATCCGGAAGGCAGGGGAGGTTGGAATTGCTGGCACCGGGACCTCTGAGTGGCGGTCGTAAGTTGTTCGTCGGTAGCTGTGACCGGCACGGCGGCGCGGTGCGGGCCAGGCCGCGCGGTGGAGATCGGTGCCGGCGGGCTCGATCGGAGAGTCCACCATCGTCGGCTCCAACTCGCGGCCCTCGCGTACCGCGGGGCCGCTCAGACAGTCGAGCCTCCTCTGGTGGACCCTCCGCTTCTCGCCACCTGGGCATGTCCCTCGCTAGGCGACGGACGCAGCGAACGACAAAGACCGTCATGGCGGCGAGGTTCGGGGGGTTCGTCAGAAAAGGCTCGGATCATAACGGCGCCGAATGGGCGGGCTTCCGAGCCGACGGGTGACGAACCCCCCGACCGAGCCGCGTGACGGACGGCCCGGCCCCGCCGACCGACCACTGGCTCAGCGCAGAGCTCGCATCCAGCCCATCACCCTGCGTTCCGTCTCCACCCAACTCCACGGTCCATCGTCGTCCATCACCGCCCATGTCGTCGGAATCCGCCGGAGCACGAGCTCCCGATGAAATGCGGCCCGCTGATCGGCGGGTGCAAGTGCCGGCGACGATTCGACGAGGAAAAGCGTGGGAGTCCGGATCTGTGCCACGTCGCGCAGCGGTGAGGTCACCAACCATTCGACCGGGTCGGCGCGGAACGGCATCATGAACGTGGTGCCCTCGTGCACGCCCAGCTCGCGTCCCGCGAGGAAATCCCAGGGGCACTCCAGGATCGCACCGGCGAAACGAGTCGTGCGCTCGAGCGCTGCGAGCGCGATCACAGCACCGCTGCCGCAGCCCCGCAGCACCACCTTGATGCTGTCGACCAGCCCCACCCGGATCAGTTCATCGACGCCAGCGATCACGTCGCCGACATCGGCGTCGGGGAAGGTGGTGAGGCGATTGCCGTGATCGGTGCCGTAGCCGGTGGACTCACGGACATTCGGCCGAAACACGGCGAACCCGGCGTTGGTGAGTCGAGCGATCCGCGGGTCGAACCCGGCGTCGTGCATTCCATGGGGTCCATCGTGCAGCATCACCACGAGAGGCACGCGCTGGGCGGGGTCGTAGATCACGGGCCGCGATACCCAGCCGTGAATCAGCGTGCCGTCGTTGGCACGGTACTCGATCTCCTCCGATTCACCGGCGGGGAGCGCATCGACGAGCGCTGCATTGGTCGCGGTGACCGGCAGGAGTTCCCAAGGCTTCGCGAGCGGGAAGCGCACCACTTCGTCGGGCCGGGATAGCGTCGAGCGGATCGCGACGCCGATACCGCGATCGCCGTTCACATCGCCCAGCAGCATGCGGTGGGCGCCATTCGATGCCGGCTTCACCCGTCCCGAACGAGTACTGATGGTGAAGGTGTTGACGGTGGCGCGGTCCTGGGCGCTGAACCAGAGCGTCGTCTTGTCCGACCAGCGGACTGCAATCGGGTCGCGATCGAAACCGACGCTCAGCAGCCGGTCGCGACTTCCGTCAGGCTGCATCACACGAAGATCCTGCGCGCGGTACGACGCGCTGGTCTGCGGAAAGCCAAGGTAGGCCACGGATTTCCCGTCGGGCGCGACGACGGGTGAGTGCCAGAAGCCGGGCTGCGTGGTGAGACGGCGGAGTTCGCCACCACCCGCGCTCACGCGATAGATCTGCGACGTGAAGTAATCACCGGCAACCAATGAGTCCCTGCCGGCCACCACGAGCGTACCAGCGTCGAGCCAGTCGAACGACACCGGATAAGGGTTGCCGGTGTCGCGGCCCGCGATGCGAAAGCCGGTGGGGATGACGCGCTGCACCGCGCCACCGGCTGACGGCACAACGTGAAGCTGGAGGGTCGGGCCGCGGAATGTTTCGGCTTCTGCAGCCGCCATCACGAACGCGATCTGCCGGCCATCGGGCGACCACCGCAGCGCACCGATCGCGGTACCGGTAGTCAGCACCCGTTCAGCGCCATCGCCGTCCACTGGCCGCACAAGCAGTCGTGTCCCGTCGGCGCTGCGGTACGCCACGTCGCCGCCCTTCGGCGACCACTCTGCACCAGATCCCTCGGCCAGCGTCCGCGGCGCGCCACCGCTCACATCGACGAGGGCCACATGCGCCTTTCCGGCAACAACGCGCGTGAACACCACCCGACGCCCATCAGGCGAGAGTCGCGGCGTGCGCAAATTCTCAACGCGGACGAGCGCTGAATCGACCGCTGCCGATTGGGCGTGAGCAGCTTGCGTTGCGACGGCAACCATCGCGAGCGCCACGCCGAACATCAGGCGTCTCATCCCCGCTCCTGCAGCTCGCGCTGCACCCGTGCGATCACCATCTCGACACCGATCCGGTTGTGCCCACCCTCCGGCAGGATCACGTCGGCCCAGCGTTTCGACGGTTCCACGAACTCGAGGTGCATCGGCCGAACCGTGGCGAGGTACTGCCGAATCACGTCGCCCATCGAACGGCCGCGGTCCTCGACGTCACGCACCAGACGCCGGATGAAACGCACGTCGTCGGCCACGTCGACGAACACCTTGATGTCGAAGAGATCGCGCAGGCGGCGGTCGGCAAAGAGGAGGATCCCCTCGACGATGATGATGTCCCGGGAAGCCATCGACACTGTAGCCGGGGCGCGGGTGTGGAGCGCGAAGTCGTAGGTCGGCTTCTCGATGCCGCGCCCCGCCGTCAGCGCCTCGAGGTGCTCGACGAGGAGGTCGTTGTCGAGCGAATCGGGGTGGTCAAAGTTGACCTGGCGGCGCTCATCGAGCGAGAGATGCGCCAGGTCCTTGTAGTAGGCGTCGTGATCGATAATGCTCGCCACACCTGTGGCGTCGACTATCGCGTGCGCCACCGTCGTTTTTCCGGAACCGGAACCGCCAACAATGCCGATGATGAGCGGACGGGCAGCAGGATGCTCCATTCAGCGCTCCGGAACGATATCGAGACGCAGTTCATACCAACCATCGAGCTGCAGGTGCTCGACCCGGAACTTCTGCCTGCCGGTCGACGTGAACGCCACTTCGCGCACCCGCGACTCTCCCGGTTCCCAGTCATCGAGCACCAGCCGGTCATCGATGTACACCCGGACGGCATCGTCAGCGATTGTCCGGAGGGTGTACCGTCCCTCCGGCAGCGCCACATCGGCGGTGGCACCGGTCAGCACGTTGGCCTGCGGCACCCGCTTGTCAGGCGGGCGATACCAGGTGAGGTCGAGCATGCTGGTGTCGCTGCTGGCCACCGGGGTGCCGCCCAACGCTCGGGTAATCGCCGCCGGATCGGAGCGCGGTGTAGTGGTGGAATCCCACGCGACGTGCACGAGATGCCAACTGATGGCAGGCACCCAGTGATGCCACGTGAAGCGCACAGGCTGGCCCGCAGCGATCCACTCGCCGAACGGCGTGGTGACCGCCCCGCCGCGGTACTCCAGTTCGACACTCCAGTCGCCATCATGCTCCGCGCTCGGCGTGACCGTAAGCGTGTCGCCCACCCGGCCCGCTCGCGCGGACACACTCCCAACATTCCGCTCGGCCACGACCCGCCACGTTCCTGCGGGGCCAAGCACCCTGAGCCGCTGCGGGCTGGCATCGGAACGCCCCACCGGCCAGAGCTTGGGGCTCCGCCAATCGTACGGGCCCCACTCGTCGACGATGATCGTCTTCCGCCCGCGCATCGCCCCCGCCGGGATCATCGCGTCCGTTCCGCCTTTTCGCTTCGCCACACGATATCGGGCAGGGATGGCGACCGGCATTGCGGCTTGCTGATTCGGTGTCATTGTCCAACCCGCCGTGTCACCACTCAGCCGAGTGAGTGAATCGACACCGACAAAGGCGTTGCCATCGACCCGTACCCGCTGGGTGTTGTCGATCCGGAGCGCCAAGCGGTTGCCGGCAAAGGTGTTGCCGAGAATCACGACGTCGCGTGATCGGGTGTCGCGATGCTTCGGGTAGCCCCAGTCGGACGGTTCGACGCGGTTCCACCAGAGTCGGATCGCGGTGGTGTCGCCGCGGAACGTGTTGCCAATGATCCGGTTGTCTTGGCCGTGCTCGATGGCGATCGCCTCGACGTTGTTGCGGAAGTCATTGCCGATGTACACCGTTTCGTACGAGTAGCCGCCCCACACCCCGTGCCAGTTCTCCTCGACCCGGTTGCCGGCAAACACATTCCGGGAAAACGTCGTCTCGATCCCGTTCGTCGGCGCGTGCGAGAAGTCGTTGGCGTAGAACAGGTTGTCGTTGGCGCCGCCTTTGCCGCTGTCCATCGTCGACTGGCCGGCCCAGAGGAAGAGCCCATCACCGGAATGGGTCACCGAGTTGTGGGCGACCACGTTGTGGCAGCTCTGCTCGTACATCAACAGGCCCGCGGAATCCTGGCCCCGGTTGTAGAAACCGTGCGAGTAGCCGCGGACATTCCAGTCGATCCGGTTGTGGACCAGGGTGTTGTACGACGCCCGGTACATCCCGATGCCGAGCCCGGAGTTGAACGAGAAATCGTTGTTCCAGATGAGTACACTGTCGGTGCGGGTCATCAGCAGCGCGTTCTGCCCCTGCCGAACGCGATTGCCCTTGAGTTCACCGCCGTGCACGTCGACCAGGTAGATCGCGGCAGCGTGCTTGAGCCACTCATCCTTCTCGTTGTGGTGATACGACATCCAGTCGACCAGCGACTCCTTCTCGATCCCACTCATCAGGCGGGTTTTCCAGTTGTACGACAGGTCGTTATCGAGGAGGCGGAGGCTGCGCACACCGCGCGCGATCAGGCCGATCCGGTAGCCGCGGATGGTTGCACCGCGGACCGTGATGTTGCTGCCGCCGTCAATTCGGACAGCGACGCCGGTGAACCTGTCAGGACGGTCGCGCTGCTCGTTCCCGACCAGCTCGACGCCACGCATGTCGACGGTGATGTCGCTGCCGCGAATCGTGAGAATGCCGGAGTCACCCGCAGGCGCCCGGTAGGTGCCGGGGATGATCCGGACCGACGACGTGACCACCATGCCCGGAGTGAACGGAACGGTGGGTGACTGAGCGGCGAGGGGGGCGGCCAACAGGAGTGGGAGGAGGCGAGTATGCATCCGGAGGAATCTACGCTCGACCCACGGGTGGTCCGTCCTCGCTACGCTCGGTCGGGCATCACCCGGACTCGGCACAGAGGGCGGGTACACCCGCCGTGTTCCGCTCTTGCCAGGGATCAACACAACTGGCGTGGAGCAAGGAGGCCCATTCCATAGCCATTGGGTAGCTGCCGGGATCAGCTGAGTCTCTCGTCCAGGGAAATAATCCCTGGAACTGGGGTTGGCCCGCTCATCGTTGTCCATCGCCTGCGAGTCGTTCAAGGCGATCTGAAAGGTGGTGATGCCTACCGGTGGCTGGCGAGCATCCCGGCCGGACCCACGAGCGACTCGGTCCGCGCCCGCCCACCGCTCGCGCTGAGGTTCTGGTCTCCGCGAAGGGCCCGTATTGCCAGCAATACAGGAATACAGGTATACTACCGCCATGAAAGTCACGTCCGACATTCCCGACGACCTCTATCGAACGGTCAAGGCGAAGGCGGCCCACGAGGGTCGCGCGGTGCGCGAGATCACCGAGGCGCTCTACCGAGCGTATGTGGCGGTTCCCGACGCGGTGGAACGACTCCGCGACGGCGAGGCCTGGCTGGAGCGGTGGATGCCGATCGCCCGGCGCAGGGCGGTTCCACCGGAAGGACCCTCCGCTCGGGAACTGCTTGAGGACGATCGGGGCCGGCTCGACCACCGATGATCGCAGTCGTGATCGACGCCAGCGTCTGGGTCGCCGCAGTCGATCCGGGCGACTCGGCGCACGACGCGTCGGAGCGGTTCCTCGTGACGATCGCCGCCACGCAATGTCAGGTTGTGGTGCCTACCATCGCCCGCGTCGAGGTGGCATGTGCCCTCGCACGCCGGTTCGGCGATCCGACCCGGGCCGCCGAACTCGCCGACGCATTGTTCGACGCACGGTTCGTCCATGAACAGATCGTCGATGCGTCGCTTGCCGCGCGCGCACTCACCCTCGGCACTGCCGCCAAACTGCGAGGGGCCGATGCGCTCTATGCAGCGGTGGCCGAACGCGAGGGTGCTGCGTTGGTGACGCTCGACCACGAGATGCTCGACCGTGCA
>JACDBX010000019.1 GCA_013694695.1 Gemmatimonadales bacterium | reverse complement strand
ACCCTGGCCACCGGACCGATGGCCGAGGCCGTGTCGGCCGCTGGCCTGAGCGCCGACGCATTCCGCGACCTTCTCACAGGCGGAAAAGGCCGGCGCCGCGGTCCGGCTCCCGTGGCCGAGCGGGGCGGACTTTCGTCGCAGGCGGTGCGGACCATCGAAGCGGCCACCGCGCTCGCGAACCGCGCCGGGCGCGCCGAGCCCGATGACGAGGACCTCCTCCTTGCGATGATCCGCGAGCCGCGGGGCTTCGTGGCCCGCGCCCTCACGGCCCATTCGCTCAAGCCGTCGCGCCTCAAGGCGCTCGCCCGCGGGCAGGCCAGTGAACCCGAGACCACGCCCGAGCGGGCCGAGCAGGCCGAGCGGGTCGAGCGACCGGCGCGCCCGGAGCGGAAGTCGGCGCCAACGGTTGCGCCCGACGCCGCACCCGCTCGCCGGAGCGACCGTACGCCCCCGGCCCAGCCGTCCGGGCGCCGCAACGTTCCGGACGACGATGACCTGATCCCGATGCCGCCGGCGCCGCCCCGGCCCCGGCCGACGCCCACGCCGATCGAACGACCCGCCTCCACTCCTCCTGCCGCGTCGAAGCGCCGGTTCCCGCTGCTCTCCGTGCTCTATGCGGCGATTCCAGTGGCGATCTGGATGCACTGGTCGGGCGTCGACCCGCTTCTCACCTTTGCCGCGTCGTGCATTGGGGTGCTCCCGCTCGCCGGCCTCATGGGCAAGGCGACCGAACACCTCGCGGAACGCACCGGCCCGACGCTTGGTGGCCTCCTCAACGCGACGTTCGGCAACGCCGCTGAACTCATCATTGCGCTCGCGGCGCTCCGGGCTGCCCACGTCGAGCTGGTCAAGGCTTCGATCACCGGCAGCATACTCGGCAACCTCCTGCTCATTCTCGGCCTGTCGCTGATCGCCGGCGGTCGACGGGAGTCCCTGATCACGTTCAACCGCACCAACGCGGGAATGGGCTCCGCAATGCTCGCGCTCGCCGTGGCCGGACTTCTATTTCCCGCGCTCTTCCACGCGACGCATCCCGCAGCGGCTCAGGAACTCTATTTTTCGGAGACCGTCGCGACGATCCTGATCGTGACCTACCTCTTCTCCCTCCTTTTCGTGCTGAAGACCCACAAGCCGCTCTTCGGTGGGGGGCACGGCGCGGGGCACGGTTCCAGGGCCGAAATCTGGTCGGTGAAGAAGGCGGTCGGGATGCTGACCGCCGCCACGGTGGGCGTGGCAATCATGTCGGAGGTCCTCGTCGCGGCGGTCGGGCCGGTGACGCAGTCGCTCGGCGTCTCGGAGGCATTCCTGGGGCTGATCGTGATCCCGATCATCGGCAATGCGGCTGAACACGGAACGGCCGTCGTCGCAGCGGCGCGCGGCAAGACCGACCTCGCGCTGCAAATCGCCCTGGGGTCGAGCACCCAGATTGCACTGCTGGTGGCGCCGCTGCTGGTGTTCGCGGGTGCGGCCATGGGCGTCGCGGGGATGAACCTCGTTTTTCCGCCCTACGAAGTGGTGGGACTGGGAATCGCGGTCGTCACATCGGCGATCATCACCCTCGATGGCGAGTCGCATTGGTTCGAGGGCGTGCAGCTGCTCGCACTCTACGGCATGTTCGCTGCAGCGGCGTGGTTCGTCTGACCTGATCCGCGCGGGCGTCCCACCCGCACCAGAACCCTGCACCGGAGTCCCGGCGTGCTCGAGCGGCGTATCATCCTCTATTGTGGCGCATCCGACCGCCCCCCGCCGGTGCTGCTCCAGCGCTGGGCGGAGGCGCGGGAGCTCGCCATCGAGGCATACGCGCATCCGGCCGAGGTCGAGTCGCTGGTGCTGCGGGGTCGCGGCGCGCTGATTTTCGTCGAGGACGCAGGGGCGGCGCCGGATCGGCTCGCGATGGTGCGGCGCCTCAAGTCGGATTCCTTCACCGCGATCGTGCCGGTCACCATCCTCGCCGCAACCCACGACCCCGATGCGATCGTCGCCTGGTACGCCGCCGGCGCCGACGAGATCCTGACCCCGCTCTTCATCCCCGAGGAACAGCGGGCCCGCCTCGACGCGCTGGTCGCCCGCACCGAGCGCGACGTCGCGGTTCATCCCTCGACACGACTCCCGGGCACGACCGAGATCGAACGCGAGATCCGGCGGCGCCTCGAAGCAGGCGTGCAGTTCGCGGTCTGCTACGCGGACCTCGACCATTTCAAGGAATTCAACGACCGCTACAGCTACTACGACGGCGATCGCGTGATCTACCTGCTGTCGCGCTTCCTGCACGATGTCGTGCGCGGCCTCCTCGGCACCGACGGCTTCGTCGGGCACATCGGGGGTGATGACTTCATCTTCATCACGCCGCTCAGTGGTTACGCGGAGTCCTGCACCGAGATCCTCGAGGTGTTCGACCAGTTGATCCCGCTCCAGTACAGTGAGCAGGACCGTCGGGCTGGGTATTTCTTCGGAAAGGATCGCCGCGGCCAGTTGCACCGCGTGCCGCTGATGACGTTGTCGATCGGGGTGGTGACCAATCACCACCGGCGCTTCACCCACCCGGCACAGGTGAGTGAGCTCGCGACCGAGATGAAGAGTTACGCCAAGACGTTGCCGGGGTCGGTATTTGTTGTCGATCGACGCCGCGGTGACCAGGACCTGCGGAGCGGCCCCGGTGGTCGCGATGCCCGCACCCAGTGAGGATCCGATGAACGTGACCTGCCCGCAGTGCGCGACCGTTTTTCGCGTCGACCCCGCCAAGGTTCCCGAGCGCGGCGTCAGGGCGCGCTGCTCCGTTTGCGCGGGCCTGATCGCCGTGCATCGCCCGGTGACGGGCGCGGTGCCTGTAACCGCTCCGGCCCCATCGGTGCCTGCCCCCGCGCCCGAGTCGCCGCGCCAGGCGGCGGCAGTGCCCACACCGCCCGTCGAGGCACCGTCCGCCCCCGCGCCGGTTCGCATGCCGGAACCCGAACCGGAGCCCGAGGCTGAAGACGAAGAGTTCAGGGTCGAGGCGCCAGCACCGATGGCGCCACCGCCGATTGCCCCGCTCCCGCCGCCGCCGGCGCCAACCGGCGGCCCGGCGCCGCGATCGCCCGCCGCATCGCGATTCAGCAACCCGTTCCTGCAGCAGGACCCATCGGCCCGCGCCCGCCGCCTCGCCCGCGCCCTGATTTCCGACCTGGTCGTGTACCACCCCGAGAAGCGACAGCGCGGCCTCGTCGACGGCAACCTCAAGGAGCTCTTTGGCGAGGAGATCCGGAAGAGCTGGGAAGAGTACGCCGAACAGGTGGGCGAGGATGTCGCCAACACGACGCCGTACTTCACCGACGCGCTGAATGAGATCCTGGCGGAGGGAAGGAAGCTCTTCGGATGACGGAGAACGGAGAACGGAGAACGGGGGGACCCGCGGTCGGGGCAAGGGGACCCGTTCTCCGTCAGCCGTTCTCCGTTCTCCGTCCTCCGTCATCCATTCTCCGTCATCCGTTCTCCGTCATCCGTTATCTTCCCACCTCGCCACCACGAGGATTTTTGAGCATGGCCGATCTTGCCGAACGTGTCGCCGAAATGAAGCAGCGCCTGGTCGAACTCCGGGAGTTTCTTTGACGTCGATCGCAAGGTGGCCCGTCTCGACGACCTTGAGTCGCGCCAGGCCGACCCAGCGTTCTGGGCCGACAGCGGCCGGGCCCGTGAACAGGTCCAGGAAGTCAAGACGCTGAAGGGCTGGGTCACGCCCTTCCTGGAGCTCGTGACCCGGCTCGACGACGCCGAGGGGCTGCTGGAGCTGCTCGACGCGGAACCCGATGCGGAAATGGCCGGCGAGCTCGAGGGCGAGGTCAAGCGCGCGGGCACCGACCTCGACGAGCTCGAGCTGCAGACGATGCTGCAGGGTCCCGACGATTCGCGGGGCGCGATCGTCACCATCCATCCCGGCGCCGGTGACACCGAGTCGCAGGATTGGGCCGAGATGCTGCTGCGTATGTATGTGCGCTGGGCGGAACGGAAGGGACTCGCGGTTTCGATCCTCGATCGCATGGACGGCGAAGAGGCAGGGATCAAGTCGGTGACGTTCGAGCTCGCAGGCCAGTACGCGTACGGCTACCTCAAGGCGGAGAAGGGTGTGCACCGCCTCGTCCGGATCTCGCCCTACGACTCGCAGGCCCGGCGGCACACTTCGTTCGCGTCGGTGTTCGTCTATCCCGACATCGACGACACGATCGAGGTGGACTTACGCGACGAAGACATCCGCATGGACGTCTATCGCGCCTCCGGGGCGGGCGGTCAGCATGTCAACAAGACGTCATCGGCGGTGCGCCTCACCCACGAGCCCACCGGCCTGGTGGTGACCTGTCAGCAGGAGCGCTCGCAGTTCAAGAACAAGGACACGGCGATGAAGATGCTCCGCGCCGCGATTTACCAGCTCAAGCTGGAGGAGCAGGAGGCCGCGCGTGCACTGGTCGAGGCCACCAAGACCGACAATTCGTGGGGCAACCAGATCCGTTCGTATGTCTTCCAGCCCTACACCATGGTCAACGACCACCGCACCGAACTCAAGCTGACCGACGTGCAGGCCGTGATGAATGGCGACCTCGACCCGTTCATCCATACCTTCCTGAAGCGCTTCGGGGGCCGACCCGGATGAGCACCGATCCACTGGAACGGGGCTACGTCGAAGAGGGTCGCCGCGACAAGCGGCGCCAGCTCGAGGCCCTGGGCGTGCCGCCATTCGCATACGCCTACTCGCGCACCCACCCCGCGGCCGAGGCCATTGCCGCGTATGACGACGCGATGGGCGAAGACGGCCCGGCCGTTCGCGTGGCGGGGCGCCTGGTCGCGCTGCGCGGCCAGGGTCGCACCGTGTTCGCGCATCTCGAGGATGCCTCCGGCCGGGTGCAGCTATACCTCCGGCGCGACGCCGTCGGGGCGGCGTGGCCGATGATCGAGCTGCTCGATCTCGACGATCATGTCGGCGTGGCCGGCACGATGTTTCGCACCCGCACCGGCGAGGTGTCGATCAAGGTGTCCGACGTCGAGCTGCTCGCGAAGTCATTGCGCCCACTCCCACGCGGCAAGGTCGAGAAGCTCGACGATGGCACCAGCGTGGTGCATGGTGGGCTCACCGATCCCGAGGTCCGATACCGGCAACGGTACGCCGACTTTGCTGTCCACCCCGAGCTGCGCGCCACCTTCGTGCTGCGCGCCCGGGTGATCGCGTTCATACGCCGTTTCCTCGACCAGCGCGGCTTCCTCGAGGTCGAGACGCCCGTCCTGCAGCCGCTCTACGGCGGCGCGTCGGCGCGTCCATTCCGGACCCACCATCACGCGCTCGACATGCCGCTCTTCCTGCGGATCGCCGACGAGCTCTACCTCAAGCGCCTCGTCGCCGGCGGGTTCGAGCGTGTCTACGAGATCGGGCATGACTTCCGCAACGAGGGAATGGACCGCACCCACAATCCCGAGTTCACCATGCTCGAGTGGTATGAGGCATACGCCGACTATCACGGGGTGCTCGATCGCTTCGAGGAGCTGGTGAGCACGCTGGTGCAGGACACTCTCGGGACCACCACGCTGGTGCGCGATGGGGTCGATCTCGACTTCACGCCGCCATATCGCCGCGTGTCGTTCGTCGGCGGGATTCACGAGGTGTCGGGCGTCGACGTCTCGACCGCGACCGAGCGGGAGATGCGCGACTACCTCGTAACCCGTGGCGAGTCGGCCGAGGTCGCCGCGACGCTGTCCGGCGGGCGCCTGCTCGACGAGATCTTCCGCCACTCGCTCGAGCCCACGCTGGTCCAGCCGACCTTCGTCCTCGACTACCCCAAGGCGCTGTCGCCGCTCGCCAAGGAACACCGCAGCAACCCGGCGCTCACCGAGCGATTCGAGTTCTTCGTCCAGGGGCGCGAGATCGCCAACGCCTTCAGTGAGCTCAACGATCCAGACGACCAGCGCGCCCGCTTCGAGGACCAGGTCGGCCAGCGCGCCGCCGGCGACGACGAGGCGCAACAGTTCGATGCCGATTATATCCGTGCACTGGAGTATGGAATGCCGCCCACCGGCGGGATCGGCATGGGCATCGACCGCCTGGTGATGCTGCTCGCCGACCAGTCGAGCATCCGCGACGTGATCCTCTTTCCCGCAATGCGTCCCGAGGGCACGGGCGCAGACGACGCGGAGGGCTGAACCATGCCCCGCTGGTGGCCGTCACCCCTCGAACGCCGCATCGCGCTCCGCTACCTGCGTGGCCAGCGCGGTACCCGCACCACGTCGCTGCAGACGCTGATCGCCGTGGGCGGCATCGCCGCCGGCGTCACCGCACTCATCATCGTGCTCGGCGTGATGAACGGCCTGCGCGATGACCTCCGTGACCGGATCCTGATCGCCTCGCCGCATCTGCATGTCCTCACCTTCGGCGAGGACCTCCGGATTGATGACTGGGAGATCCCGCTGGCCAAGATCCGCGACATCCCCGGTGTGGTCGCGGCGGCGCCCGAGGTGGTGGCGATGACGCTGCTCACCAACCGGGCTGGGCATCCCGAGGTCGCCAAGGTTGCCGGCATCGAGCCGGCGTCGCCGACGACCGACGTCACTCAGATCGCCGGCGCGCTCAAGTCGGGCGACATGCGCGTGATCGAGGCGACCGATTCGTTGCAGGCCGGCGTGACCCTCGGGTCGCGACTCGCCGAGCGACTCAACGCCTATCCGGGCGACCACCTTCGGGTGCTGTCACCGGTGTCCTCGCGCCGCAGTCCTGTCACGGGGCAGTTCACGCCGGTGTTCTGGATGGTCGAGGTCACCGGGATCTTCGAGACCGGGATGTTCCTCTACGACAACGAGTTCATGGTGATGGACCGCGAGGCGGCGCAGCGCTTTACCGGCCTCGGCAGCGCCGTGTCGGGAATCGCGGTGAGGGTGACCGATGCCTGGGAGGCCCCGGTCGTGGCCGCGCGGATCCAGGAAGTGCTCGGCCCCGAGTACCGCATCGAGACATGGCAGATGCAGAACAGCACGCTCTTCTCGGCGCTCGAGCTGGAGAAGCTCGCGATGGGGCTGGTGATCTTCTGCATCATGATCGTGGCCGCGTTCAACATCGTCGGCACGCTCACCATGGTGGTCGCGTTCAAGACCCGGGAGATCGGGATCCTGCAGGCGATGGGGCTGCCCGCCGCCGGGATCGGACGGGTCTTCCTCGCACAGGGCGCGATCGTCGGCCTCCTCGGCACCGGGATCGGACTCATCCTCGGCCTCGCCGTCGCGCTCATCGTTGATCGCACCGGGTGGATCACGATCGATCCGAGCATCTACTTCATCGAGCACCTGCCGGTGCATGTCGAGATCCTCGACGTGACGGTGGTCGTGGTGGCCAGCGTCGCGCTCGCGGTGCTCGCCACCATCATGCCGTCCCGTCGCGCGTCGCGCCTCGCCCCTGTCGACGCGATTCGCGACGAATGACGCCGATTCTCGAGGCCCGCGCGCTCCGTCGCCACTTTGTCGGCGGCGACGGCACGCCCTTCACCGTGCTCGACGGCACCGACCTGCAGGTGGCCGCCGGAGAGTTCGTCGCGATCGTCGGCGCGAGCGGCTGCGGCAAGAGCACGCTG
>JACDBX010000002.1 GCA_013694695.1 Gemmatimonadales bacterium | reverse complement strand
CGTTGATCGTTTCATTGCGATGAGCGAATTCAGCCGCGAGAAG
Source organism: Gemmatimonadales bacterium (assembly GCA_013694695.1). Taxonomy (GTDB): domain Bacteria; phylum Gemmatimonadota; class Gemmatimonadetes; order Gemmatimonadales; family GWC2-71-9; genus Palsa-1233. The sequence continues at coordinate 24,158 of JACDBX010000002.1, read as the reverse complement.
CACAAGGAGTTCGGGTTTTCACGTGAGATGGACGTCCTTCCTGGTTTCCTGCCGGAGGACGAGTTGGATGTAGCGGCCTCCGTACCCGACGCCTCGGCGTCCCATCCGCGACCGTATTTCCTTTTTGTGGGCCGCCTTGAGTTCATCAAGGGACTTCAGGATGTGATCCCACTGTTCGAAGGCGAAGGTCCCGCCGACCTCGTCATCGCCGGAGGCGGTGACTACGCGACAACGCTCCGAAACCAAGCCGGCAGCAATCCAAGGGTGCGGTTTCTCGGAAGGGTGCCGAGCGATTCCCTGGCCGCTTGGTACCGCGGGGCCACGGCGGTTGTCGTCCCCTCGCTCTGCTACGAAACCTTCGGCATCGTCCTCCTCGAGGCCTTCCGGCAGTCCACCCCGGTAATCGCCCGTCGTCTAGGACCCTTGCCCGAGCTTATCGAGGCAGCTGGAGGCGGGATCGTTTTCGGGAACCGTGCCGAGCTTGAAGCGGCGATGACGAGACTCCTGCACGACCCTGAGCATCGGGCGACCCTCGCCCGGTCAGGCCACGAGGCCCTGCGCGCGCTGTGGTCCGAGCGGACAGTGGTGCCAAGGTACCTCGACATCGTGAGATCAGTTGCGGCCGATCGCGGGAACGCCCGGGTGCTCTCGCTTCTTTCCTGAGGTTGGGAGGGCGACGTTTGCCCCGCCATTCGCCAATTGACGCCCAGCCGCAGCGAGGCTCGGACCCGTTTTTCTACGGGCGGTCGTCGTCGCGCATATCGGATGCGGGGGACACCCGGGCCCGGGAACCGCCCACGGTTTGGTTGCGCCAACCAGGCACCGTACCAAGTCACGGTCAGTTGAAACGCACCACCATGTTTTCCAGTGGCGACTCGGCGATGACCATTCGCGACGGTTGCGCCGCGTTGGGCTTCCAGGCGCCGCCGCCAAGCAGCGGCGCCAGAGCCCCGACACGCCCGATCAACTCGAACTGACGAATGGTGTACGGAAGACCCTCGCTGGCCAGGAGCTCTGCGCCATCGCCAACCTGAAAGTGGAGGTGCGGCGCATGCGTATTCCCCGAGTTGCCAATTCGAGCCATCAGCTGCCCTGCACGAACGGTCTCACCCACCTTGACCCGTATCGATCCGGGTTTGAGATGCGCGTAGCTCGCGAACCGGCCATCCGGCAATTCAAGCACGACGATATTTCCCGTCGCGACCGTCGCGTCGATCTCTGCTGGCGGCGCCGCGAATGGCGGGTTGTCGGGCATGGCGTCGCGCACCAGCGCCACCCGCGCGCCCGCGACCGCGTACACCCCTTCCCCGTAGCTGTACCAGGATTCCACCTCGGTCGAATCGCCGTGGAACAGCCGGCCGTCATCGCCGAGTTGTGCCCAGTCAACGGCAAATCGCTGTGGCACGCGGGCAACGCCGTTCAACGTCACCAATGACAGCCGATGCCCCGAAGTCGCGGACGGCCCACGCACCGCCACCCAGGGCCCGCCGCGCACCGGCGGCGCGATGGACTCACCGGCGCCAACGACCACAACAGGTGCGGTGATCAGGGTGTCGGCGCGTTGATCATCGCCAGCGGACACGATGAATCGATGATGCAGCTGCTCAGGCGCTGCAGTACCCGGGGGCAGCGACACGAACAGGAAGACCACCCCGCGCCGACCCACGCCGATGGTGGGGCCTGCATTCACGCGCATTGGGGTCTGCCCGACAAGAGTGGTTCGCTGTGCCAGGCGCACCCCAGCCACGGCCTCGACGACGACCTGCCGTTGATCAATGACATCGAGCTCGTCGATGCGAAGCGGATGGACGCCGAGATTCGTGAGATGTACCTCGTACACGAAGTGCGTTCGCCCCAGCGCGCTCATCGCTGCGGGCGATGCCGGGATGCTGACTTCAAGCGGCGTTCGTCCAACCTGCTGTGCGAGGGCGACGGCGGGCGTCGCTGCGATCAGCGTTATTACGCCATACCCGATGGCACGCATGACCATGATTGGGGACCTGATGATTGGAGCCTCCCTTGCCTGCTCAGTATTGGACGTAGCCTGCGCCGGAAACGTTGATACCGCCAATCACTGTTCCGACCAGACCGCCAGTTCGTTGCCGCTGGGGTCGGCGAAATGAAAACGTCGTCCCCCGGGGAACTCGAAGATTTCCCGGACGATCTGACCACCCGCCTCACTCACGCGCCTGTGGATCGCCGCCAGGTCGCTGGAGTAGATCACGACCAACGGACCACCTGCTCGCACCTCAGCGGCTACGCTGAACCCCCCGGCCAGCCGGCCGTCGGTGAAGCTGGTGTAATCCGGGCCGTAATCCGTAAACACCCACCCGAACACACCTGAGTAGAATCGCTTGATCGCCCCGATGTCCGTGGCCGAAAACTCGATGTAGTCCATTCGACGGTCGTGCGGCACCTGAGTCATGAGCGCTCTCCTCTTGGTAGTTCCGTTCGTTCGCGTTTCAAGGGTACCGTCATTCGCTGCCCCCGACCGGGATGTCGAAGTGCAGCACTTCCTCCCGGTGCCCCAGCTTGGTGTACAACGCGATGGCGGCGGCGTCCTCGGCGCCGGTATCGGCCTGGACAAACATCACGTACGCACCCCGCCCTGCCGCCACCTGTTTCAGCTCGCTGATCAGTGCCGTCGCCACGCCCATGCGCCGATGTGTTGAAGCAACAGCGAGGTCGTAGATATAGATCTCGCTGCGCTCCTGCTCGAACTTCCTGAGTTCGTAGGCCGCCAGGCCTCCAATGACCTCCTCACCGTCCATGGCCACCAACGCGATGCACGAATCCCCGTCGAGCAACCGTCGCAGGTACTCAGCGGCCGGGCGCCGCGCGGTGTGGGTGGGCACGTCATCAAACGCGTTGCCGAAAACGGTCAGCAACTCGTTCATGAGGCCGACATTATCCGCACCAAGTTGGAGGATCGTTGCCGACACGGCTGCTCCCCGGGCTCTGGGGTTCGAATAACCATACCCACTTCCCGCGCCGCATGGCGGTCGGCATGGGGTGAGCACTTGGCGGGATCGCCGCCAAGTCACCGATCACGAGAGGATCAGTTCGGCTGGGCGCCCCCCCGACCTACGGTGCAAGCGCCGCGTGCCACACCACGCCGCCCATGATCAGCGAACAGAGCCCAATCGGTATCAGGAAGCGAGTGGCGCGCGGGACTGCCCGCTGCGCAAAATCCCGGTGCCAGCGCCATGGCAGCAGGAGGAGCGCAGCCGTGGTGGCGACGAGGACCCACCCGAAGCCGTAGACGATGCTCGAGTACCGCATCGCCGGCGCTTGGAGCACAAAGGCACCCCCCACCAACCCGCGGAGGACAAGCTCCAGGAAATGGGCTCGCGCCGAGGTGGCGAAACCGAGCAGGAAACGGGATGCGTGAGCGGGCGCGATGAGGGCCGCCGCGCCGAGGACGAGGAAATAGAGACCGGAGAGCAGGACCAGCAGGAGGGGGAGTCGACCTGGCATGATTTCTCGGTTCGCGGTGAAAGATCGGTCAAGCTTGGCGGGTGAATGTCATTGTCCAGTTCGTTTCCCAGGTCTCTCCAACGTTGGCTGAGAATGCCTGCTCCCATCGGGACTACTCTGCAGGGCGCATAGCTTTCAATCGGCAGAGGCCCGATTCGCCACGCGCGCCGCATCGCAATAGTGATTCCCGCCCTCGTCATCGTATTCACCAAGCAGCGAGAATTCCAGGAACTCCGGGGCGATCCGTTCGAAATCGTCACCGGCGTCTCCTGCTTAATCGACAGTGCCCTCTGCCTGGATCCACGCCTTGTGAAATCTCGCAAGCAGTGAGGGATACACAAGGAACCGACGAAGCGGATCGATGAGCGCCATGTAGGGACGCGTCAACGCGCCGACTGGAGCCACATGGATCGCCCAGAACAAGTGATGTCCACCTGGCGACGGCGCCACGGCCGCCAACAGTTCGTGTGCTCGCAAGTCGAGGGCTCGGTACTCAACTGCAGCGATTCGTGACCAGGCCCGCATACGAGCCTCGTTGGGTTGCACGGCCGCTAGACGGCCGTCGCGGGTGGGGTGCGACCCGTTCTCCTGACCGTCTCCCTCGCGATTCCGTTCAGCATCCCGGTGAACACCAGTTGGTGCAGCGGGTAGAGTGCGTACCAATAGAGACGGCCGAACAATCCGACCGGGTCGAAAATCGCTGTCTGCCGGATTGTGGCCGAGGCGCCTTGATCGCCAACCTCGAATTCAAGCCACGCCCGTCCCGGCACCCGCATCTCGGCGGCGAGACGGAGGCGGCGACCTGGCTCGAGCGCCTCGACACGCCAGAAATCGACGGTGTCACCAACGCGGAGGCGCGTGGGATGCGCCCGACCTCGTCGCATGCCCACCCCGCCGACCAGAATGTCGAGGAATCCCCGCAGTCGCCACAACCAATTCCATCGGTGCCACCCACTGGTCCCACCGATGGCCTGAATCGTCGCGAAGGCAGCCGCGGCAGGCGCTGCGACGCTCACTGTCCGTGAGTCCACGAGGCGGGTGCCGAACTGCACCCCGCCCCACGACCGCGGATCACCGGATGAGGACAGGGCGTCAGACCAACGGGTTTCCGCAAACTCCCGTTCTTCGTGTACAAGGGCTCGACGAATCGCCTCCCTCATTCCCATCGGCCGGATGTCGAACGTTCTGAGCGCAGCCTCGTCCTGTACCACCGTGGGATGTATGATGCTCTCGATGAGCTTGCGTCCGATCCGCGCGTACAGGGGCGTGACCAAGCCGAGCCACAGGCTCGACAGATACGGGGAGAGCACAGGAACCGGAAGCATCCGGATCCGCAAGCCGCGCTGCCGCGCGTATTCGTGCATGATGTCGGCGTACGATGCCTGATCGGCTCCACCGATCTCGTAAATGGCGCCCTGGGCAGCGGGCACGCGGAGGGCAGCCAGCAGGTACTGCAGCATGTCGTCGATCGCGATCGGCTGCGCCATCACGCCGAGCCACTTCGGCGTGATCATGAACGGAAGGCGTTCCACCAGCGACCGGATCATCTCGAACGACAGGCTGCCCGCTCCGATGACAATTGACGCACGGAGTTCGATGACCGGTACGCCGGACTCGCGAAGGATCTCTCCCACCTCCTGCCGGCTCTGCAAATGGGGTGACAGCGCCTCGTCGTCGCTGCCGAGCGCCCCGACGTAGATGATGCGCCCTACCCCGCCGGCCTGTGCGGCCTCACCGAAGTTGCGGGCAGCCTGGCGGTCGGCCTCCACGAATGAACCGCTCGCGCCCATCGAGTGCACCAGATAGTACGCCACGTCTGCACCGCGCAGTGCGTCGTCGAGGCTGGCACGGTCGAGGACGTCCCCCGCAACGACCTCAGTGGCAGTGCTGCCCGGCCTGACGGCTTCGGGTCGCCTGGCCAGGCATCGTACGCGGAGCTCCTGTTGCTCCAACAGCCGCAACAACCGTCCGCCGATGTACCCGGTGGCGCCCGTCAGGAGAATCATCGAAGGCATGGAGGAGCTACCGGGAATCCAACATCCTGATGAGCGCGTCGAGGTCAACGGGCTTGACCAGGTGAAAGTCGAATCCGGCCTCGCTGGATTTGTCCCGGTCGTCCTCCTGACCCCAGCCGGTCACGGCGATCAGCAGCATATTCTTTCCCCCCGGCGCCTCACGAATGCGGCGGCATGCCTCGTAGCCATTCATCGTCGGCATACCGATGTCCAGAAGCACCACATCGGGATTCAAGGTCCCAACCGCCTCCACAGCCTGATTGCCATTGAAGGCAGTGTGCGTCTGGTGGCCCTTCACGCTGAGCAGCGTGGCCAGCGACATCGCCGAGTCACGGTTGTCATCGACGACCAGTATGGTGCGGCTGATGGGCGGCGATACCGTGCTCGAAGGAACTGGTGGCAACGGCATGGGAGCGTCGACCGGAATCGGCAGGCGCAGGACAAACTCGCTGCCCAGACCAACACCTTCGCTGTGGGCTTCCAGGGTACCGCCATGCATCTCCACCAGGTTCTTCGCCAGTGCCAGGCCGATGCCGAGCCCGTCGCGTGAACGCTCCAACGATGTGTCCACCTGCGTGAACATCTCGAAGATGCGGCGAAGTTGATCGGCGGGGATGCCGACGCCATTGTCCCGGATTCGGACGACGGCCTCCGGTCGGCAACTGTCGCCCCCCTCCACGCCGACCGTCACGGAAATGGTGCCACCCTTGTCCGTGAACTTGCAGGCGTTGTTCAGCAGGTTGCCGATGATCTGGGCCAGTCGAATCGGGTCGGCGTACAGGTAGACGGGCTGCGGTGGGAGCGTGACCGTCACGTCGTGCTCCATGCATTGGATCAGGGCTTGAGCGGCCGCGACGACGTGGGTCACAACGGGTGCCAGCTCGATCCGCTCCTGGCGGAGTTCGATCTTGCCGCGGTCGATTCGCGTCACGTCGAGCAGGTCGTCCACCAACCGGACAAGGTGGCCAATCTGACGCTCCACCATCTCGGCCGTCGATTGAACAACCTCCCGATTGTCTGGCGCCAGGCGCAGGACGTGTCCGGCGTTTCGAATCGGCGCCAGCGGGTTGCGAAGTTCATGGGCAAGCATTGCCAGGAACTCGTTCCTGCGGCGGGCGGTGTCCTCGAGCGCCGCTTCTGTCATCTTGCGCGCTGTAACATCGATGATCGAGGCCAGCCACACCCGCTCCTGGCTCAGCGTGATCTCGCTCAAGTGGACCTCGACATCGATCAACTCGCCACCCTTCTTGCGATGCTGGCAGGCATCGACTCCCGGCAAGTGGCGGGCCGACCGATCCAGCAACGCGGTGAGCGCCTCACCCACCTCGGCGGTGCGCACGTCGAGCACGGTCAGTTGCAGGAATTCCTCACGAGTGTAGCCGTAAAGTTGAATCGCGGCCTCATTGACGTCCACGAATCGAAGCGTCTTGACCTCGAGCGCCCACTTGGGAAGTGGGCTGCACTCGAACAACAGCTTGAATTTTGCCTCGCTCTCCTCCAGCGCATCCCCGGCCTGCTTGCGCTCGGTGATGTCGGTGATCATGCCGACCCACTCGCGGATATCTCCCTGGACATCCATCACTGGAACGACTCGCACCACTGACCAGCGGTACTCGCCATCATGGCGTCGCAGGCGGTAGACGAGCTGGCAGATGCTCTTGCTCGCTACGCTCCGGCCCCATACCTGAGCCGTATGCTCGCGGTCGTCCGGGTGAACGGCGTTCGTCCAGCCCCAGCCTTTCCACTGCTCGTACGTCTGGCCCGTGAACGCCCGCCATGAAGGACAATCTTCAACGACCTGTCCGTGTGGGTCGGTAGTCCAGACGATCTGGGCCGTGGCGTCCACGAGCGACCGGTACCGGGCCTCGGCCTGTCGGTGCTCGAGTTCCACACGCCGTTGCTCCATCACATCGCGGAACACCAGGACGGCTCCACTGACCGCACCGCCGACATCTCGAATCGGAGCCGCGCTGTCGTCGATGGGTCGCTCCGTGCCATCTCTGGACATCAGAATCGTATGGTTCGCCAACCCCACGATGGACCCGTCCTTCAATGCATGTTGGGCTGGATCCTGTACCCGGCGGCGGGTCTGCTCGTTGATGATATGGAAGACCTCCGGCAGGGCGCGGCCCAGAGCCTCCGGCATGGGCCATCCGGTCAGGTCCTCGGCGACCTTGTTCATGAACGTGACCCGCCCCTCGATGTCGGTGCTGATCACGGCATCGCCGATGCTTGCCAGGGTGATACGCAGCCACTCGGACTGCTTGCGCAAATCTTCTTCGACCCGCCGGCGCGCAAGGAGAACGCTCTGGGCGTTCTGCAGCGTCACCGCACGAAGCTGCTGGTCTTCCTGGTCGTCCGATGCCATCAACGGCCTCCCAGAAGTTCCGCCGCGAGCGCGGTGCCCTGCACGCGGGCCCTGATTTTTGCAAAGGCCGTATCGCGCGACGTCGAGATGTCGTCACAGAAGGGAGAAAAGCCGCAATCGTCGCAGGTTCCCAGTTGATCCAGTGGGATGTACCGGGCCGCCTCGATGACGCGGTCCCGGACTTCCTCGGGCGTCTCGACGCGCGGGTCGATCGGGGAGACTACGCCAACGAAAACCCGATGCTCAGGCCCGATATGATCGCGGATGATCTCCAGCACGCGCGTCCGGTCCGTCTCTCCTGCCAGGGCGATGTAGAAGTTGCCGACGTTCAAGGCAAACAGGCTGGGTAGAAGTTCGGCGTAGTCGATATCCGCACTGTGCGTTGAATCTCGGTCGCCACCCGGGCACGTGTGTACCCCGATGCGCTTGCGATCCTCGGCGGAGAACCGTGACAAGGCGAGGTTGTTCAGGTCGACAAAGCTGTTCAGCAGCTGTCCGGAAGGGTCGATCTTGACCGCCAACCGACCCTCGGTGAAATCGATCTGCACCTTGTGCGCGCCTTTCTGCAGGCAGGCGCGGACCTCGGTCTCATGCTCGCGGAGCAGGTCGTCGATGAACTGTTCGCGGGGATATCCGGGGAGCTCCTCGGGCGGGTACATCAGGCTCAGGGCCGAGGGAGAGATCACGGCCTGCTTGACGGGCACCTGGGCGAGGCGCTGGGCCTGATCGAGGTAGGTATCCGCACGGTGTTGATAGCAGAAGGGGCCGCCCGTCAGCCGGAGCATGCGGCGCACATGACCGGCAGCGAATGGGATCTTGAAGCCGTCCGGGGCAGTGTTCGGCAGGCCCTGAACACTATAGGTCCAGAAGTTGTGGTACTTCCGCTGCTCACCGTCGGTGATCACGGGCGAGCCCGTGGCCTCGAATTGCTCGATCGTGTCGCGCACCGCCTCGTCGTAGAGCGGTTCCAGAGCCGGATCCGACCCGTCCAGTACGGCGAGAGCCTCGACCAGCGCTGGTGGCCGGGGAATACTACCGATTGGCTCAGTTGGGATTGCCATGGCAGCGCCTCGCTTATGTCGGGGGCACAAGACTGTTGCAGCTACTGTTCGGGCGGCACCAAGTGCGAGGCCTACCCCAGCCGATCGGGAAGCAGACCATGGGGGTGCATTTGATGTCCGCTACCTGTGGTTCGTTGGAGGGGCCGGGACCGGTGGCCGCCGCGCTGGCAATCTAGCGGGGGGACGCTGGGTCCGTCAGGCCCGGCCGAGCTCTCGCGCGCAGCGGTCCATCAGCTCTCGACTGCGCCGGTAAGGACCGTCACGCCGCCAAAGCTTCGAGGCGGGCCACTGCGGGCATCGTTGCGGCGAGGGGGAGGTGCGTTGCGGCGTATCGGAATCTTTCGGATGTCCGTAGAGGACGGTGAGCTTGATCATTAGGCAGGTTCTCCTTCGTGGGCTTGCGACGGGGGGTCACGCGACTTGCGGAAGAATAGCGCGCCGACGCCGGTCGGACTTGGTCGCGATGAGAGGACGGAGGCGCGACGGTGGCGAGCAACGGTCAGGAGAATCCTCGAAGGCCTGAAGGCATCGCACACCTCGTCGGGACGGGAAGTGCCGCGCAGGAACTTCGTCCGATCACGCGACGCGAACTCCACGGCGTTTGATCCCCAGCCAAGCGCGCCCGTTGCTCCAGCGAAAGCGCATCGGTGCGCTTGCCGTTGCTACGCCGGTAAGCACGCTTCTACTCGGGGCGCGTACGCTCAAGCGTCACGAACGGCTCGCCGTTGACGGTCCCGCGGAAGCGTAGCGGCCGGCCGGCCTCCGACACCACCTCCTCGAATACGATCCCATCGCCGAGCAGCAGGAACCGGCGATCGGCGATCGGGAGCAGCCGGTTGCGCCCTCCCCCGCCGCGCTCGAGGAACAGCATCCCGCCTTCGACGTAGATCCGTCGCTTGATGCCCGGCTCGACGAGGCGGTAGGTGCCGACGATCCGTTCCATCGCCGCCGGTGTAATCGCCGCCGGCCGGGGGAGCGACGCGGGGTCGACCAGGCGGTTGTACTTCCGCAACGCTGCCTGAAGTCGGTCATGCGGCAACGCGAAAACGGTCAGGCTGTCGCGGCCCGTCATCGTCTCGGCGGCGACCATCGCGTTGAGGATCGCCTCCTCCGTGGCGTCGACAGTAGCCTCGAAGAGCGCGTCCATGGCGGCGTTGGGAAGCATCTTGATGCCGTCGGTGCCGCCGCCCCACGCACCGGGATTGCCGGTCGAGAACGCGACGAAAATGTCGCCGGAGGAGTTCTCTCCGAGCCCTCCCAACCGACCGATCCCGATCGGTACCCGCTCGGCGAGCCGCTGGAGCTGAGTCGGCAACAGCGGGGCATCTGTCGCAACCACGACGATGATGGAGCCACGCGCGCGGAAGAGCACGTCCCAGTTCGCCTGGAGGTCCGCGATCTCGCGTCCCACTGGGACGCCGGCGACGGTGAAGCGCTTCCTTCCGCCGTGATTCGCCTGGACGAGCACCCCGAGGGTGTGCCCGCTCCCTGTCAGGCGGGAGGCCGTTCCGATTCCACCCTTGAACTCGTGCGCGATCATGCCCGTCCCTCCCCCGACGCTTCCTTCCGCTACCGGTCCGGGACGCGCGGCGTCGAGTGCCTGGAAGGCGTGCGAGCGCGTGACGTGTTGGCCAAGAATGTCGTTGAGCACATCATACGTCTCCGCCACAAGGGGGTAGGAGTACCAGATGGGATCGGGGCCGTGATAGCCCGTCGAGTCCATCCACGCGATCACGGCATCGCGAACAACGCCCACACTGAACGTGTTGGTGATCATGAGTGGCGTCTCGAGGAAGCCGGACTCCTCGATCCATGGCAGCCCCGTCATCTCGCCGTTCCCGTTGAGCGCGTACCACGCGGCGTGAACGGGATCGAAGTGGCGCCCGCGAGGGAGGATTGCGGTCACGCCGGTCCGCACCGGCCCCTCTCCTTTTACCAACGGTCCGTTGCCACGGATGATCGTGACGTGGCCAACCTCAACGCCTGGCACGTCGGTGATTGCATTGAGGGGACCGGGCACGCCATCGAAGGGGATACCGAGGTCCCGCGCGCGGATGCCCTGCGCTGCCGCGATTGGTGTCGTGAGAAGCGCACCGAGGCACGCGCACCCCACGGGGAGGTACCACCTCATGAGACCGCCCCTTCTTGTTGATGTATTTCCCATCGCCACACCAATCCGTCCTCGGGATCGACGAACTCGCCAATGTACAGAAACCCACACTTGGTCAAAACTCGTGTGGACGCGTTCGATTCGGGGAGCGTATGGGCCCGGACGACCCGAACTCGGCGGTCGCCAAATGCAAAGACAACCAACGCCACTGCTGCTTCGGTCGCATATCCCTTCCCTTGCTGGTCGAGATCCACTCCGTAGGCAATCTCTACGGCGCCGTCCGCCGCAGGAGGTGCCTTGAAGCCGCACATACCAATGACGTCGCCTGTCCCCCTGTGTACAAGGGAAAAACCGTGCGTCCATGGATCCGCAAAGTTCGACGCGGCCAGGCGCGCCAGCCAGTCGGCTGACAGCTGCTCCTTTTCTGACGGACTCATTGCGTCCACCATCGCGGTGGCGTCGTCTTTGGTCCGTGCAATCAGGTTCAGGCGTTTCGTCCGCATATCGGTTGCGCTCATCGATGATGGTCCGGATGGACGAATTGTTGACCGCTCATTTCACCACGCAGCTGGCGACCATTCCCATCGCAACGTGGGGCGGCACAGACACGCTGTCCTGGAACTGACAGATCACCATGTACGTGCGGCCGGCCAACGATCGCGCCTCAAAGGCACGCGATCGAAGATCGGAGATCGCCTCATGCGCCACTCACAGGCTCCAAGAATGTGATCTCGGGCGGCCCGGCGAGGAATACTCCGGCAGCCTGGACGAAGGACTCTATGTGCGGCCGGTGCATGCGCGGCCTTACCCGCGAGTACTTCCAGGATGAGGGGTTGTGGTGCCGACCTGCGGGGGCATAAGGCGACCGCGGCACGTGCGCGCCAAGACGCCAGATGCCGCCGATCCATCACTGGATATTCAAGCGCCAGAGCTGATAGTTCAGCGCCGCCGCAAAACTCACCCAGCACAGGTAGGGAATGAGCAATGCGCCAGCGAGTGGCCGCACCTGCCAGAACGCAAGCAATGTCGCCAGAATGGCACACCAGAGCACGATGATCTCGACGAAGGCAAGCATTGGTTGCTGGAGGCCAAAGAACAGGTAGGACCACAGCGCGTTGAGAACCAGTTGGACAATGAACAGCGACAAAGCCAGGCGAGCGCCGGAGAAGCCAGCGTCACGCCATACCATCCACGCCGCGATGCCCATCAGGAGATAGAGAATGGTCCACACTGGCCCGAACACGCTGCTCGGCGGATTCCACGACGGCTTGGCCAGGGAGGCATACCACTCGCCCGGCATGAACTGGGAGCCGATCAATCCAGCGGCGAGTGCCGCAAGCAGCCAGAGTACGAGCCCGAAGGCACTGCTCCGCGTGGTTCGCACCCCGTCGGAAACCTGATCACTCAAGGAAGGCGCCCCTCATCCGGGGCAGGTGCTGCGTCGAGTCGCCTCTGGCGGGCGCGGCGAGAAAAGATGTTGAGCAACTCGACGAAGATCGAAAACGCCATCGCTGCATAGACGTAGCCCTTCGGCAGATGCGCACCAAAACCCTCGGCGATCAGCGTGGTACCAATCAGCAGCAGGAAGCCCAGCGCGAGTACCACAACAGTCGGATTTGCCTGGATGAAAGCGGCAAGCGGCTCCGCTGCAAACAACATCACCGCCACGGTGATGACCACCGCGATCACCATGATCGTGACATGCTCGGTCATGCCGACCGCCGTGATGATACTGTCGATCGAGAATACGACATCCAGCACCAGGATCTGCCCGATCACCGCGCCCATGCTGGAAACCACTGCGGGATTCAACGCATCCAGCCCCGGGTCGGGGTCGACGTGGTGGTGTATCTCCTTGGTCGCCTTCCACACCAGGAAAAGACCACCTGCGATGAGAATGATGTCTCTCCAGGAGAAGGGATGCCCCAGAGCCTCGAACACCGGCTGGGTCAGCTTGACAATGGTCGCGACCGTCCCCAGGAGCGCCAGCCTGAGCACCAATGCACCGGCGATACCAATGCGACGTGCCTTGCGCTGCTGTTCCGCCGGCAGCTTGTTCGACAGGATCGAGATGAAGACCAGGTTGTCCACGCCAAGAACGACTTCCATCGCCGTCAGGGCGAGGAGTGCAGCCCATGCTGCCGGGTCTGTCGCCAGTGCTACGAGGTAGTCCATGAAGTTGGTGCTCTCTTTGAGGTCCTGAAAGAAGGCCTGCCCGGGCCCGTGGAATCAAGGCCCGGAGCTATCGGGTGGCCGCCCAGTACCCTGCTCCGGATACGACGGCTGTGAGCACCATGCCCCACGCCAGGTCCACCACCACGACGATCAACGGGAAGTCGCGGATCAACGCGAAGCTGGTCAAGTCATATGTCGCGTAGGCGGCAAGCCCGAAGAACGCACCCATCGCAAGCGCGTAACCCAGCGACTTCCGCTCGGCGGCCGGCAGGACGACGAAGATCACAATCGCCGCGATGTAGAGGAGGTAGAAGAGCAGCGCCGGTGCCCACTTCACCTCCGGTCGGAGAAGTGTCGCCAGGTGGCGCGCGTAGAACCCCTTCGCCACGACGCCGAGCCAGAGAAGGTCGAGCGCGAGCATGATGGCGGCGGAGGCGGCGAATGCCTTCAGGAATGTCGCGGAAATCATCCGCCCGTCTCCAGGGCGGTGGCGAACGCCGCGACGCTTGCTGGTGTGCCGCCGAACATCTCGGTCATGACCTTGGTGCGGTAATCGAAGATCGCGCGAAGCTGGTGGCGCACGATGAGCCAGTGAACCAGCCGGCCCAATGGGCCGAAGGGGAGCGCGTACTCGACGGCGTCGGTCATCTCAACCCCACCAGGAACGGCCCGGAACGTGTGGCGGTGATACCAGCGTCGATACGGACCCTTGAGCTGCTCGTCGGCGAAGTGTGACAGCTCTGCGTATTCCGTGATGCGCGACTCCCACGAAATCGGGACGCCGGCGAGTGAGAGGCGGTATCGGATCCGCGTCCCACCACGCACGATTTCATCAGTCGTGGAGAGGATCCGGAAGCTGAGCCACGGCGGTGTGAGCGCCTCGAGGTTGCGCGGGTTCTTGAAAACGTCGAAGACGCGGACAAGGTCTGCGGGAAGAACGGTGGTCCGCACCAGGGTATGGGTCACCGGCGCGACTCCGCGTGCGCGAGTTCGCTGCGCAGTTGGCGGAGACTATCGCACAGCGTGATGTTCCGGCCGCCCACCGCAGCTGCAATGCACTCCATACCAGCTCCTCCTATGAGCAGCGGCACGGTCTCGTTCAGGCTGCCGCGCAGCGCGCGTACCTCGGCCAGGATCCGTGCCCGATCTTCGACGTAGGTGATGCTGAGCGCCACAGCGCGAGCGTCCGTTACGGCGGCCGCTGCCCCAATGTCGGCGTGGGGGACATCCGCGCCGAGGTACACGATCGACCATCCCTGGAGCGATGCCGCGGCAGCGGCGAGCGCGGCACCCATCGCGTGCTGATCGCCCGATGGCGTTGCCACCACCACGCGTGGGGCGGCCGGCCGTGGTGGCAGCGCGCGCACGGTCTCCATGATTATCGCGATCACGGAGGCGGATGCGAGATGCTCGTGCGCAATGGTGAGCCGGCCCGCGACCCAGCGATCCCCCACGGCGCGCATCAGCGCCGGGACAAGCACCTCAACGAACCACGGCACGCCCTCGTGCGCGATGGCGCGACGGAGCTGCGCGTCGAGTGCGGGTGCGTCCAGCGCGACAATGGATGCCATCGCCGCCTCCATGGCCCCGGCGACGTCGGGGATCCCGTCAGGGTACTGCGGGGAAAACTGGGCCTCGTCTTCGGCCACTAACCGCGTGAGCTCCTCGGTGCCGAGCCGGGCCACCAGGCCGATGGTGCGCCCGTGTCCGATGGCGGCTGCGAGGAGGCGGAACCGTTCTACATGGGTATCGGAGTACCGACGCTGGCCTCCCGGGGTGCGGATCGGCTCCACGGCGCCGTATCGTCGCTCCCACACACGGAGCACGTCGCGAGACAGGCCGGTTCGCGCGGCGACCACGGAGATCGGGTGGGCGGCATCCGGTTGAGTGATCGGTTTTGGCAGAATACCCATGCCATAATAGTAGTAAGCGTCTAACCTTTGTCAAGCTATTTACTTGGACAAATGCTTGACAACTGCCCTCCTACTAGCAATATTGCCTGCACGACGCTGGACAACACTTAGACAACCAACCAAGGGGTAAGGTACATGCGGGCAATCACGATGGCAGCGATGACAGCACTGACAGTCCTGGCGACGACCAATGCCAGCGCACAAATGGCCGGACATGCGGCGATGACCGCCCCGACCAAGAACATCGTCGAGGTGGCGGTGGACGCGGGATTCAACACCCTGGTCGCGGCAGTCAAGGCGGCAGGCCTCGCCGAGGCGTTGCAGGCGAAGGGCCCGTTCACTGTGTTCGCTCCAACCGACGCGGCGTTTGCGAAGCTGCCTGCCGGTACGGTCGACGCGTTGCTCAAGGATCCGGCCAAGCTGGCCGCGATCCTCAAGTACCATGTCGTCTCGGGCAAGGTGATGGCCGCTGACGTGATCAAGGGCAAGGGCGCCAAGCCGGCGACGCTGAACGGCGCCGCGCTCGCCGTCACAGTGAAGGGCGGCATGGTGTACGTGAATGGCGCGCAGGTCACCGGCGCCGACGTGGCGGCCTCGAACGGCGTCATTCACGTGATCGACACGGTACTCCTTCCGCCTGCTGGGAAGTAGGTTGTTCCGCAGGGCGCAGTCCGGGGCGAACGCCCCGGGCTCGCTCTGCGAATCCACTTTGGATCGGTCATGTTGATCATGCGTAGAGTGACGGTAGTCTTCTCCACCGCCGCATCCACCGCGAGGCGGAAGCGTTCAGTACGATGATCGCCCTCTTCGCGACTGGCCTCGCCATCGCTGCCGGCTACTTCGCAGCGACCTGGGCGATCAGCGTGCGCATCAGGAACTATGGCCTGCTCGATGTGGCGTTCTCCTACGGTGTGGCGATCCTCGCCCCGTTGTACGCCTACGTCGGTCCCGGGATCGGCCCTCGGAAGTGGCTGTTTGCCGCGATCGGAATCGCATGGAGCCTTCGCCTCGGCACCTATATCCTGGTTCGCGTGATCCGACATCATCCCATGGAGGATCCAAGGTACGGTTCGCTGCGTCGTCGTTGGCCCGGCCCGCTCGCGTTCCTGGCCTTCTTCGAGCTGCAGGCCGTGATGGTTGCGGTGTTTTCCCTGCCCTTTCTGCTCGCCTCGTTCAACCCGTCTCCGGCAATCGCGTCCATCGAGGTTGCCGGGCTCATGCTCGCCGCCATCGGGGTGCTCGGCGAGACCATCGCAGACCTGCAGATGCAGGCCTTCAAACGCGACGCCCAGCATCGGGCCGCCGTGTGTGAAGTCGGGCTCTGGCGATATTCGCGCCACCCGAACTACTTCTTCGAATCGCTGGTTTGGTGGGGTTTCTTCGTTGCCGCGCTGGGATCACCGTACGGATGGATCACCATCGCCTGTCCGCTGCTGATGCTGTTCTTCCTGCTTCGGGTCACCGGTATCCCGTTGACCGAAGAGTACGCGCTGCGCAGCAAGGGTGACTCATACCGCGAGTATCAGCGGACGACGAGCCGGTTTGTTCCCTGGTTCCACAAGGCGTAGCGCCGCGCCAACGACTTGCGCAGCTGTTGCGGCGCGGGCGTTCGCCTTGGCGCCTACCCTTCCCCGCGCCGCGACAGCGCTCCAATCAGCTCCATCAGGGCGTGAGGGTCTACCGGCTTGACGAGGTGATGGTCAAAGCCAGCCTCCTGGCTCCGTTGGCGGTCCTGGTCCTGACCCCAGCCAGTCAGGGCGATCAGCACGATGGTCGTTCCCCCCGGCGCCTCACGAATGCGGCGGCATGCCTCGTATCCATTCATCGTCGGCATGCCGATGTCGAGCAGTACCACGTCGGGTTGCAGGGTCGCAGCCGCTTCTACCGCCTGCGCGCCATCGTAGGCCGTATGCGTCTGGTGCCCATTCACCTCAAGCAACATGGCCAGCGACGTCGCCGAGTCACGGTTGTCATCGACCACCAATATGGTGCGCCGTTTGGGCAACGATACCGTGGGCGAAGGGACGGGTGCCAGCGGCGTGGGAGTGTCGACCAGGATCGGGAGGCGCAAGACAAACTCGCTGCCCAGACCAATCCCGTCACTGCAGGCTTCCAAGCTGCCGCCATGCATCTCCACCAGGGTTTTCGCCAGCGTAAGGCCGATGCCGAGCCCGTCGCGTGAGCGCTCCAACGATGTGTCCACCTGCGTGAACATCTCGAAGATGCGGCGAAGTTGCTCGGCGGGGATGCCGACGCCATTGTCCCGGATTCGGATGACGGCCTCCGGTCGGTGACCGTCGCCTTCCTCAACCTGGACTGTCACCGCAATGGTGCCCCGGTTGTCCGTGAACTTGCAGGCGTTGTGCAACAGGTTGCCAATTATCTGGGCCACTCGAATCGGGTCGGCGTTCAGGTAGACCGGGTGAGGTGGCAGCGCGACCGTCACGTCGTGCTCCACGCATTGGATGAGGGCTTCGGCGGCTTCGACCACATGGGTCACGACGGACGCCAGCTCGATCCGCTCCTGGCGGAGTTCGATCTTGCCCCGGTCGATTCGCGTCACATCAAGCAGGTCGTCCACCAACCGGACAAGATGGCCAATCTGACGCTCCACCATCTCGGCCGTCGATCGAACGACCTCCTGGTTGTCTGTCGCCATACGCAGGATATGTCCGGCGTTGCGGATCGGCGCCAACGGATTCCGCAGCTCGTGGGCCAACGTCGCCAGGAACTCGTTCTTGCGGCGGTCGGCGTCGATCAGCGCCGCCTCCATCCGCTTGATCCCGCTGATATCGGTGTTGGTGCCGAACCAGTAGAGGATGTGGTCCTGGTCGTCGCGCAGCGGGTTGACCCGGGTGAGGAACGGGCGAAACTCGCCGTCGCCACCTTTGAGCGGGAATACCATGTCGAAGGGCTCGCCGGTGGCGAGCGATGCCTTCCACCGGTCAACCACCTTAGGGAGGGCCTCGGGGTCGTGCACCGACTGCCACCCCCACCCGTGCATCTCCTCCGGCGTGGTGCCGGTGTACTCGTACCAGCGACGGTTGAACCAGAAGATCTCGCCGTCGGGCTTTGCCATCCACGCGAGCTGTGGGATCGTGTCGGCGAGCAAACGAAGCTTCTCCTCACTCTCCTGCACCGCCGCTTCGGCCCGCCTGCGCGCGGTGATGTCATCGTGAACCACCACCACCTCGCGCACGGTACCGTGCTCGTCCTTGAGGGGATACGCCACGGCACCCACCCACCGCACCGCGTCCTCGTGCCGATTCTCGTGCGGGAGGGTTTCACGCGGGTCGTAGCGGCTCGGCGGGACGAACGACGGCTCCCCAGCAAAGGCGCGCTCGACGTGCGCCAGCACGCCGTTCGCAGCAAGCTGCTGGTCCTGCAGGATGTTGTACCCCCCGAGGTCCTCGAACGACGCCCCCCACAACTCCTCCCAGGCGCGGTTCACCCGGATGGTGTGTCCATCGGGGTCAAAGATCTGCACGCTGAACGGCGCCTGCTCCATCAGTGCACGGAACCGTGCCTCGCTGGCGCGCAGCGACGCCTCCAGCGCCTTCCGCTCACTGATGTCGCGGAGGTGCGCCGTGAACAGTGGCGGTCCGTCGGTCCGGAGCAGCGTGATCGCAAGCTCGGTGGGAAAGGTCGTACCGTCGGCGCGCAGCGCCGGAACCTCGAGGCGCCGTCCGATCATCTTTCGCTCGCCGGTCTCGAGGAAACGAGCCAGCCCCGCGCGGTGTGCCGCGCGCATCTCGGGCGGAACCATGAGCTCGGCGAGTTCGTGGCCGATCGCCTGGTCGCGGCCGAGCCCGAACGTCTCCTCCGCCGCGGTGTTGAACTCGACCACGCGGCCATCATGATCAATGGTGATGATGCAGTCGAGGGCGTGCTCGATCACCGCAGACTTGCGGGCCTCGCTTTCGCGCACCTCATCCGAGAGCGAAACCAGCTCGGCGATTGTCCGCCGGAGACGCTCGTTCTCCTCGAGGGCGGCGGCGTAATCCGACGGGACGGGTTCGTCGCCGCCGCTCATTGCGGTGCCATGGAGGGAGTGCGGTCAGGGGCCCTGCGGGGCGGCATGTGTGCTCCCGTTCCAGGTGGGACGCAGCAGGAGGGTATGGTGCGAAAGACGACTGATCGACGCCGCTGAGACACAATGTAGTCTGCCGAGCGGGGTCGAATCAGCACCGCGTCTGCCTGGGCGAAGCGGGCGGTCGCGGGGGCAGCGAGCGACAAGTCCTGCGTTACTGGCGGGGCAAGGCGTGAGACTGCGCTCGCGGGACGCGACGGTGATTCATCGGCGCGAACTCGGGATTGGCAGCGTGAAGTACAAGTTGCTGCCTTTGCCCGGCTCGCTCTCGGCCCATATGCGCCCGCTGTGCGCTTGGACGATGCATTTCGAGATGTACAAGCCGAGGCCCATACCCCTGCGGTCGTCGTTGCCGACCTGCCAGAACCGCTCAAAGATTGCTTCCAGTTGCGCCGAGGGGATACCCACGCCGGTGTCGCTGACGCAGAATCGAAGTGTCCCCTCGATCGCCTCAACGCGAACGCCGATCACTCCGCCGCTCGGCGTGTACTTGATGGAGTTCGCAAGCAGGTTCGCGAAGACCTGAAGCATGCGATCGTGGTCGAAGACCGCCAGCATGGCGCTCCCTGGAACCTCAGCTGAGAGGGCGATGCCCTTCTCGAGCGCAGCCGGCTGGAACGCGGCGGTGGCCTCGGCCATGAGGGCTGCAGCGTCGGCCTCGACCAAAACCATGGCCAGCTTTCCTGCGTCGATGCTGGTGACGTCGACAAGATCCCCGATCAGCCGATTCAACCGGGCGACGTAACGCTGAATGCGGACCTTGCCAGCGGATACGTAGGCTGGTGTCTTTTCTGCTCCGAGGGGCCGGATCGTTTCGAGACCGAGCACGACGAGATTGAGCAGGTTGCGCACGTCGTGCACGACCATCCCGAGGAAGTCGTCGCGGTTTGCGACGTCGTCATCGGAGCGCACGCGCTCCGTCAGGAGATACGCGTCGGTGGCCGCCCGCTCGTGCACCAGCAAGGCTTCGAGGGCGTCTGCACGGTCCTCGACCTCACCGCGAAAAGCGCGGTCGGCGCTGGCTCGCTGCCCGCGAACAGCCTGGTCGGCCTTCGCTCGTTGACCCTTGACGGCGCCCACCCTCGCGGGTCGCGGCGGCAGGAGGGCCTCCGTGTCCGCATTGACGCGTTCGACTATCAACGCAGCGTCAGCGAGTTCCCTTGCGTGCGCGATAACGTCTTCGGCGTCGCGCTCGGCGTCATCGCGGTCACCCTTGACGGCGTCGTCGGTCTTCTTCCGCTCCTCGCGGAGGCTCTCGTCCGTTTTCAAGCGCTCAGGCGACCGCGGTCGCGGCTCTGTCGGTGGCTTCCTCACTACGTCCCCCCTCCTTGCTCCTGCACATCAGATATGTTCATTGCCTTCACTCCACAAGCAACTTGTCAGCCCCTTCAGGCGCGCGATGCAAGATAGCTCGCCGGCGTTCATTTCTTCGCTGGTCTGGTGCCGATGTCGATCACTGGCTTGCCGAGCTTCTTCATCTGCGGCCGGATGCCGAGGCCGGGATCGGTCGACGCCGACATCCGGCCCTTGTGGCGCTGCGGGGCACCGTCGGCAAACGCAACGGTCCCATAGGAGTTGAAGTCGGTCGAGGAGAACAGGAAGCGCTCGGGCGTGCTGTGGGCAAGATGCGCGATCGCCGCAGTGATGATGTCACCGCCCCACGTGTCCTCGATTGTCATCGCGATTCCGAGCGACACGCAGAGGTCGCGGATCTGTCGGGCGCGGGTGAGACCGCCGACCTTGGAAATCTTGAGATTGATGACGTCCATGGCGTGATCGGCGACGCCGCGCACCACCATGTCAATGCCGTCCACCACTTCGTCGAGCACGAAGGGTCGGTTGGTATGGCGTCGCACGGCAAGGCACTGCTCGTATGTCATGCAGGGCTGTTCCAGGTAAACATCGACATCGCGCACCGCATCGGCGACGCGGACGGCTGCGTGCTGGGTCCATCCGGTGTTCGCGTCGGCGACGAGCACATCACCGGTGGACAGCTCGGCGGCCGCAGCCTTGATGCGCGCGATGTCGGTATCGGGATCGCCGCCCACCTTGAGCTGGAACTTGCGATAGCCCTCCTTGCGATACACGCCGATCTTCTTCGCCATCTGCGCCGGGGACTCCTGCGAGATCGCACGGTACAGTGCGACGTCCGCGCCGACGTGTCCGCCCATCAGCGTCGCGACCGGCAGCCCGCTCACCTTGCCGAGCAGGTCCCAGCACGCCATGTCGATGGCAGACTTGACGTAAGGATGACCGCGCATGGCGCGATCCATCAACTCGTTGAGTTCATTGAGCGCCAGCGGATCGGCGCCGAGGAGTTGCGGGGCGAGTTCGGCGATGCCAGCGCGCGCGCCGCGCGCGTACGCGGGCAGGTATGCGGGGCCAAGTGGGCATACTTCCCCCCACCCCGTGAGCCCGGAATCCGTCTCGACGCCAACCACGGTCGAATCGAACATGCTCACTGAGTTGCCACCTGACCACTTGTAGCTCCCCTCGCGAAGCGGCAGGTCGATCTGGTATGCGCGGATGGCCGAGATCTTCATGCGGGGGCGTACTCCGTAGGTTTGCGGGATGACATCCAGAGCGACACCGATGTGTAGAGCAGCACGACGACCACGACCCATTTGACGATGTCCAATGGCAGCTCCTTCACGAGGAACGCAGCGACGAACACGCCGGGCAGGCCGCCCAAAGTGAGAGCGAGTGCGACGCGGCGATCGAATCGGCCGGAGCGGTAGAATCGGACCGCCGCGGCCGGCAGGATGACCGCAGCCGACGCGGCCATGATCGGGAACACGGCCTTCGCGTTCATTCCGAGCATATAGGTGAGGGCCATTGTCGGGGCGTAGTTGCCGATGCCGAGGCTGGTGAGCGAGCCGATGACGACGCTCGCGAGGACCGCGATGACCAGCGCGGTGCCGGAGAGCCCGATGGTGCCGGTGCCGAGCGAAAGGTCCGCCACCATGCGCATGGTCATGAAGCCCGCGGTAATCAGGAGCGCGATCGCCATCGCGCGCTGGATCATCTGCCGCGGCCAGTGTACCACCACCCCCGACCCGACCCACGCCCCCAGCCCGCCCGCAACGACCATGCTGGCGATGGTCGGGAAGTCGATCAGCCCGCCGAGCAGGATAATGTAGATGATCGCCTCGGACATGGTCGGAATCGCGTGCCCCACGTTGAGCGTGCCGGGAATGTCACCGTCGTCCACCATTCGCCCCTGAACGAAGGCGGCGGTGGTCGTGGCGAAGGAGCCGATCCCGAGCGTGTCGAGGAAGTCGGTGACGAAACCAAGCCCGAGGAGGGCCGGCATGGGGGTATGGCGAGGAGTGACCGCCGGGGCGTCAGGCAAGGGCATCGGGAGTCGGGCGCTGGGGTTCTGGAGGATTGAGCGAATCTAGCTGGCGGAAGGGGTATGGACACCCCGGGCGTCCGCACCGTCTTGACGCATTCCGCTGCAAACCGTACGATTGTGAGCCGCCCGCACGCCCCGATCGGCAGGCGGAAGGATGTATCCCCCATCTCACGCCGGGGTATCTCCATGCGTTCGCCCCACTCGCTCTCGCCGGCCAACCGCCGGCTCTCGCTGTTGTCCCGCCTCTCGCTCTCAGCGCTCATGATCCTCGCCGCCGCCTGCGCGGGCGAAGGTGCTACCGCTCCTCAGGATGACGCACCGGCGGTATTGACGGGTCTGGCGAGCGGCGTCAAGGACTCGCCGATGTGCCGCCCGGGCGACAGGTTTCTGGGGCGCATCCTGATCAGTACCGAAGACGTGCCCGGGACCTGGTGGTACCTCACTCGCACCGGATTCGACGCGGCGGGCGTCACCGACTACAAGGCGAAGATCGAGTCGTTCTTCGGCACGACGTTCCAGACGCTCGACGACGCCGTGGCCTACCTCGTCGCGAATGTGGCCGAGCTCGACGCGCGCTTGAATAACAACGGCTATGTGTGCGCGTACGAATTTCGCGGCACTCGCGCGTGGCGCGAAGATCCGGACTTCAACTTCTATACCTTCCTAGTGTACGACGACGTCTTCATGAGCCGGTAGTCGCGCCAGCATCGAAACGGAACAAAGGGCCACCTTCTTGGTGGCCCTGCTTGTTTCGGGGCGTGAATCCGGCAGCACGCTGCCCGGTTCATGCAGTTGTCAGCTCGCCGCTGTTTCAAGGTTCGAGAATGAAGCGCCGTTCGCTGAAACGGGGGTGACCGTCTCCGTTCAAGTAGGCCGCAATCTCGGCGGCCGGAGCCGCGGGATCCCGGAGTTGTCCGCCGGCGTGAAGATCCTTGAACACCTGGACGATCGGAACCGTGTCCGCACTGCTGCTGCGGACAGCCTCCTGCATCGGCGTGGCCACCACGCCGGGTTCATACGACCAGATGGTGGCATCGCGATCGCCCTCGGCCCCTCGTGCATCGAGCTCGACCGCCAGGATCATTCCGGTCATGCGGAGGCCAGCCTTGCTCGCAGCATAGGCTCCCATTCCCGGAAAGGGATCGATGGCCGCGCCGGAAGAGACGTTCACAATGCGGAGCGGAATCGACGGAGCAGCCGTTCGCAGCAGCCAGCCGGCGAGGACCGTCGGCGCCACGGTATTCGTGGCAAATGCGGATAGCATGGCAGTGGGATCGACACGCTCCAGCTGCCCAAGCAGCGCGACATCGGCGGCGTTGTTGACAAGGCCGATACGACTAAGGGTGGAGTCCCGCACCATCGGGCCTACGCTCGCGTCGAGCGCTGCTGTGAGGTCGCCAACAGCGGAAAGATCGAGCGCGACATGGCGGAACTGGGGATGCGCAAGGCGGCCGGCGCGCCGGGCGATGCCGACAACGGTCCAACCCTGGTCGAGCAGTTGCTGGGCGAGCGCTTCGCCGATCCCGGAGCTCGTGCCCGTGACAATGGCGAGGCGTTTGGTGGGCTGGGACATGTTTGCTCCAGAGTGGGAAAT
>JACDBX010000172.1 GCA_013694695.1 Gemmatimonadales bacterium | reverse complement strand
GCTGGGGAGGTATCCGCCCCCACACGTCGCGCACCTGTTCCGGTTGGCTCGCGCGGCCTGGCGTTGATCCGCACGGGGACGCAGATCGTCAAGCGGATTGACATGCGATTCGGATGGGCGTGAGGTCATCGCAATTCCTCGCCACCGAGCGGCCGGATTGTGGTCAACGAAGGCGCGCACCGGCAGCAGCCCGGAAGAACGCTGCAGTACCGGCTGGGTGTGGTTGGCCGACTCATTGTCGATCACGAGACTTCCCAAGTGGACGACGGTTGGTGCGCAATCGCCGCCAGGCGCTGCAGGGTGCGTTCGAGGGAGGCTGCACGGTTTCGGGTGCAGATGGTAACTGTCGGGACAGGTGACATCGTTTCCCTTGCCATTCGGTTGATCCGCATTGCCGGACGCGGCGGAATGGCCTCTCAGCGACCCACGCGGATCGCTGCCCAGTTCCGCTTCCCCTTCCGAAGCAGCACGACGCCACCCGCGAGCAGGTCCGTCAACCCGACCACGGCATCCGGCTCGGCGGTCACCCCGTTGATGGAGAATCCGCCACCGTCCAGTCCGCGGCGGGCCTCCCCTTTCGACGCCGCCAAGCCGGATAAGACGAGCGCGTCCGCGATCGGCATTCCGGCGGCGAGCGCGCCCGCCGGCACCATCACCGTCGGGACCTCGGCGGCCACCATCGCGACAATGCCATCGTCTGCGCTCCGGAGGTCGCCACCGCCGAAGAGAATCGCCGCCGCGGCGCGCACCCGATCCACGGCATCGGCGCCATGCACTCGCCCGGTGACATCGTCCGCCAGTCGCCGCTGCGCGCCGCGCTGGCCCGGGTCGGCGTCATGCGCACCCATGATCGTGTCGATCTCCGCGAGATCAAGAAAGGTGAAGAACGCCAGCAGCCGGCTCACGTCGGCGTCGTCCGCGTTCAGCCAGAACTGATGGAACGCATAGGGCGACGTGCGGTCGGGGTCGAGCCAGATGTTCCCCTGCTCACTCTTCCCGAACTTGGCGCCGCGCGCCGTGGTGAGCAGCGGAACGACCAGCCCGTGCAGCTTCCGCCCGTCGCGCCGCGCGGCGAGTTCGATCCCCGCAGTGATATTGCCCCACTGGTCGCTGCCACCCATCTGGAGCTCGCAGTCATCGGCCCGTGCGAGGTGGGCGAAGTCGTACGCCTGCACCAGCATGTAGGTGAACTCGGTGAACGAGATGCCGGTCTCGAGGCGGGACTTCACGCTGTCCTTCTGGAGCATGTAGCTCACCGTGAAGTGCTTCCCCGCGTCGCGCAGGAACTCGAAGAGGCTCAGTGGTGCCAGCCATGCGGCGTTGTCGCGCAGGAGCGCCCCGTTGCCGGACGGGCTGAAATCGAAGAAGCGTCCGAGCTGTGCCTGCAGCGCCGCGGTATTCTCCCCCACCACAACCGGATCGAGCATTGGACGCTCGTCGCGCTTCCCGGAGGGATCGCCCACGAGTCCGGTGCCCCCACCAACCAGGACGATCGGGCGCCCGCCCAAACGCTGCAACCAGGCGAGGGCCATGACCGGGACGAGGTTGCCGACGTGCAACGAGGCTGCGGTGGGATCAAACCCCACATACGCGACGATCGGCCCCGCCTCAAGGCGGGATTCGAGGCCGGGCGTGGCATCATGCACCATGCCCCGAGCAGTGAGGGTTTTGAGGAGGCCGTTCATGAAGGCGCAAGATGCCGCCGCCACGCGGGGGCGTGCAAGGTGACGCGGTCCACGATAGCTTCCCCGACATGAATAGCACCGCAGCCAGGGTCCGTCGCTGGTGGAAGAGGGCACCGACCCGCCGGCGGGTCGGTTACTTCCTTGCCGTCTCATTTCTTGTCTCGTTCGGCATTATTCTGGCCGCGTGGTACACCGCGTGTGCGGGGAGTGCCTGCCCGGCTATAAGCCGTCTCAACGAGTTCGACCCCATCCAGGCATCGAAGGTGTATGCCGCCGACGGACGCCGGATCACCGACTACGGGACGGAGCGCAGGACGGTCAAGACGCTTCGCGAGATGTCGCCCGCCGTTCCCGCCGCCTTCCTCGCAGTGGAGGACAAGCGCTTCTACGACCATCACGGCGTAGACTGGATCCGCTTTTTCGGGGCGATCAAGAACAACATCCTCAGCGGCGGAATGAACGAGGGGTTCTCGACCATTACGATGCAGCTCGCCGGCAACCTCTTCCCAGACGAGATCGACCGTCGCCGTCGGGGCATCGGCGGCATCCCGCGAAAGATCCGCGAGGCGCGGTTCGCCACCGAGATCGAGAAGCGCTACTCGAAGGACCGGATTCTCGAACTTTATCTCAACCAGATTTACCTCGGGAGCCGGGCATTCGGTGTCGAGGAGGCATCACAGCGGTACTTCGGCAAGTCGTCCGAGCAGGTCAACGTCGCCGAGGCCGCCATGCTTGCGGCCCTCCCGAAAGCCCCTGAGCGGTACAACCCCCGCAAGAGCCCGCGCGCTGCGGTGACCCGCCGCAATGTCGTGGTCGACCTGCTGCACGATGACGGTGCGCTGACCGCCGAGGAGGCCGATACCTGGAAGGCGTATCCGCTCACGCTCTCGGCGCGGCCGGACAACAGCACCCTCGGGGAGTACTTCGTCGAGTACGTCCGGATCCAGTTGGGGAAGCGCTTTGGTGGGGACCTGAACAGCAAGGGCCTGCGCATCTACACCACCCTCGATCTCGATGTCCAGGCCGCCGCCGAGCGCGCCATGGAGGAGCAGCTCCAGCGGATCGAGCGCGACGAACTGGGCAACTTCCCCCACAAGAGCTACGCCGACTACCTCGAGAGCGGGCAGCGCGGAGTCGAGGGCAACGGCAACAGTTCTCCATACCTGCAGGGCGCCGCCGTGGTGATGGAAGCGGCGACCGGCAACATCCTCGCAATGGTGGGGGGGCGCGACTTCGGAGACTCGAAGTACAACCGTGCAGTGCAGGCCGAGCGGCAGCCGGGATCGACGTTCAAGCCGATCATATACGCCGCGGCGTTGGAACAGGGGATGTCGCTGGAGGATTACGAGGTCGATTCGCCGGTCTCGATCCCCATTTCTGGCCAGCCAAACTGGGAACCGGGCAACTACGACGGTCGCTTCAGTGGTGCCACGATGACGATACGCGAGGCGATCTGGAAGTCCACCAACAGCGTCGCTGTGCGGGTCGGACTTCGGACTGGCGTCGGCAATATCGCCCAGATGGCCCGCCGATTCGGGATCACGACCCCCCTTCCTCGCGTCCCTGCGATCACGCTGGGTGCGGCGTCGGTGCACCCGCTTGAACTGATCGCCGCGTACAGCACCTTCGCCAACCTTGGCACCCGCGTGGTCCCCAACGCGATCCTCCGGGTCGAGGACAGCGACGGGCACATCCTCTGGGAACCGGAGGTGGAAAAGGTTCAGGTGCTGAGCGACGCGGTGGCGTGGTCGCTGAATTCGGCGCTGCGGGGCGTTGTCACCAACGGCACCGCGTCGTCATCGGTGTACCGGGCCGGGTTCCAGATCCCCTCCGGCGGGAAGACCGGCACGACGAACGACTATCGCGACGTCTGGTACGTAGGTTTCACGTCGGACCTTGTGGCGGGCGTCTGGATCGGTTTCGATCGACCGGAGAAGATCATGCCCAACGCCCAGGGGGGGCGCCTTGCTGCGCCTGCCTTCACGGCCATGATGCTGGAGATCTACCAGCGACGGAAGGCGCCACAAGCGTGGCCGGAGCCCGAGGCCGTCCTGGTGCCGGTCGAGATCGACCGGACCACGGGATTCAAGACCACGCCGTTCTGTCCGGAAGACGTGCGTGAAACGAGATATTTCGCCCCCGGCTCCGAACCGAAGGAGTTCTGTCCGTTGCACTCGCCGTTCAGGCCCGGCGGGGGGCCCTGACACTGCGACGACTCTCCGCGCCGTGGCTCCTGCCCGTGTCGGGCCCGGCAGTCGCCAATGGCGCGGTGCTTATCGATGATGCAGGCCGGATCGTTGCGGCGGGTGAAGATGCCTTCGTCCCGTCACCACCCGATTGTGAGTCGGTGGCCTATCAGGGCTGTGCGCTCATTCCGGGGCTCGTCAACACTCACACCCACCTTGAACTCACCGGCCTCGCTGGCGCGGTCGACGACGACGATTTCGCCGAGTGGATCCGCCACCTCATCGCGGTGAAGTCGGAGCGGAGCGAGGAGGCGTTTTTCGACGCGGCATCCCGTGGCATCGTGAGTTGCTGGAAACAGGGTGTCACCACCATCTGCGATACCGGCAGCACGGGACAGGTGATTGCCGCGCTCGCCGCCCTCGGGGCGAGCGGAATCGCTCACCACGAAGTCTTCGGCATGCATCCCGAGCAGTGCGCACCCGCCATGCGAACGTTCGAACGCGACCTCGATCGCCTGGCCCATCACGCCACCGGCCGAGTAACGCTCGGTGTCTCTCCTCACGCACCGTATACGGTGAGTGGCGCACTCTATCGAGCCAGCGCCGAGCTCGCCCGCGCCCACGGCGTACCGATCGCCGTCCACGTCGCCGAGCCCGCTGCGGAGGTGGCGTTGCTGCGTGACTTCACCGGCACCTTTGCCGACATGTGGCGCGCGCGCGGGGTGCCGAGGCCGTCGTCGGCGCCGGTGTCGCCGATCGCGTGGCTGGAAGCGCACGGGGTGCTCGGCGAGGACACGCTCTGCATCCACGCGGTTCAGGTCGACCACGCTGATGTCGACCTGCTCGTCGCGCATCAATGCGCCATCGCCCACTGCCCCCGATCGAACATGCGGCACCACGCAGCGCGGGCTCCGATCGCTAACTATGTGTCGCGCGGGCTCCGGGTGGGACTGGGCACGGATTCGGAGGTGAGCGTGGCCCCGATCGACCTGCTGGCGGAGGCTCGCGACGCACGCTCCATCGCGGCGTGGACCGCGGCCGAGACCCTGCGTGTGCTCACGCTGGGCGGGGCCGAGGCCCTGGGAATGGGTGGTGAGATTGGCGCGCTTGCCCCCGGGTACTGGGGAGACGTGGTGGCGATGCAGGTGGACGACGCACTTGACCCTGCCGAAGCGGTGTTGCGGTGCGGTGCTGACGCGGTGCGCGCGACCTGGGTGGGCGGGCGGCCCCTTGTTTCGCAGGGGGGTCGGTGATAATCATGGAGGTCCTCTCCCGGAGCCGTGGGTGCGCTGTCTTGCCCTCAATGCATCGTTCGAACCCCTCACCATGGTTCCGACCCGGCGGGCGCTGAGGCTCGTCATCGAGGGAAAGGCCGAGATCGTCGAGGCCGATGGGAACGAACTGATACGCAGTGTGCGAATGCGAATGCCGAGACCGGCGATCATCCGTCTCGTTCGTTTCGTGCACGTCCCCCGCCGCTTCCGCCGCCAGGTCACCAACACATTCCTTTTCGCCCGGGATGGCTACCGCTGCCAGTACTGCGCGCGCACTCCCGCTGTGTTTCGCAGTCGGGAATGCCTGACGCGTGATCACGTCATTCCGCAGTCACGCGGAGGGACGAACGCGTGGGACAACGTCGTGACGGCGTGTTCGTCGTGCAACACCCGCAAGGGCAGCCACCTTCCGTCGGAATGCGGGATGCATCCGTTGCACGCACCGACCGAGCCACATTTCGTCCACCTGTCGTGGGCGATACGCCGCCTCACTCCCACCCAGATGAAGTACATCCGACTCTTCTATGGCGAGGGCGCGCTCGAGGCCATCCGCGGTCGCTGACTGCGCGATGCACCACCGACGGGCTCAATTGCGTCGGCGCACCCGGAAGACGGGTGATTCCTGCGTGAGCTTGGCCGACGGCAGGCTCAATGTCACGAGCAGGCGGGCGATCTGCGCACCGATACCGCTCGCGGGTGCTGCGCCACCGGGAAGTCGTTCGAGGCGGTCGAAGTCCTCGAAGGTGAGCGTCGTGACCTCGAGCCGAATGGCGTAGTACCACTCGCCGTCGCGGGTGGGCGCCACGCCCGCCACTTCCTGCTGCCGTTCGTAGTGGAAACGAAGTTCCTCGACGCTGGAGAACGCGGTGTCCATCACGCGCCTTCCACCCACCGTCTCGGTGAACCGGTACTGCTCGAGAAGTGGTTCCCGGCGGATCACCACGTCCCACTCGTTTACCGGCCCCGGAGTGTCGAACCCGGCACGGGAGCGCCACAGCTGCAGGCGCCAGTGCAGTCGGATGGGATAGGACTTGTCGACCAGCGCATCTCGCCACCGGTCTTCGTCAAAGAGATTGTACAGGCGGATGAGGGGAGTTCGACGATCGGGGTGTGTCTTCACCTCCAGGCGCAGCGACTGCGCCGACGCCATGGTCGGCACGCCGCAGAGCACGGCGAACAGGAGGATGAAGAGCCGGCGCGGCACGGGGATCAGAAGCGGCGGCGAAGCCGTACGGAGACGCGCGGCGAATCGCCGTCGGTGACAGACTTGGCCAGGTATACACCGAAGAGCTGGCCCTCGACGCCGACGCCGACGTCGGCCAGCCACTCGTCGAATGCCTGGACGCGGCCAGTGGGAACCCGGCCGGCGCCCGATCCCGCCACCCAGGCCGTCCCGGCATCGGCCAGGACAATCAGGTCCGCCTGTTCGAGTCCGAGTGAGAAGCCGGCGACGCGGGTGTTGATGCCGACGTCGATGGTGCGCCGCAATTCGACCTGCGCGACGAGCTGACGATCACAGAGTGCCGTG
>JACDBX010000159.1 GCA_013694695.1 Gemmatimonadales bacterium | reverse complement strand
GTGGGCAGCTGCGCCCCGCCGGACGAGCGGGTTGGCGTGGCCGCGGCAAATGGCAACATCACCACCTCACCGCCCCCGAGGCGGCCACTGGGCAACCGCAGGAGTGACGTCGTTCCCGGATCGTTGTCGACAGTGCGCACCATCGAGATGAAGATGAGCGGCAAGTGCAACGCGACAACCACAACCGGGATCCACCATTCGGTGCGTCGTGGTGGGTCGGGGAGGCGGAACCACAGGTCAGGCGACGGCGCTGCCAATACCGCTCCTGCACGCGTCGAGCGAGATGCCGAGGCGCGTGACGGCCTCCCGGATCCGTGCCGGGGGCTCCGTCAGGGCGATGCGGAAGAATCCCTCACCGCCCGGTCCGAAGCCGCTCCCAGGCAGGAGCACGACTCCCTCCGTTTCGAGAGCGCGCGTCGCAAAGTCGGCGGACGCGATGCCGGCCGGCAGCGGAACCCAGAGGTACATCGCGGCGAGCGGCGTGTCGACCGTGAACCCTGCGGCCGTGAGCGCGTCGACACCTGCATCACGGCGCTCCACCAGCTCGGCGACCACCGGCAGCAACAATTCCTCAGCGTGATCGAGGGTCCATGCACCGGCGTGCTGCACCGCCAGGAATGGCCCGGTGTCGACGTAGCTCTTGACTTGCGTGAGCGCTCGGACCAACTCCGGCCGGCCAACGGCGAAGCCGAGCCGCCATCCGGTCATCCGGAACGATTTCGACAGCGAGAAGAACTCGATCGCGACGTCGCGCGCCCCGTCGATCTCGAAGATGCTGGGCGCCACGTAGCCGTCGAACGTGATGTCGCAGTACGCATTGTCGTAGGCGAGCACGATACCGTGCTTGCGGCACGTCCCGACCAGCCGCTCGAGGTACTCCCGGGGTGCGATCGCGGCGGTCGGGTTGTTGGGATAATTCACGTAAACCAACCGGGTACGCGCGAGCACCGACGGGTCGAGGCGCTCGAGGTCGACGAGGAAGTCGGACTCCGGCCGCAGCGGCACGATCACCGGTTCGCAGTCGGCGAGGATCGCACCGCCGATGTACGACTGGTACCCCGGTTCCGGAATCACGGCCACGTCACCGGGATTACACACCGCCAAGGTGAGGTGCGATAGCCCCTCCTTCGAGCCGATCAGCGGCAGCAACTCGGTCATCGGATCGAAGTGCTGGCCGAATCGGCGCTCGACCCAGCGGGAGGCCGCGTGGCGGAACGCCGGCAGCCCCTGCTGGAATCCGTACCGGTGGTTCCCGACCTGCTCGAGCCCCTCGTCGAGCGACTCAATGATGCGGCGATCAGGGAGGGTGTCGATGTCGCCGGCACCAAGATCGATCACGTCGACGCCCGCCTCGACGAGGCGACGCTTGATGGTCGGGATCCGCGCCAGCGGATAGCCCGGTAGGCGACCGATCCGATCACTGACCTGGAACGGCTTCATCGACCCTCCTCCACCGGATTGGACAGCACGCCGACACCCGGGATCTCCACCTCGACCACGTCTCCTGCAACCAGGCGCCCCACACCCTCCGGGGTACCGGTCAGGATCAGGTCGCCCGGTTCGAGCGTCATGATGTGCGTGATGTACTCGATCAGCGTGGGAATCGCGAAGATCATGTCGCTGATCGGTGCGCGTTGCCGCACCTCTCCATTTACGCGCCCGATGATCTCGAGGTTGCGCCAATCAGCGACCTCGACGACTGCCGGACCAGCCGGACAGAAGGTGTCGAAACCCTTGGCCCGGCCCCACTGGCCGTCGGGCTTCTGCAGGTCTCTGCACGTGACATCGTTGGCACAGGTGAAACCGCGCACAACCTCCATCGCCCGCCCCGCCGGAACCCGCGTGGCGCGCTCGCCGATCACCAGCGCGATCTCCGCCTCATACTCCACCTGCTGCGACACCGCCGGAATGACGATCGACTCGCCGTGCGCGATAAGTGCCGACGGTGGCTTGAAAAAGAGCATCGGCCGCTCGGGCACGGAGTTGCCCAGTTCCTTCGCGTGCGCGGCGTAGTTACGACCGACGCAGATGATCTTGCTGGGCTGGACCACGTTCATGTCGCTGCTCCGATTCCATGTCGTGCGAAGAAATCCTCACACTTGGTGCGCACCGCGTCCCACGGCCCGATCACCCGCTCCGCCGGAGGGAGACCCTCGAGCAGCATCGCGCCATAGCGACGCGTCACCACCCGGCGATCGAGCAGCACCACCACGCCAACGTCGGTGGCACCGCGGATAAGCCGACCGAATCCCTGCTTGAGCTTGAGGGCGGCGTGCGGCAGGAGGTACCCGAAGAAACCGTCCTCTCCCTGCTCCGCCAGGCGCTCCAGCCGTGCTGCCGTGAGCGGCTCGGAGGGAACCTTGAAAGGTAGCTTTGCCAGCACCAGGCCCCGCAGGGCGCGGCCCGGCACATCGACGCCTTCCCAGAACGAGTCGGTCCCGAGGAGGATCGCGTTGCCCGCATCGCGGAATCGCCGCACCAGATGATCCCGCTGTGCCTCGCCCTGGACAAGCAGGGGAAATCGGTCGCCGAGCGTGCCCCGCAGCGTCACCGCAGCGCGCCGCAGCGCGGCGTGCGACGTGAACAGCACGAACAATCCACCGTCACTGGCCCACGCGAGGTCGGATACCACCTGCGCCACCGCTGCGTCGTGTGCGGCCTCGTTCTCGCGCGGGTCGGGGATGTCGTCGGGCAGGCCGAGCAGGCAGTGCGAGCCGTAGTCGAACGGCGACGGGAATACCTCCTGCACCGTCACCGGGGAATCCTCGCCGGCCAGCCCGATTCTCGACGCGAGGAACGAGAACTCGCCGCCAGCCGCCAGCGTCGCGCTGGTGAGTGCCACAGTCTCCAACCGGTCGAAGAGCAGTTCCCGCAGCAGCGGCGCCATGTCGAGCGGCACCGCGGCAAGCTGGATCGTCTGTCCCTTGTAGCCCGTGCGCTCCATCCACCGCACTTCCGGCGGACGCCCGGTTCCCGGCCGCAGCGTCGCATTGAGGCCGTCACTCAGCACCGCCAGCCGGCGCAGCACGCCGCGGCACTCGGCGAGGAGCTGGGTGCGGCGATCGGTCATCTCTCCCTGCGCCATCCGGTCGGCCACCGTTTCCATCACGTCGGCAATGGAGCGGAATGCGCCCGTTGCCGCCTCGAGCTCATGCGAGAGCCCTTCCTTCCAGACATCGTGTCGCGGAAAGTCATCGTCGAGCCGGATCTGCGACGAACCCGCCTGTTCGAGGTGCCCGGCGAGCCGTACGAAGAGGGCTTCCGCGGTACGGCGCGCGGCCTGCACACCGGGCAGGAGGCGCTCGCGAATCAGGTCGAGCGATGCCCGGGTCAGCAGGTCGTGGGTGGTCGCGAGGTCTCGTTGCAGCGACGGCACCAGGCCCTTGCCGTTGCGCTCGAGCCGGTTGAGCAGCCGGCGGACGCCACGGTTGCTCACCTGCACGCCGAGATGTGCTGCGGTCACGTCCTCAAGATGGTGCGCCTCATCGAGGATCAGCCGCTGGTACGGCGGCAGCACCGCCGCTTCCTCCCAGTTGTCGGATGCCTGCCGCACCGCGAGGTCGGCAGCGAGGAGGTGATGGTTGACCACCACCACGTCGGCCTGCGCCGCGCGGCGGCGTGCCTGGAAGACAAAACACCGATCGAAGTGCGGGCAGCGCAGCCGCGTGCACAGATCGGCCTCGGCGGCCACTTCATCCCACACCTCGGATGTCGGCTGCACCGGCAGGTCGGCGAGCGTCCCATCGCTGGTGTGCGACGCCCACGCTGCGATCTCCATCAGCTCGTCGTGCTTCTCAGCCTCCAGCAGGGATTGCTGGCTCGCCGCGGCGATGTCGAGGCGCGCCCGACAGAGGTAGTTCCGCCATCCCTTGAGCAACGCGAAGGTCGGCGTGTGCTCCGCGTCGCCCAATGCGCGACGCAGCAGCGGGAGGTCCTTGCCGACGAGCTGTTCCTGCAGGTTGATGGTGTTGGTCGAGATGACCGTGCGCTCCTTGTTCGCGCGAGCCCACGCCAGCGCCGGCACCAGATACGCGAACGACTTGCCGACGCCGGTGCCCGCCTCGAGCAACAGCACGCCGCCGTCGTTGTAGGCATCCACCAGGTGTGCCGCGAGGTCGCGCTGGCTCTGGCGATCCTCGTAGCCACCAAGTTCCCTTGCGACGGGTCCGTGCTCGCCCAGCAGGTCGATCACCTCGAACGGATCGAGACGCAGGTTCGCGCGATCCTTCGGAACCTCCACCACCACGTAGAGCCGGTCGCCGTTGTTGTCGACGATCCCGAACCCGATGCCGTCGTCGTGGGCGCGCGCGGCGATCGACAGGTCGGCCATCGACGGTTCGAGGTGGCCACCGGGGTGGTTGTGCAGCAGCATCTCGCCGGGGCGCGCCGTTCCCGGCATCGCCAGCACGCAATCAGCGGTCCCCCGGGCCACCGCACGCGCCGACGTGATCGCGCCGGATTCGTCGACGGTCGCGACGAAGCACACCTCGTTCCCGCCGGCCGCGGCAACCTCCCGGCGCACGAGGTCGCGCACCGCGGGGGCGAGGCGCGAGGCCTGCCCCGACAGTGCCGTCACGTCTTCAGTTCCTTCTTCTTCGCCGCCGGAAAGAGGACGTTGTTGAGGATCAGCCGGTATCCCGGCGAATGGGGATGCAGCGACAGGTCCGTTGGCGCGTCGCCGATCGCGTGCTGCGGATCCTCGGGGTCGTGCCCGCCGAAGAAGGTCCACGTTCCCTGGCCCCGGTCGCCGTGGATGTACTTGACCCACGGCGCACCCGCCTCATCGGCCAGCACGGTGACGCCGGGCTTGATCGCGGTGCGACGAAAGGATGTGGTGAGACCGTAGAAATCAGGAATCACCTGCCGGTGGTTCTGGACGAGCATGCTCGGTACCGGATCGATCTTTGCCGCAAAGTTGAAGAGGGAGAAAGCGCCCAGTGGTTGCCGGTTGATGCCATTGACCTGATGTCCATCGATGTCGCTGAACACCGCCAGCGACGGCGAGAGCTCAAGTGACGCGCCCGAAAACGCGAAGGCACGACTCCAATCGAGTTGCGCGGCAGCGTCGGGGTTCATCGGCGTTCCGTCGGCGTATGCCGCAGCGATGTCGACGCCCTCGCTTGCCAAGGCAAGGTCGAGAGTCTCGGTCGCGGTGCACATCGCGAAGAGGAACCCACCGCGATCGACGAACGCCGCAATCCGGCTCGCCACCGCGTGCTTCACCGCCGGTACGTTCGGGTATCCGAGGCGCTGTGCGGTGCCGCGGTTGAGGTCCATCATCGCCTGCAGCCACGGGGAGCCAGCGTAGTTGATCACGAACTTCGAGAACTGGCCGGTGAAGTCCTCGTGGTGCAGGTGCAGCCAGTCAAACGGTGCAAGTCCGTCGCCGATCACCTCGGGATCCCAGACGCGATCATACTTGATGCCGGCGTACTGCAGCACCATCGTCACCGCGTCGTCCCATGGCGCGGCGTCGGGCGGCGCATACACCGCAACCTTCGGCGCCTTCTCCAGCGGCACGGCATCGGCGTTGGTGGCCTGTACCTCGCCACGGATCGTTGCCGCCGACACGTCGTCGGCCGCCTCGATGCTCACCCCGTTGAGGATCGCGTCGCGCTGCAGCCCCTCCGATGCAGGGAAGAGGAATGCGCCGCCGCGGTAGTTGAGCAGCCACTCTCCGCGTTCGCCTCGCTCAAGGGCGCGGAACGCCACGCCGTACGCCTTCAGGTGATTGGTCTGCGCCTCGTCCATCGGGACGACGAACGACGCACCGCGACCGAGCGCAGAGAGGATGCGTCTCGGAGCGGGAATCCAGAGAGCGCCTGCGGTGGCGCCGGCACGGATGAAGTCACGTCGATCCATCATCCGCCCCCTGGCGTGGCGCCGCGCACCTGGTCGTAGAGTCTGCGCGCTTCCGGGACGATGGCGCTGTCGGGAAACTCAAGCAGCAACGACTCCAGCAGTTCGCGGGCAGCATCCGCACGCCCGCCGAGTCGCTCCACCCGGGCCAGCGAGTAGCGCGCCTCGGCGGCAGATGCCGGCGCTTCTGCCACATTGGCGGATCGCCACAACCGGGTGGCGGCAGCGGTGTCGCCGACGGCTACCGCGAGATGCCCCGCCAACAGCCTGCACGCTGCCGCGCCCTGCGGCTCGAGCCCCTCCGCGATCGCCCCGAGTCGGGCGATCGCGTCCGCCGTGTCGCCCACTTCGATCGCCGTGATCGCCGCGCCCAGCGCCTGCATGGTATCGCGACCAACAGCCTGCAGCAGCACGAGGAGTGTGACCCGTTCAACCGCGTGCTCGCGCTGGGTGTCGTACGGTCCGGCCAAACGGAGAAATTCCGTTGCCCCGGCGAGGTCTCCCTGAAGGAGGCGGATCCGACCGCGAAGGTCGAACCCCGCGACGCTGGAGTCGGCCGCCACCAGGGCATCGGCGCGGCCAAAGTTCCCGCGCCGTGCGTGGGCCAGTGCGACCCGACGCGACTGCCGCTCCCGTTCATCTGCGTCGAGCGATGGGAGAATCTGCGTGAGCACCCGGTCCGCCTCGTCGGCGCGCCCCTCGGCGAGCAGCACGCCGAGCAGCGTGGCCGACGCGCTGGTTGCTATCCCATCAGGTGCGGCAGGATCGGCAGCGACAACTGCCAGGAGTCGCCGGGCATTCGCCTCGTCGCCCGCATCGGCGTATGCGCGGGCGGCGTCCATCCGCGTCCGGAGGCCGGCCGCCGGCGTCTCGTGCGCCGCAAGGGCTTCCAGCAGCGCGCCCCGAGCCCGGAGCGCAGGCGGTTGCTCATGCCCCTTCGTTTCCTCGACCATCGCCCGCAACAGAATCACCGCCTGGTCCGCGCCCGCGGGCAGCGCGGCGAGCGCGATGCGGGTCCCCTCGGCGATGTCGCCCCAGCGCGCCTCGAGAAGCGCACGCACGGGCGGCGCCTCAACCGAACGCGCGCCACCCAGTGCAGTCCGGATGGCGGGGCGCTGCGTCACGGGAGCGCGGGCGAGTGCGGCGACCGCCGACATCCGGTACGCCGGCTGCGCTTCGGCGGCCCGCAGCCATTCCTGCGTTGCACCGGCCCAATTTCCGTCGAGCTGCAGCACCTGCGCCAGTTCGGGTGCGAGCGCTCCCGGGCGTCCCAGAATCCGGCGGCCAGTCTCCAGCGCGCGGCGGGCACTCTCGCGATCACGTCCTTCGACTGCCGCAATCGCCCATTCACGATATGGTCCGTCGATGCCCGGTTCGATCTGCGCCCAGCGCTCGGCGTAGCGCGCCGCAGAATCGGCTTGGCCCGACCCGGCAAAGGTCCGCACCGCAAGCCCGAGCAGGCCGACATTCAGCGAGTCGCTGTCGAGCGCACGTGCCAGCCGGCGCGCAAGCTCGGCGCCGCGACCCAGCGGGACCAGCACGCGTTCGAGGCCGTTGAGTGCGGCATCATCGGTCGGGCGCTCGTCAAGCACGAGGTTGTACTGGATCGCGGCCTCGGCGTACTGCCCGCGGCGCTCGGCGGACTGGGCACGCGCCATCGGCGGGCTCATGTCGCGCACCTGCGCCACGATATCAACCGGCACGCCGATGACGACGGCGAGCATTACCGACCGCACGATCAGTCTCCGCCACATCATGGCGGGTTCACGTCGGCAAGTCGCCGGAAATAGTCAAGCACGCGGCGGCGATCGTCGGGGCTCAGTCGCTGAAGCGCTTCCCAGTTCGGGACGCGGACCACGTTGTCGCGCAGCAAGTCGGGGTCAAGGCGGCCCGGAAGCGCCACCACCGCGCCCTGCGGTGCCTCGCTCCGACGCTCCTTCGTCTCATCCTGTTCCTCACCCTGAAGCATCCGACCGGCGTCGATCATCCGCCTGAAGAGCCGCTGCTGGCGCTCCACCGTCTCGCGCGAAAGCCGTCCGGCCTCAAGGTTCCGGGACAGATCCATCGCCTCACGACCCATCTCGCCCGCGCCGGGAACCTGTCCGGCCGCACGCATCCGTTCGAGTTGCTGCGCCATCGCCCGCTGCTGCATCGCGAGCTGCATCAATTGCTGCATCCCGCCCTCGCCCTCCTGCAACATCCCCTGCCCCTGCTGCGCCATCTCTCCCTGCTTGCCGGCCATCTGCTGCATCTGCTGCATTGCCTCCTCGACTCCGCTGCCCGACTTGGATCCGCCAACCTTGTCGCGGCTGCGCAGCAGCTGGTATGCGGCCACTGCGAGCGCATCAACGGCGTTGCCGGCCTCATCGGCCGCTTCGCGGAGGTTGGGACTCGCGGTCGACACAGCCTCGATCGCAGCGCGCATCGACACCCGAGCCGCGCCGAACGCGGCGGCAATTTGCGGCGACACCAGCGCGTTCTTCGTCGCGGCCTCGACAACCTGCATCAGCACCTTCGTTGCACCCTCTTCCAGCAGCCCCTGCTCGGTGCGAGCGGTCGTCACCAGCGCACCGCGCCGGAAGCCCTCTGCCACCGCCTGCTGGCGCTCGGCGAGTCGCGACGTCTCGGCGAGTGCCCGGTCGAGCGCCTTCGTGACCTCCTCGCGCATGGCGCGCTGCATCTCCTCGCGCTCCTCGTCGAGCTGCTGTTCGAGGGCATCGAGTTGCTGCTCGGCCGCCTCGCCGGAGGACTTCGCCTGTTGCTGCTCGCCGTCACGCGACTGGGACGCGGCCTGTCGCATCTTCTGCGCTGCGCTCCGTGCCTGACGAGCCGCGGCACGCATGCCCTCCTTGGTCTGCTGCGGCTGCACCTTGGCCGCAGCGCGATCGAGCGTGCTTGCCAGCGAATCGGTGGCTGCCGCCAGCGACTCCTCGGCTCGCGCGGCGGCGGCTGCGCTGTCCGCCTGCCCGAGCTTCTTGTTGACGTCTTTCTGCGCATCGGCCAGGCGACGCGCCTCCTGCGCCATGTTTGCCATCTCGGTTTCGAGGGCGGCACGCTTGAAGAGTTCGCGCGCGCGCTCCAGCGCATCGCGCAGCGCTGCCTGCTGCTTCGCGAGATCAGTCAACGCATCGCGGGTTCGCTCGCTGTCGAGCGCCTTGGTCGCCGCACGAAGTTCGTCGAGCTTCTGCCGGAGCTCGGGCGTCAGTGCCTCCTCGAGGAGCTCACGGATCTCGCCGAGTTGCGCCGCCAGCGCAGAATCGGCGAGACCATCGCGCCCTGCAGCACGCTCCAGCTCACTGACAGCCTGCCGCGCCTGCTCCGCCTGCGCCATCAACTGTTCCTGGGCTTGCGCCGCGGCCTCCGCCTTGCGCGCAGCATCGACTGTCATCGGATCGGTGTCCGCCCCTCCCGAACGCGAATCGGCGCGGCGACGTTCCTGCGCGAGGTTCTCGGTCTGGCGCTGCATCCGCCTCGCACGGGTTGCCAGCGAATCCAGTGCAATCGCGGCCTCCCCGGTGGCCTGGGCGCGCTGATCCTGCTGCTCACCGGCGGTGGGAATCCGCACGGCGAACTCGCGCGATCGCCCGGCGTGGCGCGCCGGTGCGTTGTCGGTGGCTGTCGCGGCGTAGAACATCGTGTCGCCTGCGCGCAGGCCGAGCGCCGCGAGGTCGAGCGCTGTCGCCACCAGTGCGCGATCACTTGCGGCATCCTCGAGGGACAACGCCGTGCGACGCGGAGTACCCCGCGCACCAATGCGCCACTCGAGGGCGGCCCCCGAAACGCCGTGATCGTCCCGCACCGAAACCACCACGGCTAGCGACATCGACGGCGGTGCCACGGTGTCGACCCCCGGCACGGCGACCTCGACCAACGGTGCGCTATCGGGCACGATGCGCACCGGGATAGCCGGTGATTCGCCGTCGAGCGCTGCTCCCGATGCCAGGGCCACCCGCAACAGCCAGGTGTCGTCACGACGTGGAATGAGGTCCCCCTGGAAGGCTTCACCAGCGACGTCGAGTCGAGTCGAGCCACCGCTGGCGTCGAGGCGTGCCTCGCTGATCGCCGCCGTGGCCCGACCGCTCAGCGCGAGCCGCGTCCCCTCGGGAAGGACCAAGGTGTCGCCCGCCACCGTGAATGTCTCAGGTTCGAGGCCCAGGTAGGCCGGATAGTGGGCGGTCGCGGTGAACGCGCCGAGAAAAGCGGGCAGGCGCACCTGTACGCGCACCTCGGGCGAGCGACGACCGCCGGCCTCGAGGCGTGCCACCATGTCGGCATGGAGCGGAGCCGTCACATGCGTGGCAGCGCCATCCGGATCGAGGATCACCTCAGTCTCTTGCCACGCCTCGCCCGGTGATCGGGTCGATAGCGTCGCGCGACCGTGCCCGATCGCTCGCAGCTTGAATGTTGCGGTGCCGCCGCGCGGCACGACCGGCGTGACGGCGTCGAGGCGCACCGCACCCGTAATCGCGTGCCATGCCGCCAGCGGGTGCCAGAGACGCGCCGTGGCACCGCGCGCGGGCCGCGCGGCGAACAGCGCCACCAGCGCGATGCCCGTCACCATCAGCGCTCGCCGAGCGCGATGCACCTCGATGTCGACATGCGGAGCGAGCGCGACACCCGCGCGAGCGGCGACATCATCGGCGGAACGGCGAATCGCCGCGTCGTGCAGGTCGCTGCTGGTGCCCCGTGCCGTCCCATCGAGCACCGTCGTGAGCGATCCCCGTCGCCATGCGCCATCCACTTCCAGGCGGCGCGCCACGTGCCACGGACCAAGCGCGCGGATGGCGTGTCGCCCCCAGGCGAGCCCGGTCAATACTGCAACCACCAACCCGACCCATACGGCGAGTACCCAGCCCGGGGCATCGAGCGCGCCAAGCCGGAAGAGCCACGCCGCCACCGCGAGCAACACCGCCGCCGACGTCACGCCGAGCATCAGGCGCGCGAGTCCGCTCGCACCACGAAGGAGTCGGGCGGCGGCGTCCAGCGCATCGTCGAGAAGGGCGTGGTTCATCCGCCCCAGCCAACGGCGTAGGCAAAGAGGTTGATGCCCATGCGGAGCGCCGCCTCGTGTTTCGCCGGGGCGTCGCCGTGGACCTCGGGATCCTCCCAGCCGTCGCCCAGGTCCGATTGATACGAATAGAAGACGGCAAGGCGACCGTCGACGAAAATCCCGAATCCCTGTGCCGGCTTGCCATCGTGTTCATGGATCTTCGGCAGCCCCTCGGGGAAGGCGTACACCACGCGATACACCGGGTGATCGAGCGGCACCTCGGCGAGCGTGCGATCGGGAAACACCCGTGCAATCTCGCGCCGGAACGATTCGTCGAGGCCGTAGTTGTCGTCGACGTGCAGGAACCCACCCTGCATGATCCAGCGGCGCAGGATGCGCACCTCCTCGTCGGTGAATCGGATGTTGCTGTGCCCGGTTGCATGAAGAAACGGGACATCCCACAGTTCGGGATCGGTGAGGCGCACCGCGCGTTCCTGCGCCGCAGTGCGCAGCGCTGTCCGCTCGCGAATTGCCCGGAGGAGATTGGGGAGGCTTGAGGGGTTGGCGTACCAATCGCCGCCGCCATCGTAGTGCAGTCGACCGATCGTGAGCGATGCGTGTTCGGCGCGCTGTGCCGGGAGCGCGGCACAGGTCAGCACGGCAACGATGGTGAGGCATCCACGAAGGATCACGGTTCGTCCGTCACGAGTCGGTAGGCGTCGTTGCGCGAGAGTCCGTACCGCGCGGTCACCATACGCACGGTGTCCTTGCGGGATTCGCCGGCGGCGAGATGCGCGCGAATCAATGCGATCACCTCCGCCGGGTCGGGCGGCGGCGGGCTGCCGTGTCCCGGCGGGCATCCTGCGAGGATCACGGTCACCTCGCCGCGCACCGGTTCATCCAGATACCACGCTGCCAGCTCCGCCGTGGTTCCGCGCCGGAACTCCTCGTGCAATTTGGTGAGCTCGCGTGCCACCACCACGATCCTCTCGCTCCCGGCCCCATCCTTGAGGTCGGCAAGCAGCGCCGCCAGTCGCCCCGGCGCCTCGAAGAAGACCACGCTCCACGGCTCGATTGCCGCGCGCGCCAGCAGTTCCTTCCGTTCACGCCCCTTTCGGGGAATGAAACCCAGGAAGAGGTACCGGTCGCCCGCCAGCCCGGACGCGGACAGCGCCGCTGCGACCGCTGACGGCCCGGCCACGGGCACCACGGGCACCCCGGCGCGGCGTGCTGCGGCGACGAGCAGGTGACCGGGATCGCTGATCGCGGGAGTCCCGGCGTCGGTCACCAGCGCCACGTTCCGGCCCTCCGTGAGGATCGCGATGAGCGACTCCGAACGGCGATCGTCGGAATGGGCGTGGTACGATACCAGCCTTGGATGGGCATCGATCGAGGAGAGGAGGCCCTTGGTTCGGCGGGTGTCTTCTGCCGCGACCGTGTCGACGGTCCGCAACGTCTCCGCCGCCCGCGGCGAGAGGTCGCCGAGGTTGCCGAGCGGCGTCGCGACGACGAAGAGCGTGCCTGGTGTGACCATGGACGAATGATAAGAGGGTCGAGTCGGTGCCCCCGGACACGGGGCTGCTGGGCGCAACAAGGGCCGGCGCCTCATGATGAGGTGCCGGCCCTGCTACTCACCGGAGGCGGTTACGCCGCCAGGTGCTGGGTGATCTTGGCCTCGTACGCGCCCCGCGGGTTCGCGCCCACCACCGTGTCAACGTGCTTGCCATCCTTGAAGAACAGCACCGCGG
Organism: Gemmatimonadales bacterium; assembly: GCA_013694695.1. Classification (GTDB taxonomy): domain Bacteria; phylum Gemmatimonadota; class Gemmatimonadetes; order Gemmatimonadales; family GWC2-71-9; genus Palsa-1233. The sequence continues at coordinate 2,436 of JACDBX010000159.1, read as the reverse complement.
GAATCGATCGGATATTGTACTTCATCGCCGTGTTCTGGTTCGAGTCTACGTCGAGCTTGGCAATCTTCGCCTTGCCCTCGTAGTCCTTCGCCAGCGCGTCGAGGGTTGGGGCGATCATCCGGCAAGGACCGCACCATTCCGCCCAGAAATCGACCACGACGAGGCCCTTGGCCTGCCCGACTTCGGCCTCGAATGTTGCGTCCGTCACTGCGACTGTTGCCTCACTCATCGTTGCACCACTCCTGTCACTGCCCTGTTAAGTTCCATCGCCATGAAGCCGTCCATTGCCCACATCGGAATCGCCGTCCCGGACGTCGAATCCGCCCTCGCATTCTACCGAGACGTGCTCGGCGTTGCCGCACGCGGCCCGGAGATCGCCGACGGTGCGCGAATCGTCCACCTGGATTTCGGCGACTCGGATGTCGAGTTGCTCGAACCCCTCGAAGCCGATTCGCCGATCGGCCGATTCCTCGCCCGGCGCGGCCCGGGGATCCATCATGTCTGCTACCGGGTCGCCGACCTCGACGCGGCCCTCGCCGCGTGCCGCCAGCAGGGATACACCCTGATCGATGACCTGCCCCGCTCCGGCGCAGGCGGATGCCGCATCGCGTTCGTGCATCCCAAGGCCACCAACGGGATCCTCATCGAACTCACCGAGGCGCCGAAGTGACAATCGCTCATGCGATCCCATCAGTCAGGCGTGAAAAACGCCTTGTTACTGGCCGGGGTTCCCGCTCGGCATTCCCGATCCCTCGCATGGCTTGTTCACCTGCCCGGCCAGCGCGAGGTCAAACTGGTTGACGATCCATCGGTTGCCGGCGCGCACGGTGGTCACGGGCAGCGTAACCTTGCAAGGCCCCCGGGACAGTTCGGTCGTGACCAGGGTGCGGTCGGCTTTGGTGGTCGACACCTCGCCAAGCGTCCGAACCGCCACACCGCGGAGATACGTCTGCATGATGACCATCCGGCGGCCGTACTCCTTGGGCTCACCGGTCGAGGCAGCGGCGCCCTTCTCGGTGCCCCACAGTTCCGACATCCGGGTAAGGTTGCTGTCCGACGCGGCGAGTATGAACTGCTCGACAGCCAGTGACGGCGTGTTCGCGGCGTCCACCTGCGTGACGGTCGAGGCAGCGCAACCGAGTGTCGCGCCGACGATGGCGAGTTGAGCAACGATGGAAGCGCGCACGGGAACCCCTCCGGGGCGGTGAAGTGACGAAACGTACACACCGACACTACTGAATGCGACTACAACGACTCTACGTGAATGTCGATCACGTGGCGACCGTCCGCGAGGCGCGCCGCACCGACGAACCGTCGCCCCTCGAGGCGGCACGCGAGGCGGAGGCCGGTGGTGCCGACGGGATCACGATTCACCTGCGGGAGGACCGCCGGCACATTCAGGACGCCGATGTGCACGCGATCGCCGCCGCGGTGAACACCGTTTGCAACCTGGAGCTGGCGGTCAGGGAGGATATCGTCACCCTCGCCTGCGCCCTGAAGCCCTACCAGGTGACGGTGGTGCCGGAGCGTCGGGACGAGCTGACCACCGAAGGGGGGCTCGACCTGCTTGGGCGCCGCGACCCGTCGCTCCGGGCCAGCTTGCGTCGGCTCGACGAGGCGGGCATCCATGTTGCACTATTCGTCGACCCCGACCTGGCAACCATCGATGCCGCGAAGGATCTGGGCGTGCCTGCCGTCGAGCTGCACACCGGCCGGTACGCGGGGGGCGGGCGGGACAGCGACGCCGCCTTCGACGAGCTCCGGCGCGCCGCAGGGCACGCCGCCGACCTCGGCCTCGCGGTCCACGCGGGGCACGGGCTCACGTACGAAAATGTCGGACCCGTGGCGCGCATCGAGGAAATCGAGGAGCTCAACATCGGACACAGCATCGTGAGTGCATCGCTCTTCGTCGGAATCCGGTCGGCCACCGCGCGCATGCGCGCACTGATGTCGGCGGCCCGCGCGTGAGCACGGCCTCGCGTCGCGCCGACTTCTTCGTGCTGGAAGCCGCCGAGTACGTCAACGATCTCAACCAGTTGGTGTCGCAGCGCGAGCCCCCGGACGCCGAGCGGCTGGTCCGGGGAGCGAGGGCACTGCGGGGTGCCGCGCTGATGGCCGGGCTTGGCACATTCGCGCGCGCGTCGGCGTCGCTGGAAAGCATCGCCCGGGGCGTTCGCGATCACGCGCTCGCCTGGGACCCGCATGCCCGGCGGGGGTGGCAGGAAGGTCTCGCAACGCTTCGCGGGCTGGTTGGGCGGGCCACCACCTGGGCCGCCGAGGAGGACCGCCAGGCACTTGCCCTATCGGAACGGCTTGAGCGGATCGCGGGAGGACAGGCAACCCCAGAGGTGCCGCCCCCCCAAACCGCGGTATTGACCCCGGGTGTCCGGGCGTTCATTGCCCGCGAATCGGTCCTGATCGCCGGATCGCTGGAGG
>JACDBX010000133.1 GCA_013694695.1 Gemmatimonadales bacterium | reverse complement strand
GTCCAACCCTGGTCGAGCAGTTGCTGGGCGAGCGCTTCGCCGATCCCGGAGCTCGTGCCCGTGACAATGGCGAGGCGTTTGGTGGGCTGGGACATGTTTGCTCCAGAGTGGGAAATACAGGGACGACGGGATCGGCCAGCTTGCCGATCGCGATGTCGCCGAAGGCGAGGGGTAAACCCAATCAGGACACGACTGCTCGGCAGCGATCGATCAATTGGGTGATCCGTTGAACGGCCTGCACCGCGGCTTGGTGGTTCTGCGAAAAGTTCAGGCGGATGCTGTCGGTCGCATCCGGACTGAATTCAGTGCCCGGCGTGACAACAACGTTGGCCTGCACCCGAAGCGCCCGCACGAAATCATGTAACTCAATGCCCATTGCCGGCAACCTCGCGAAGAGATAGCTGCCCGCGCCCGGCGTACGAACCGAGAGACCGGGGACGGCGCGCAATACGGCGATCAGGTCGTCACGAATGGCTTGATGCCTCGTCGTTCGTTCGGCGAGCCAGCCTTCCGGCTCAGCGAACCAGGTTCGCAATACCGCCTGCGAATATCCCGGCGCGCGCAACGAAACAATGGCCTGCAGCTTCTCCGCGCGATCCACAAGGTGCGAAGCGCCGAACGCGACGCCGAGACGGTAGCCACTCAGGGATTCGGTCTTGGACGGTCCCATGATGGTGAGCACCCGATCGGCGGCGATCTCCGACGCACACAGGTGATTATACGTGTGACCCGAGTACACCAACCGCGAATACAGTTGATCGACGATCACCGTGACGCCATATCGATTGGCCAGCTTGGCGATGCCGACAATCTCCTGTGGCGAGTAGAGCACCCCCGTCGGGTTGTTGGGATTGGAGAAGAGGAACACCCGCACACCGGACTTGAAGGCATCTTCCAGTTGATCCAGATCCAGGCCGGCCCCACCGCTGGAGGTCAGGTACTCGATAGGCACCGGCACAACTTCGCCACCGAGGAAATCCACCAGCTTGCGGTTCGCGAAGTAGTCTGGTCGCACAATGGCGACCCTGTCTCCGACGTTCACCGTGGCCCCAAGGGCGAGGAACAGCGCGCCTTGCGTACCGGGGGTGATGATCAACTCCTCCGAAGCCGCAATCGGCTGACCAGTGAACTCCGCGAGCTTCCGGGCCACCTCTTCACGCAGCTCGGCGCCACCGCGGTACTCCGTATAGGCCTGTGCGCCGCCGCGGCCCTCGCCATCGATGAAAGCTTCAAGGGCACCGGGCGCAGGGGGAAAAGCGGTGTCGTTCACATCGCCATGCGAGAAATCAACAGCGGCCCCCGACAAAAGCCCTCCGCGGAGCACGGATTCCGGGAGATCACCGCCCTGCCGTACTTCCTGCCCGGGTGCGTGATCGGTTCCGAGCTTCGAGAACTTTTCTTCGATCGAGCTCATGCTGCCTCATGATGGACAGTACCGCCCCCACGACTACGCGACCTGCGCAGTTTAGCTGGCCAGAGGCCCCGATGTTCGCCTGGCGTTGCCCGCCTGTTTCGGGGTGCCCATCCGGCCCCACGCGATGCCACGCTTGCGCGGCGCTGCCTACATCATGGTGAACCCGTACCATAGGACCAGAACTGCGTTCGCCACCGCGAGGCCGATGCTCAGCGCGCGGCCCGCGCCGGTCAAGCGGCGAGCGGCGACCACAGCGGCAACGAATCCTACCGTTCCGACCCCGGCGCTGAGCCAGGTCAGGTTACTCGCACCCAGGCGCCCGAGTCCAAGCGGAAAATGGGCCAGATAGTAGTCTACACGCTCGCCCTGGGTGCTGGCTGCGGCGAAGGCGGCCGACCAAAGCGCGATCGTCCAGATCTGGAGGGCGAGGAGTAAACCGCTCACCCCGCCGAGCGCGTACGCAGCGGCTGGAAGTGCTCTGTGCGGCGGACTTTCCATGATAAAGGCACCTTGCGATCGAGTGATGCGTGTCATGCGAACACGTTACCTGCGCAGGTCAGATCGTGCGCCGTCGCCGTGACGCGGCGCCCAGTCTTCATCCTCTCAAGGAGGGAGTCTCCGGCATGTCCGGGGCGCGATCCAGCTCGACCGCCCCGGCCCCGTTTCCGGGGCCGGGGCCAAGGATCGCATCAGATCAGGGCACGGTCAAGACCTTGGTGATGCTGCTGCTCTTCCCGCTGTTATCCGTCACGGTGAGCGTCACGGTGCGTGGACCGTCGTGCGGGTACGTGGCCGCGACCAAGACCCCGGCGGCGGTGGGATCGGGGTAGCGACCCAGGTTCCAGGTGTACGATACGATCGCGCCATCGTCGGTGGACGACGACGCATCAAGCTGGCAGGTTATCCCCGGGCAGCTCCACGTGAAGTTCGCCACCGGCGGATTGTCGACCGGTGGTGCGCTGCCGACCGCGACCGTTTTCGTGATGCTGGTGCTCTTGCCGCTGTTGTCGGTGACCGTGAGCGTCACGGTGCGTGCACCGGCGTGTGGGTACGCAGCCGTCACAGAGACCCCGGCGGCGGTGGGATCGGGATAGCGACCCAGGTTCCAGGTGTACGATACGATCGCGCCATCGTCGGTGGACGACGACGCATCAAGCTGGCAGGTGATCCCCGCGCAGCTCCACGTGAAGTTCGCCGCGGGCGGGTTGTCGACCGGTGCCAGCGGCGCAGGAGCTGTCACGGTGACCGTCTGGGTGAGGGTGCCCGTCAGTCCCGCGTTGTCCGTGACCGTGAGCGTCACGGTCTTGGTGCCGCCGGTTGAGAACGTCGCGCTCACGACGCTGGCGGCCGACGTCGCCGGAGACCCCCCGGTGACGGCCCATGCGTACGACGCGATGGAGACATCGTCCGACGACGACGTGCCGCTGAAAATGCAGGTCAGGCCGGTGCAGGTCGACGTGATGCGTGCCACGGGCGCCGCGTTCGTGGGCGGCGTGGTGACGCTCATGAACGTGATGTTGAGCAGGCGGTTCGGCGAACCGGCGCCGATGCTCATCACCATGCCCGCGATCGAGTTCGACGCCAGTACGCTCGACACGAGGGCGGGCGACGCCGATGGCGCGGTCGACAGATAGAGCGCCGCCGCCCCAGCCACGTGCGGCGATGCCATCGACGTCCCGCTCTTGACGGCGGTCTGGGTATCGCCGAGGTGGCTGGCCGACGTGATGCTCGAGCCCGGAGCGTAGAGGTCGATGCACGTGCCGTAATTGGAATACGACGCCTGCGCGTCACCTGACGTCGTCGCGCCCACGGTGATCGCGGCCGGGACGCGCGCCGGCGACGTGGTGCAGGCGTCGGTGGCGTTGTTGCCGGCCGCGACGACATACGTGATCCCCGACGCGATCGACGTGGCGAGCGCCGCCTCGAGCGCAAGCGACGCGCCAACCGTCAGACTCATGTTCGCAACGGCCGGCCGGCGTGCATTGGCCGTGACCCAGTCGATCCCGGCGATGATCCCCGACGAGTAGCCGGTCCCCGTGCAACCCAGCACCCGGACTCCGTACACTGTTGCAGCCTTGGCGACGCCCCAGGTATTGCCTGCGATCGTGCCGGCGACGTGCGTTCCGTGGCCGTGACAATCGTTCGTCCCGTTCCCGTCGGTGATCGCAGTAAACCCGCCGGCCGCCCGTCCACCGAAATCGGCATGAGTTGGTCGAATGCCAGTGTCGAGCACGTAGACGCTTACGCCCGTCCCGGTTGGGCCGTAGGTGAAGGAGCCGTTCAACGGTAGCGCCACCTGATCGAGCCGGTCCAGACCCCAGGTCGCCCCGGTCTGGGTGCCAGCGATGGTGACAATCGCGTCCGGCTCAACGCTCAGTACCGCCGGATCGGCCCGCAGCGCGTCGACTTCGTCGGCAGGGATCCGCGCCGAAAACCCTTTCAGCGCCGCCGTGTAGGTATGCCGAACCTGCGCGCGCCGTGAGCGAGCCAGGCGCTGGGTATTCCCCGCCACGTCAGCTGTAGAGTTTTTCAACACCACGATGTATTGGTCCGGGACGACCGCCCCAACCCGTGAACGAATCGGTTCGCGAACCGCGTCAAGCTGGTCGATGTGGGTGGGCGAGGTCTGGCATGCGGAAGCAGTTACAGCGAGAAAAAGGGCGCAAAAGGCCTTTTGCACGTGATTTCTACCTATCGTTAACGAATTTGTCAATAGATTTGGTGCGGGTTGCGGCCCTCGAGCCTCCCCCGTCAGAAGTCCAACCTAACACACTGTACCCCGAGCGAAAGTGTCAGATTTTATACAGTTGGTCGGGGGAACACGGTGGAGGGCAGCGGCGTTTGGGTCCCCTCGTCAGCCCCGACGGTAGCGCCCCGGGGGTAGTTCGCTAGCTTCGATATCCAGCTCGAGTTACCAGGCAGGGTCCTCGACTCCCGAAAGGGCACGCCCGACAACAGGCAACCCGGCGCCGATCCGCCCAGGGGCGAGTGGTGACCGTTGAAGCTGCGCCTGCACTACTTCCCTCAGACACCGGAGACGGCTATGTCCATTCTCGGAGCATTCAAGGAGGCTCTCAGGGTGGCCCACGAGCGCAAGGCCTCCGACCTTCACGTCAGCGCCGGCGGGCCGATGCGCTTGCGGATCCACGGGGAGGTCGTGCCGATCGAGGACTCGCCCACACTGAACTCGGACCAGCTTGCCGAAATCACCACCGAGATACTGCTCAACGCAAAGAAGGCCACGCCGGGCAACGTGGCCGAGGTGCTGCGCCAACTCACCGAGATGGACTGCTCGTACTCTCTCGCCGGCCTCGGTCGATTTCGCGCCAATATCTGCCTCCAGCGCGGCTCTTTCTCGGCGGTACTGCGAGGGATTCCCGATGTGATTCCGAGCTTTGAACAACTGGGCCTCCCGCCAGTGCTCGAGAAGATCGCGATGGAGGATCGGGGCCTGATCCTTGTCACCGGCACCACCGGCAGCGGGAAATCTTCGACGATGGCGTCGATGGTGGACTACATCAACCGCCACCGACGGCAGAAGATCGTCACGATCGAGGATCCGATCGAGTTCCTGCACCGCGACATCGGATCGATCGTGATTCAGCGCGAGGTGGGCAGCGACACGCACGGCTTCGAGCAGGCGCTCAGGGCAGCGCTGCGGCAGGATCCCGACGTCGTGCTCATCGGTGAGATGCGCGACCGGGTCACGGTCGACGTGGCGCTGCAGGCTGCCGAAACCGGCCACCTGATCATGGCCACGGTGCACACCACCGACTCGGTACGCGGGGTCACCCGGTTCGCCAGCGTGTTCGAGCCGAACGAGCAACTCGGCATTCGCAAGCGGCTCTCTGAGGTATTGCGCGCGATGGTGTCGCAGCGGCTCCTCCCGCGAGCTGACGGGAAGGGCCAGGTGCTCGCCGTGGAAGTGTTGCGGCACACCTCGGCGATCGAGGAGTGTATCGCGGATCCGGACAAGACCCAGGAGATCGTGCGTCTCATTGAGGACGGCGGCCCGGTCTACGGCACCCAATCATTCGACCAGAACCTGACGGACCTGCACCGCAAAGGGCTGATCACGCTCGAGGTGGCGATGGCCGCCGCCACGAGTCCGGACGACTTCGAACGGAATCTGATTTTTACCTGATAGTTTACATCACCACGATGACGCGATCCCGACCACCGAGGGGAGGCGACGATAGCAGTGAAAACCTCGATCGGCCTGCCGCGGAACGCAGCAAGCCGATCGAGAAATTCCTGCACCGCTGATTCCGCCCTTGCTACCCGAGCAATGGCGTCGGTGCGCGGGTGATAAACGGTCCCGCCTGCGCCAGCACCTCAGCCGAAGTCCGGCGTGTGTCGAACGCCTGGTTATTCGGGGTGATGAACTGGTTCCGGATATAGCGGAACGTCGCCGCGTGCTCGCCCTCCACTCCGGCGATCGAACCCGCCGAGGCAAGGATCCCGACATCGTCGATATTCCCGACCTGGCCGAGGTAGGCAGTGACGCCCACATCTTCCAGCGTCTGCGCAACGCTCAGAAAGGTCTGGGCATTGTTGAAGGCGCCCGGGAAGCTGAAGGCGAAATCATTGCGATCGACGGCGGCGGCGCCGAGCGCGTTCTGGAGGAACAGGACATGCGTGATCTCGTGATCTCGCACCGTGCGAACGAACTCTTCGACCTTGAAAATCGCCGGCTTCGGGGGCCGCACCGCGGACAGCCCGGGCACAAAGCCGGGAAGCCCGCCACCATCGGGATCGAGCGAGGCGATGGTCGCACCGGCCAGACCCTGGTTATCGGCCCGGATGTAGAAGGTCGCCTCCAGATACTCCAACACCAGCGCAAAGTTCAGGATCTGCGTGTCGGTCAGCGCCTCGCGCTCGGCCCAGCCGGTGAGCGCGGGAAAATTGCAGACAGCACCACTCTCGGCAGTGCCCCCGTGCGAGCCACCGTTCCCGGCAACGCCCCCGTGCGGGTCACCGTGCTGGGCATGGAGATCCGAACCGCGGCCGCGCAGAATCATTGGCGCCAACGCCGCCGCACCGGCGGCCACTGCCAGCGTGCTCAGGAACCGGCGTCGCTCGGCAGGCTGCGACAGCTCCTCCGCGTTGAACTCGATCAGCTTGGTAGGCGACATGGTTACAGGCCCTCAACGACGAAAGGTGAGATACGCCCCAACACGACTGCCGCTGACAGCGGCACCTCGAAGGCGACCGGCGCGGGGTCCTTGCGCTTGTTCATCGCCCGGAAAGCGGCGGTGTGTCGAGCCTCGATGGTGAAGATGGTTCCCGCCGCGCTCCGGATGTTCTTGTCCGAAATCTTTGGGAGTGCGCCGAGGTACGCCCCGACACCGGTCTGCTCGAATGTCTCCGCCGCGTCCAGGAACTTATGCTCGTTCCTGAGAACTGTGGTGAAGTCGAAGGTGATGTCCTGCTCGAGGGCCATGCCGCCGAGCGCGGTCTGCAGATAGGTCACGTGACAGATCTCGTGGTCGCGCACGTTGGTGGACACCTCGAGCACCTTGCCCCTCAGGATGTCGCTCGCAACGGCGGCCTTGTAGAACTCCGCTTCGAGCAGCTCGAGAAACAAGGCGAACTTGAGGATATCGGTATCGCTGTTCAGCCCAGCCGGCAGATTCGGGCCGCGCACGGTCACCACGGAAAGGGCGTCGTTCTTCTTCGCCACGAGGCCCGAGCTCGGTGCCACGAGGCTGTCGGAATCCGCGCACGCCCCGAGCAGTACGCCAGCGCCAACCACGCCGGTCCAGGCGAGGAAGTCGCGGCGATCAGTTTGCATGTGTGTCATCGTTTCTCCAGAGAGAGTAGAAGCAATCGGTGTTCGCAGCCTTGTTTTCAGCAGGGATGGGCGTGAATGGGATCCCCTCCCAACCATCATTGTGTCGTTGTCGTGGGCCGAGCGATCGGCTGACACGTCTTCCGGCGGTGGGCGAGGATCGTTGCACGAACCGGTCGAGCCTCGTGATGCTGACAGCCGGGGAAGCGCCACCACGCCTCTCCAGAGATTTATGACGCTAACGTCCCCGCTTAAGACACATAATGCGAATCACCGATCATCCATGACTCACTTCCGGGCCCATTTCTTCCACCGATCGAACACTGCGCTCGGCCAACTCATGGCCGACTACGGCCCTGCCGCCGGCCCGACGGTCGAGTCCCTTCCCTGCCCCCTCATGCCGTTCAAGGATCAGGACGACCACCCCGTTGGCTCCCATGTGCATCGGCGGCCTTGTCGATAGTCATATATCAGGAACGCGGGCCGCTCTCCGGCCCTCCTTGTCGCGGGGATGAACTGGTCCTTTGAGGCGAAGGCGTAATAGCCGCTCCCACCCGAGGGCGGTAATTGCACCGTGGGGCATTTGGCGTGGGCGCCTGCGGTGCACAATCCCTGAATTATTCGGGACCGGCTGCGCCGTGCCCGAGGAGGATGGACACATGCGAATGATGGTACTCACGGCGCTGATGCTGGCAGTTCCCGCGGTGTCTGTGCACGCACAGGCGGACCACAAGGCACATCCGGCACAGAAGGCGAAGATGACGCGCGGCGACAACGCGATGGCCGAACGGATGATCGCGACGTGGCCAGCACGCCCGAAGCTGGGCGCCCGCCAGATGATGGCGAAGTACGGCGCGCCGCAGGAAGCGACTCGCGAACGGCTGGTCTGGCACAATCAGGGCCCGTTCAAGCGTATCACGGTATTCAACCTCGAGACGCCGCATGACTTCCCGATGCCGCACGTCGACTTCATGGAACACACCATCACGTACAACGTTCCCCTCGACAAGATGGAAGACCTCATCGAGTTCGACGGCAGCAGCACGATCAATCGCACGGTCGGCGAGCTGTCGGCGCGTTGTGACCTGGAAGGCCACAATGTGTTGACGCTGAACCTCGACCACGACATCGTCACGGGCAAGAAGAGCGTCAAGGAGGCCCGCGAAGCCTTCGGTCAGAACATCGATCAGGACGTAAAGGGCATGCACCCACCGTATGTGATGGCGCTGCAGTTCCAGCCGCACGACATGAAAACGGCCGCATTCGCTGACACGCCCGTCATTCCGGGCTCACCGCTTCGCGCGGCCGTTGCGCCGGCCGCTGACGGCCCCGCCCAGATGAAGGACGCCGTCGCCCTGGCGTCGGTCATCGCCATCGATCTCAACCAGGTGAATGCCGGGGCACAGGCCGGACAGGAGCAGCTCAGCGCGCCCGTGATGGCCTACGCAAAGAAGCTGCACGAAGAGCACGGCCACCACATGGTTGCGACGATGAAGCTGGGGGAGGAGATCGACGTCACACCGCTCATCACGCCTGCGGTGGCGAACATGCAGATCAAGGGGGCTGATGCGCTCGCGGCGATCATTCCGATGGATGGCATGGCGTTCGAACGTGCCTTCCTCTCGATGATGGTCATGGGGCACACTGAAGTCCTCGCCGTCCTGGACAATCAGCTCATCCCGTCAGCAGCGAACCCGGAGCTGAAGAAGCACCTGATGGCAACCCGCACCGC
>JACDBX010000124.1 GCA_013694695.1 Gemmatimonadales bacterium | reverse complement strand
CTCGCCGTCAGCGCGGAACCACCGAATTGACCTAGGTCAATGTTTACTACCAAGTGCTGAGCCGCTCCGATGTCGGCGGCCGACGCCTGTGCAGAGGCAAGCTCGACCGCGTGGCGCTGGCCATACTGGAACGAGAGTGCGTAGCAATCGAATCCCTGGGACTTGGCAATCGCCAAGGCCGTCGTGGAGTCCAGGCCACCGCTCAGGAGGACGACGGCACGCCTCGGTGGCCCTGCTTTAGGGGCGCCAGTCGTCAACGGCGATCGCTCCTCTGGTCGGAAAGTATTGGGGGCTCTTCAGGAAATGGAGTGGGTGAGTAGCTTCTGGTCAGATCTTGAGGCCGGGAGGTGGGACCGTGGACGACCGGGCGTTGTACCAGACGATACTGGGGTTGCAGGCCCCGTGGCAGGTGGAGCGGGTGGAGCTGCGGCCGGAGCCGGGGGAGGTCGAGGTGTGGGTCGCCGCCGCGGCGGGGATGGGCTTTGCCTGTCCCGAGTGTGACGCGGCCGCCCCGATCCATGATCATGTCGAGCGGCGGTGGCGCCACTTGGACACCTGCCAGTTTCGGACGCTGCTCTGCGCCCGGGTGCCGCGGCTTCGGTGTGCGACGCACGGCGTGCGCACCGCGCGGGTGCCGTGGGCGGAGGCCGGGGCGCGCTTCACCGCGCTCTTCGAGCGGCTGGCGATCGCCTGGTTGCGGGAGTCGACGCCCACCGCCGTCGCCCGGCGCTTGGGCCTGTCGTGGGATGAAGCGCGCGGGATCATGACCCGCGCCGTTCGGCGGGGGCTCGCGCGCCGCCAGCCAAGCGTGGTGCCGCATCTGGGCATCGACGAGAAGAGTTTCCTCAAGCGCCATCAGTATGTGAGTGTCGTCGTGGACCTGGACCGCCCGCGGATTCTGCACGTCGCGGACGACCGGAAGGCGGTCAGTCTGGTCGAGTATTTCGCGTCGCTGGGCGAGGCGCAGCGGACCGGTATCGAGGCCATCGCGATGGACATGTGGGAGCCGTATCGGCACACCGTGCGCGCCCACGTTCCGGACGCCGATGCGAAGATCGTGTTCGACAAGTTCCATGTCCTGCAGCACGTCAGCACCGCGGTGGATACGGTGCGCAAGCAGGAGCACCAGGCGCTGCTCGCGGCGGGGGACACGCGGCTGACCCGGACGAAGTACGTGTGGCTCCGGAATCCGGTGAACTTCTCCGCGACGGCGTGGCGTGAGTTCGCGGCGCTGCGGAACAGCACGTTGCAATCCGCCCGCGCCTGGGCGATGAAGGAGAGCCTCCGCCGGCTGTGGGACTACACGTACGTCGGGGCGGCCCGCACGTTTTTTCGCCGGTGGTATGGCTGGGCGATGCGGTCGCGCCTCGAGCCCATGAAGAAGGTCGCCCGCATGCTCCAGGCCCATCTCGACAACATCCTGACGTATCTGACGCATCGCATCACGAACGCGGTGACCGAAGGCCTCAACGCGAAGATCCAGTGGATCAAGTACAGCGCGCGCGGCTACCGGAATCGTGAAGCCTTCAAGATGGCGATCTACTTTCACTGTGGCGGCCTCGACCTCGACCCCCGGGGAGCGTGACGGCTACCCACTCGAAACCCGGAAGAGCCGCTTTTAATTGCTCTGCCGCTCGCAGGGTAGCTGTTTTGGTTCCTTGATTGGGGGCGCCGTCGGTCACAAGAATTACCGCACGGGTGTCACGCGGATCGCGCAGGTATTCGCCCGCCTTCGTAAGGGCAGCCAGCATATTCGTGTTGCCGTCAATCTCGATCGCGGCAGTTGCCGTAGAAAGCTCAGCCACGTTCGGCGTTGGAGCGAGATGCACCGTTGCGTCAGTACCAAAGGAGATCAACCCGATATCATACGTGGATGCGCTTTGTGCAAAATCCAGGGCCCCGTCCTTTGCATGCTTCAGTTTATTGTTGCCGGCCATGCTGCCGCTGCGGTCTATCGCGATCATTGCTCTCCCCCGGCGGGGGGGCACGTACGTTTGGAGCAGATCTCCCACTTCCTGCTTAGAAAGGTTCGTCGAAGTTGCTGGAACGGTTGCCGGGAGTGCGGGCTTGAATTTGTTCCAATCTGACATGGCTGTCCTCCATACGGGGTGCATCGATCTCTATGCCGCTGTGCGGAACGCATCAAATCGCCGCGCCAGGAGCAAGCGATTGGGTTGATGATCCGGTGCTGCCGGGACTTGAATCACTCTCCCCGCCATCTCCTTAATACCGTGTTGCAACATTGGCCCATCAACCTCGGCGAGGACATCCTCCCGAATATGTATGAGTAAGTCTGGTGCGATGCCCATAATGTTCAAATCGTACGCCGCATGGTGAATCTTGCACAGCGAAAGTCCATTCGGCACTTC
>JACDBX010000118.1 GCA_013694695.1 Gemmatimonadales bacterium | reverse complement strand
CGATCGAGCTGATCATCCCGGTGGCGATGGACGAGGGGATCCGGTTCGCGATTCGCGAGGGCGGCCGCACGGTGGGCGCCGGCGTGGTGACGAAGATCCTGAAGTAGCACCGATCCGGCAACGGATCGGTGCTACGCAGGTGCGACACTCGTGTCGCACTTCACGAAGCGCCACAGGTGCGACACTCGTGTCGCACTTCACGAAGCGACAGTGATGCGGACATTCCGCACCATGATGCGTAAGCAAGAGGAGTTTCCATGGCAGGTAAGATCCGGATCCGCCTGAAGGCGTTCGACCACGTGGTGCTTGACCAGGCCGCGGCGGACATCGTGCGCACGGCGGAAAAGACCGGCGCGCAGGTGTCGGGCCCGATCCCGCTTCCAGTGAAAATGGAGCGGTGGACGGTGCTGCGCTCACCGCACGTCGACAAGAAGAGCCGTGAACAGTTCGAGCTGCGGACGCACAAGCGCCTGCTCGATATCCACGACTCACGGCCCCAGACGATGGACGCGCTGACGAAGCTGGATCTTCCGGCGGGCGTGGACGTCGAGATCAAGGTCGAATAGCCATGGCCACAGGAATCATCGGACGCAAGCTCGGGATGACCCGGGTGTTCAACGAGGACGGCACCGCCGTGCCCGTCACCGTCATCGAGGCCGGACCGTGCCAGGTCCTGCAGGTGCGCGATGAGCGCGCCCAGCTCGGGTGGGGCGAGAAGCGCGAGGGCCGCGCCACGCGTGCCGAACTCGGCCACGCAAAGGTGGCTGGCTTCGACAAGGCGCCGCAGGTCGTGCGGACGTTCCCGATCAACGGGGACGACCTCACCGCCGGCAGCCTCCTGACCGTCGAGCAGTTCGCCGAGGGGGACCTGGTCAAGGTGACCGGGATCACCAAGGGCCGCGGCTTCCAGGGTGTCGTCAAGCGCCACGGATTCGCCGGCGGTCCCGGATCGCACGGCAACACGCGCCACCGTCGTCCCGGCTCCATCTCGCCGGGCACCGATCCGTCGCGCGTGATCAAGGGAAAGAAGATGCCGGGGCACCACGGTGCAGCGCGGCACACCGAACTCGGCCTGACGATTGTCCGGGTGGACAGCGAGCGGAACCTCCTGTTCGTGCGCGGCGCGGTGCCGGGCTCGAAGAACGGGATCGTCACCGTGGCCAAGCAGGGAGGAAAGAGCCGCCATGATTGAGGCCCCGTTCTATTCAGCCAAGGGCGCCAAGCGCGCCGAGGCGTTCGCCCTTCCGGGTGAGCTCTTCGACGGCACGGTCAACGAGGACGTGCTGCACCAGGCGGTGAAGACCTATCTCGCCAACCAGCGCCAGGGCACCCACAAGGTGAAGACCCGCGCGGAAGTGTCGGGTGGTGGTCGCAAGCCATGGAAGCAGAAGGGCACCGGTCGCGCCCGGCAGGGCTCCAACCGGGCGCCGCACTGGCGTGGCGGTGGCATCGCCTTCGGACCGTCGCCGCGGGACTACCGCCTCGACATCCCGAAGAAGGTCCGCCAGCTCGCCCGTCGCTCGGCGCTCAATGCCCGGGCGCGTGAGGGGATGGTGCACGTGATCGACACGTTCACGTTCGAGGCTCCGAAGACCGCGACGCTGCTCGGCCTCCTGGGCGAACTGTCGCTGGGCGGGCGGAAGACGCTGATCCTGACCGACGGCGCCAAGTCGGCCGTGCACCTCAGCGCCCGGAACGTGCCGCATCTCGAGGTGCTGCCGTTCGCCGAGGCATCGGCGTACGACATCCTGCATGCCGATGCGCTCGTGATCGAGAGCGGGGCGCTTGGCGCCGATACGTCGGCGGAGAAGCCGCTGAAGCCCGCGAAGAAGGTGAAAGCCACCAAGAGGGCAAAGGCTGCGAAGCCGAAGACCGCGAAGCGGGCGAAGAGCGCGAAGGCTGCGCCGGCCAAGTCGACCAAGTCGACTAAGTCGACCAAGTCGCGGACCCGCACGCCGAAGGAGACCAAGTAATGGCCAATCTTCATGGCATCGTGGTGCGCCCGATGATCACCGAGAAGAGCTCCGCGGCGTGGCAGGATCGCCAGGAGTACGTCTTCGAGGTCCGTCCGGACGCCACCAAGGGGCAGATCCGTGCCGCCCTGGAGCAGCTCTTCGGCGTGACCGTGGTGCGCGTGCGCACCATGCAGATGCGCCGCAATGCGATTGCCCGCAGCCGCACGCGTGGTGTCACCGCGCGGTGGAAGAAGGCGATCGTCACCCTGAAGGACGGCGACACCCTCGCCGTGTTCGAGGCCACCTGAGATGAGCATTCGTCAGTTCCGTCCGATCACGGCAGGGACGCGGTTCCGGTCAGTGTCGGGTTTCGACGAGATCACGCGCGGGACGCCCGAGAAGTCACTGGTCGAGCCGCTGCCCAAGACGGGCGGCCGCAACAACCAGGGGCACATCACGTCGCGCCATCGCGGCGGCGGCCACAAGCGGCAGTACCGCCTGATCGACTTCAAGCGCAACAAGTTCGGGATTCCGGCGCGTGTCGCCGAGATCGAGTACGACCCGAACCGTACGGCGCGCATCGCGCTGCTGGTGTATTCCGACGGCGAGAAGCGCTACATCCTGCATCCCGACGGGCTCAAGCAGGGCGACACGGTGGTGAGCGGCCCCGGCAGCGACGTGCGGGTCGGCAACGCGCTCCCGCTGCAGGAAATGCCGCTCGGCACGGTGGTGCACAACGTCGAGCTCAAGATCGGCAAGGGTGGCGCGATGGCCCGTTCGGCCGGGCAGGGTGCGCAGGTGGTGGCGCGCGAGGGTGACTATGTCACGCTCCGCATGAAGTCCACCGAGATGCGCCTGGTCCACAAGCGCTGCATCGCGACGGTGGGCGAGGTGGGCAACTCCGAGCACGAGCTGCTCTCGGTCGGCAAGGCCGGAAAGAGCCGCTGGCAGGGCAAGCGCCCGCACGTGCGTGGCGTCGCGATGAACCCGGTCGACCACCCGCTCGGTGGCGGCGAGGGCAAGACGTCAGGCGGTCGTCCGCCGGTTTCGCCCTGGGGCAAGGCAGAGGGCAAGAAGACCCGGAAACGCAAGAAGGCATCGAATCGACTCATTGTGCGCGGCCGCAAGCGCGGGAAGGCGACCAAGTAATGGCGCGAAGCATCCGGAAAGGCCCCTTTGTGCAGCAGTCGCTGCTTGACAAGGTCGAGGCCCAGAACGCAAAGAACGAGAAGCGGGTGGTGAAGACCTGGAGCCGGGCGAGCACGATCCTGCCCGAGTTCGTGGGACACACCTTCGCCGTGCACAACGGGAACAAGTTCGTCCCGGTGTACGTCTCGGAGAACATGGTTGGTCACAAGCTCGGGGAGTTCGCGCCAACGCGCCTCTTCCGCGGGCACAGTGGCCGACTGGTGGCCGACAAGAAGGCGAAGGCCTGACATGCCTGAGACACCGGACATGTATGGCCACGCCATCCAGCGATCGGTTCGCCAGTCGCCGCGCAAGATGCGGCTGGTGATGGACCTCATCCGCGGCAAGAACGTGAACGAGGCCTACGCGATCCTGCAGTTCAACAAGAAGCTCGCGGCGAAGCAGATCGCGAAGACGCTCAAGTCGGCGGTGGCGAATGCGGAGCAGCATGCGCTGAACGCCAACGAGAACTTCGACGTCGATCACCTCATCGTGGTGGACGCCCAGGTCGACATGGGGTCGCCGCTGAAGCGGCACCGCGCCGCGGCACAGGGCCGCGCCACGCCGATCCGGAAGCGCACCAGCCACGTCAAGATTTCGGTGGCGGAACCGGTCGCGAACAAGAAGAAGAAGGCCGAGCAGGTTGCGAAGAAGAAGGCCGATCGGGCTCCGAAGCCGAAGACAGCAAAGGCGTCGGCGAAGAAGGCCGCAAAGTCCTCGACGACGACAACTGCAAAGGCGTCGAAGAAGTCGAAGAAGAAGACCGCCAAGTCGTCGAAGGCGAAGACCGCGAAGGCCGCGAAGAAGAAGACCGCCAAGGCCGCGAAGAAGACCGCCAAGGCCGCGAAGAAGGGAGCGAAGTAATGGGTCAGAAGACGCATCCAGTCGGGTTCCGGCTCGGGGTCTCGAAGCAGCCGCTTTCGCGGTTCTACGCGGGCAAGGACATGCCGGCGCTGCTCGCTGAGGACCGGCTGATACGCGACTACATCCAGAAGCGGCTCGGGCACGCGGCGATCGCCGAGGTGCACATCGAGCGCAAGCCGGGCAAGGTCACGGTGACGATCCACACGGGTCGGCCGGGCGTTGTCATCGGCAAGCGCGGCGCCGAAGTCGACAAGCTCCGCGAGGAACTGGCCGTGGTCCTCGAGCGCCGCCTCGGCGCGGCCAAGGACGTCGCGGTCAATGTCGAGGAGATCAAGCGGCCGGAACTTTCGGCCAAGCTGGTGGCCGACAACATCGCGGCGCAGCTGGTGCAGCGGATCTCGTTCCGCCGGGCCATGAAGCGCGCGGTGCAGAGCACGATGCGCATGGGCGCGCAGGGCATCCGCGTTCGGGCCGGTGGCCGCCTTGGTGGCGCCGAGATCGCGCGTACCGAGGGGTACCGCGAGGGGCGCGTGCCATTGCACACGTTGCGTGCCGACATCGACTACGCGACCAGCACCGCCAAGACGACCTACGGCACGATCGGGATCAAGGTCTGGATCTTCAAGGGTGAGATCGTCGACGACATGTCGGGTCGCACCTACAGCACGGGAGCCTGAGCCATGCTGGCACCGAAGCGGATCAAGTTCCGCAAGACCTTCAAGGGTCGCACCAAGGGCGTCGCGACGCGCGGCAACACCGTGGCGTTCGGCGAGTGGGGCGTGATGTCGATGGAGCCGGGCTGGATCACCAACCGGCAGATCGAGGCGGCCCGCGTGGCGATGACCCGCGAGATGAAGCGTGGCGGCAAGGTGTGGATCCGGATCTTCCCGGACAAGCCGATCACGAAGAAGCCGGCCGAGACCCGCATGGGGAAGGGCAAGGGCAATCCGGAGGGCTGGGTGGCCGTGGTCCGACCGGGTCGCGTGCTGTTCGAGCTCGATGGCGTGACCGAGGAGCTGGCGCGCAAGGCGCTGGCGCTCGCCGAGGCCAAGCTCCCGGTGAAGACGCGCATCGTGAAGCGCGAGGAGATCTGAGGATGATGCATGCGACCGACCTCCGCGAGCTGACGGTGGAACAGCTCGAGGCAAAGCTCGCCGAAGTGCAGGAGGAGCGATTCAAGCTCCGCTTCCGCTCGGCGACCGAGTCCATCGAGAACCCGATGCAGTTCCGCACCCTGCGGCGCGACGTTGCCCGGATCCGCACGATCCTGGGCGAGAAGCACCGGCAAGGTTGAGGGAGAGGCCAATGAGTGAAGAGACGATGACGGCGGGCACGGCAGAAGACCGCGCCCAGCGGAAGACCCGGACCGGCGTGGTGGTCAGCGACAAGATGGAGAAGACCGTGACGGTCCTCCTCGAGCGCCGCCTGGCCCACCCGAAGTACGGGAAGCAGGTCACGCGCAGCAAGAAGGTGAAGGTGCGCAACGATCATGATGCGAAGGCCGGTGACACGGTCCGCATCATGGAAACACGCAAGCTCGCGAAGACGGTCCACTGGCGGACCCTCGACGTCATTGAGCGGGCGCGCTGAGGCCGGGGAGATACCGACATGGTTCAACAGGAAAGCATCCTGAAGATCGCGGACAATTCGGGCGCACGAAAGGCGCTCGTGATCCGCGTCCTCGGTGGATCGCGGCGGCGCTATGCGTCGCTCGGAGACCGCGTGGTGGTGGCCATCAAGGACGCCATCCCGACTGGTCAGGTGAAGAAGGGCGACGTGGCCAAGGCCGTGATCGTGCGCACCGCGAAGGAGGTCCGCCGCAAGGACGGGTCCTACATCCGGTTCGACGAGAACGCCGCGGTCCTGATCGACGACAAGGGCGAGCCGAAAGCGACCCGCATCTTCGGGCCGGTTGCGCGCGAGCTGCGCGAGAAGCGGTACATGAAGATCGTGTCGCTGGCGCCGGAGGTGCTCTGACATGAAGCGGCTGATCCACAGGAAGACCAAGCGGGTGCGCAACGCGCCGCTGCCACGGGTCCGGATGCACGTCACCAAGGGCGACACAGTCCAGGTGATCTCCGGGGACGACAAGGGCAAGCGCGGCACGGTGCTGCGGGTCTACCCCAAGACCGGCCGGGTGGCCGTCGACGGGGTGAACCTCGCGAAGCGCCACCGCAAGCCGACGCAGGAATCCGAGGGCGGCATCATGACGTTCCCGGCCCCGATGCATCACTCGAAGGTGATGCTGATCGACCCGAAGACCGATATCCCGACGCGGGTGCGTCGCCGGCGTGATGCCGACGGCACCGTCGAGCGCCTGGGCAAGTCGGGCGTGAACATTCCGAGGAACCGCTGACGATGGCGAAGAACACGAAGGACGCGAAGGACGCGAAGGGCGGCAAGAAGGGCGGGAGCCCGGGCAAGAAGGGTGCACCCCAGCCCAAGACCGCCAAGGCACCGGCTGCGGCGTCGCCGCGGGCTCGTGCCTCGGACATGCCAGTGGCGGAGAAGGCGATGGCCCGGATCGGTACGCCCCGGATGCAGAAGCATTTCGAGGAAACCGTGCGCCCGCGGCTGGTGAAGGAGTTCGGGCTGAAGAACCCGAACATGGTGCCGCGGATCACCAAGATCGTGCTCAATGTCGGCCTGGGCGAGGCGTCGAAGAATCCGCGCCTGGTCGATGCCGCCGTCGAGGAGCTCGGGATCGTGACCGGCCAGAAGGCTGTGATCACCCGCGCCAAGAAGGCGATCGCCAATTTCGGGCTCCGCGCCGGCATGCCGGTGGGTGCCACCGTGACGCTTCGCGGCGCCCGGATGTACGAGTTCCTGGACCGCTTCATCACGCTCACCGTGCCGCGCATTCGCGACTTCCGCGGGCTGCCCACGAAGAGCTTTGACGGCCGGGGCAACTACACGTTCGGCATCAAGGAACAGATGATTTTCCCCGAGATCGACTTCGACAAGGTCGAGACGGTCCACGGGATGGACATCACGCTGGTCACCACGGCAGGCCGCGACGACCTCGCGATGGCGCTGCTGCGCGCATTCGGCTGGCCGTTCAAGGGGGAGACCCCCGACGCACTCCGCGTAGCCTGACCATGACGCGCCACCATGAGACACTCATCCGGTCGTCGCACGCATTGCGTGCGAGCACGCCGAGTGAAGGGGACCTGAACGCATGAGTATGACTGATCCGGTCGCGGACATGCTGACCCGCATCCGCAACGCCTGTTCGGCTGGGCACAAGCGGGTGGACATGCCCGCCTCCAAGCTCAAGGTCGAGCTGGCGCGGCTGCTGCGCGACAATCACTACGTCGCGGACTACAAGATGCTCGAGGACGGGCCGGCGGGAACGCTGCGCCTCTACCTCAAGTATCACAATGAGCTGCCCGTGATTCGCGAGTTGCAGCGCGTCTCGTCGCCCGGCCTCCGGCGCTACGTGAAGTGCCGCGACCTGCCGCGCGTCAAGAACGGGCTCGGCATCGCGATCGTCTCGACCCCGAAGGGGCTGATGACCGATCGCGAGGCGCGCACCGCCAACCTCGGCGGCGAGCTTCTCGCCGTCGTGTGGTAGGAGGCCGCCATGTCACGTATCGGTAGGAAACCGGTGGACCTGCCAAAGGGCGTGGACATCGTCATCAAGGGCTCGCACATCACGGTCAAGGGCCCGAAGGGGACGCTGGAGCGCACGCTCCCGGCTGACATTGTCGTCGCCCTCGAGGACAACACCGTGGTCGTCACGCGCCCGTCCGATGAGCAGCGTCACCGGGCGTTGCACGGACTGACGCGCACGCTCGTGGCCAACATGGTTGACGGCGTCGCCAATGGCTTCAGCAAGACCCTCGAGCTGCAGGGCGTCGGCTACAAGGCCGAGCCCAAGCCGTTCGGGGTCAACCTGGTCGTGGGGCTTTCCCATCAGGTGCCGTTCAAGGCCCCCGATGGAATCAAGCTGATCGTCGAGACACCGACGCAGCTCAAGGTGGAAGGAATCGACAAGGAGCTTGTCGGGCAGGTCGCCGCCGAGATCCGCAACGTCCGCCCGCCCGAGCCGTACAAGGGCAAGGGAATCCGCTACAAGGGTGAACAGGTCCGCCGCAAGGCTGGCAAGACGGGAGCGAAGTAATGCGTCCGATGCATGCACCAAAAAATCGCGAGCAGCGCCGGTACCGCCGGCACCTGCGGGTCCGCCAGACGGTCCACGGAACCGCCGAGCGTCCGCGTCTGGTGGTGTTCCGCTCGCTCAAGCACATCTACGCCCAGCTCATCGACGACAGTCGTGGCGTTGCCATACTCGGCGTCGCCGACGGCAGCGAGGGGATCTCGGTCGATGGCAACGGCAAGGTTGGCCGGGCCGAGGCGGTCGGGAAACTCATCGCCGAGAAGGCGAAGGCCGCGGGCATCACGAAGGTCGTCTTTGATCGAGCGGGTTACCAGTATCACGGCCGCGTCAAGGCCGTTGCCGACGGGGCCCGACAGGGCGGATTGGAGTTCTGATGAGCGACGACAACAAGACACCGGATGAAACGGCACCGACCGACGCGGCAACCACGCCGGAACCGACTGCCGAGGCCGTGACCGAAGCGCCTGCGGAAGCCGTGGACACTCCGGCAACGCCGCCAGCGGCGGATGTGCCGCCGGCGGCAGCGCCTGCCGATGCGGTTGCAGAGGCACCTGCAGAAGCTGCTGCTGAAGCACCTGCAGAAGCCGCCGCTGAAGCACCTGCAGAAGCTGCCGCTGAGGCACCACCCGCGCCGTCGGCGCCAGCGGCACCGCAGCGCGGCAGCCATAGTTCAGTCGTTGCCGGCGCTCCCATGGCCCAGGACCGCGGTCGCCCCCAGGGCGGTCGTGGCCAGGGGGGCCGCGGCGGTGGCGGTGGTGGTGGTGGTGGTGGCGGACGCGGACAGGGTGGTGGCGGTCGTGGGCGTGGCGGGCCCGGCGGCGGACGCAATGATCGGGATCAGGGCGAG
Organism: Gemmatimonadales bacterium; assembly: GCA_013694695.1. Classification (GTDB taxonomy): domain Bacteria; phylum Gemmatimonadota; class Gemmatimonadetes; order Gemmatimonadales; family GWC2-71-9; genus Palsa-1233. The sequence goes on along the minus strand of JACDBX010000118.1, from coordinate 20,014 downwards.
AAGGAATTCGTCGAGAACGTGATCGCGATCAACCGCGTCGCGAAGGTCGTGAAGGGCGGCCGGCGCTTCTCGTTCAACGCCCTCGTGGCGGTGGGCGATGGCAAGGGACGGGTCGGCATGGCGACGGGCAAGGCGAACGAGGTTTCCGAAGCGGTGCGCAAGGCCGTCGAGGCCGCGAAGCGCTCGATGTTCGACGTGCCGCGCACCGGTACGACGATTCCGCACGAGATCCTCGGTGAGCATGGCGCCGGTCGGGTGCTGCTCAAGCCCGCCGCGAGCGGCACTGGCGTGATCGCCGGTGGTCCGGTACGCTCGGTGCTCGAGTGCGCGGGCATCACCGACATCCTCACCAAGAGCCTCGGCTCAAACAATCCGCACAACATGGTGCGGGCCACGATTGCCGGCCTGCAGGAACTGGTGTCGGTCAAGCAGGTGGCCCGCGAGCGCGGCATCGAGATCGACCGGGTCGGATATCGCGCCCGTCAGGAGGCCTGAAGACATGGGACGCAATCCAGTGGTGGGCCGTCAGGGCCCGAAGCATCATGCAGCGGTGATCCCGTCCGAGGACGACGCGAAGCGGCTGCGCGTGAAGCAGATCCGCTCTGGAATCGGCCACGCCGAGACGATGAAGCTGACCCTCAAGGCGATCGGGCTGCGCCATCACCAGGCGACGGTCGAGATCGACAACAACGCGACGATGCGTGGAATGCTGTACAAGGTGCGCCACCTCATCGAGGTGTCACCGGTCGAGGAGAACTGAGATGGCGGACAGCAAGGAAACGTTCGAGCGGATCGGCCTGTCGAACTTGCGCCCCGCGCCGGGTTCGCACCGCAACCGCAAGCGCCTCGGCCGCGGCCCCGGTTCGGGCACGGGCAAGACGTCGGGCAAGGGCCACAAGGGCAGCAAGGCGCGCTCCGGCGGCTCCACCAACCCCGGGTTCGAGGGCGGGCAGATGCCGATGTACCGGCGCCTGCCGAAGCGCGGCTTCACCAACCCGTTCAAGATCACATACCTCGCGGTCAATCTCCGCGACCTGGTACGGGTCGAGGGCGACGAGGTGACCGCCGATTCGCTCTTCGCAGCCGGCATCACCAAGAAGGCGACTGATCCGGTCAAGCTGCTCGCGCACGGTGACCTGCCGCGTGCGATGGTGGTCAAGGGGATTGCGATGTCGTCCACTGCCCGGCAGAAGATCGAAGCGGCCGGCGGCCGGGTCGAGGACTGATGACCGCTCCACGCGTTCCATCGCTGGCGATCGACGAGGAACTGAAGAACAAGCTCCTCTTCACTGCGCTGGCGATCTTCATCTACCGGGTTGGTGCGCACATCACGTCCCCCACGGTGGACGTCAATGCGCTGGTCGCGATCATCCAGAACTCGAGCGCGTCGACCCTCTTCTCGCTCTACGACGCGCTCGGTGGCGGCCTCTCGCGGGCAACCATCTTCGCGCTCGGCATCATGCCGTACATTTCGGCGTCCATCATCTTCCAGCTCGCGGGCGGCGTGGTGCCGACCATTGGCAAGATGCAGAAGGACGAGGACGGCCGGAAGAAGATCACGCAGTGGACCCGCTACACCACCGTGGCGATCTCGCTGGCGCAGGCCTATGGCTTCGCCGTGTTCGTGGAGACCCAGGGGGCAGTGACCAACCCGGGCGTGATGTCGCGCTTCACAATGGTCACGATCCTGACCACCGGTGCGATCTTCGTGATGTGGCTTGGCGAGCAGATCACCGAGCGCGGCATCGGCAACGGCATGAGCATCCTGATCGCGGTCTCGATCATCCAGGGTCTGTGGCCCGCGACGCTCCAGCTCATCGGCTTCGTGGGCGATCGCGTCGTCTCGATCCCCGGGATGCTCATCTTCCTTGCAATCCTGGTCGGAATGGTCGCTGCCGTGGTCGCCATGACGCTCGCCGCCCGGCGGATACCGATCCAGATTCCCCGCAAGGTGATGGGCCGCGGCAGGATCCGTGAGGGCCAGAAGACGTTCATCCCGATCCGGCTGATCACTGCCGGCGTGATGCCGATCATCTTTGCCCAGACCGTCATCATTGTCCCGTCCACGATCGCGCAGTTCTCGAACTCGGCCGTCATGAGCGAGATCGCGAACTTCATGATCCCCGGCGGGATGCCGTACAACGTCCTGTTCGGCCTCCTGATCATCATCTTCTCGTACTTCTACACGTCGATCATCTTCAATTCGGTCGACCTGTCGGAGAACCTGAAGAAGCAGGGCGCGTTCATCCCCGGCGTGCGCCCGGGTTCGACCACCGCGGACTACATCGACGGCGTGCTCGCCCGGATCACGCTCCCGGGATCGATCTTCCTGGCCCTGGTCGCGATCATCCCGGTGATCGTCGCGAGCGGAATCGGCGTGGCACAGTTCGCCTTCGGCGGCACCTCGATCCTGATCGTCGTCGGCGTTCTGCTGGACACGCTGGCCCAGATCGAGCAGCACCGCACCCTGCGCAAGTACGACGGCTTCATGAAGTCGGGTCGGGTGAAGTTCCGCGGACGCCAGAGCAAGTTCGGGATGTAGCTTGGCCGCGCGACAGCTCGGCCGGGGACTGGTTGGCAGCAAGAGGCGGTTCCTTCCGGGGGCCGCCTCTTCTACCGTGGACCGGCGGATGGCGCCGTCTCGGCGATGACTATTTTAGGTTGACTGCCGGGCCGTCGCGCCCCGCCAACGATCTCCTGCCCCACTGTCCCACGGAGCCGCACGAAGCATGGACATTCTCCTCATGGGCCCGCCTGGCGCGGGCAAGGGCACCCAGGGCGCTCTCCTGGCCGAGGCGCTCGCCCTGCCGAAATTCGCCACCGGTGACCTGCTCCGCGACGCTGTCCGCCGTGGGACCCCGCTCGGCGTCCGGGCGCGTGCCGTCATGGAGGCCGGGCACCTCGTCAGTGACGACATCATCCTGGGCGTGATCGGCGACGAGCTGGCACGACCCGAGGCGCAGGGCGGCGTGATCCTCGATGGGGTGGTGCGCACGGTGCCGCAGGCGGAGGGAATGGCGACCCTGCTCGGTGAGCGCGGGCGCAGGATCGACCATGTGCTCTTCTTCGACGTCAGCGACGAGGAGATCCTGGGGCGGATCGAACGGCGCCGGACCGAGGAAGGCCGCGCCGACGACGACCCCGCCGCCGTCGCCGTTCGCCTCCGCGCGTATCGCGAACAGACGGCGCCGGTGGTTGACTGGTATGAAGCCCGGGGCGTGGTGCGCTCCGTCAACGCGGTGGGGACACTGGACGCAGTGGCGGCGCGGGTTCGCGAGGCACTGGGCATTTCGTGATCACCCTCAAGTCGCGCCGCGAGATCGAGACCATGGCGCAGGCCGGGCGCATCGTCCACGATACGCTGGAGCTCATGCGCCAGATCGTTGAGCCGGGCATGTCCACCGAGGACCTCGACCGCGAGGCCGAGCGCTTCATCAGGTCCCACCCTGGCGCCACGCCCTCGTTCAAGGGGCTGTACGGCTTTCCCAAGACCCTGTGCACCTCGATCGATGAGGAAATAGTGCACGGTATTCCATCCGCGCGGCGAGTTCTCGCTGCCGGGTCGGTGGTGAGTGTCGATGTCGGGGTGTGCGTCGACGGCCTGCACGCCGATTCGGCCGCAACCATTCCGGTGGGACCGATCACTCCTGAAGTGGAGCGCCTTCTAGAGGTCACGCAGGAATCGCTCGTGGCCGGGATCGGCGCGGCGATCATCGGCAACCACGTCGGCGACATCGGGCACGCGGTTCAGCAAGTGGCCGAGGGCGCAGGGTACGGAGTGGTGCGTGAACTTGTCGGCCATGGGATCGGGGCGCGATTTCACGAGGAGCCGCAGGTGCCCAACTTCGGGTCGCCGAAGCGCGGCCCGGCGCTGCGCGAGGGAATGACACTCGCCATCGAGCCCATGATCACGATGGGCGGTCATGCCACACGCACGCTCAAGGACAAGTGGACGGTGGTCACGGCTGATGGCTCACTCGCCGCGCATTTCGAGCACACCGTGGCAATCACCGCCGACGGACCCCGGATCCTTACCTGATGAACCCGCGTGACGACACCACCGATGCCCGCCCGGTGCTGCTCACCGGCGACCGGCCGACCGGCCGCCTGCACCTGGGCCATTACGTCGGCACGCTGAAAAACCGTGTGGCGATGCAGCAGGAGTTCCGGACGTACCTGATCATTGCCGACCTGCACATGCTGACGACCAGGAACAGTCGCGACGACGTGCTGGCGAGCGAGCAGCACATCGTCGACATGGTGCTGGATTCCATTGCGGCGGGGATCGACCCGGCCCAGGCGACATTCTACCTGCAGTCAGCGATTCCCGAGGTATGCGAGATCAACACCTACTTCCAGAACCTGGTGACGGTGCCCCGGCTGGAGCGCATGCCGAGCCTCAAGGACATGGCGCGGGATGCGAACAAGGAGGAGATGCCCTACGGACTCCTCGGCTACCCGGTGCTGCAGGCTGCAGACATACTCTGCGTCCGGGGCAACGTGGTCCCGGTTGGAAAGGACAACCTCGCCCACGTCGAAGTCACGCGCGAGATCGCCCGGCGCTTCAATCATCTTTATGGCGATTTCTTCCCCGTGCCGGAGGCGCTGGTGGGCGAGGTGCCGACGCTTGTTGGGCTCGATGGTGGTGCCAAGATGAGCAAGAGCCTGGACAACGCGATCTTTCTTTCCGACGATGAAGCGACGGTCCGGAAGAAGGTTCGCTCGATGTACACCGATCCGGCCCGGACCCGTCCCGACATCCCGGGCCGACTCGAGGGGAATCCGGTGTTCAGTTATCACGATGCGTTCAATCCCGACCGCGCCGAGGTCGACGACCTCAAGGCACGCTACGTCACGGGCAGGGTGGGAGACGTAGAGGTCAAGGACAAGCTCGCTGTGGCCGTCAATGCGCTGCTCGAGCCAATGCGGGCGCGCCGACGGGCGTTTGCCGAGCAGCCAGGATTGGTCGAGCAGGTGATTATTGATGGTACCGCCACGGTGCGCGCCGTCGTGCAGGACACGGTCGGCGGGATGCGGCGCGCGATGGGCCTGGCCCAGGTGGCGGACGGGCTGGCCCGGCGCGCCCGGTTCCGCCACGACACCAAGCAGGCCCTGGAGGCCCGATGACTCCCACCACGTCCCCGATGCTCACTCGTGTGCTCAAGGCAGCAGTCCTCCGCGGCGCGACCGACGTGCACGCCAAGGCGGGGGACGTGTTCCGGGCACGGGTCGATGGCGAACTGGTACCGCTCACCAAGCAGCGCCTGACCCCGCAACAGACTCGGGCGCTCGCCGCGACGTTCGCGGGGCTCGAGTTCGACGACCCGCGACTCGACGAGCTCCGCGATTTCGATTGCTCGTGGGGTGTCCCCGGAGTCGGGCGGTTCCGGGTCAACATGTTGCGGCAGCGCTCGTCCTATATGGTCGTCCTGCGGGTCATCCCGTTCTCGGTCCCGACACCCGAGAGTCTCGGGCTGCCGCCGGTGATGATCGAGTTCGCCGAGTCCGAGAGCGGACTCGTGTTGATCGCCGGGACCAACGGGTCGGGCCGGACGTCGACGCTGGCCGCATTGGTGCATCACATCAATAGGGCGCAGCTCCGCCACATCGTGACGCTGGAGGACCCGATCGAGTACTTGCATCGTGATCTCACCGGGTCGATCACCCAGCGGGAGATCGGCACCGACACCGATGACCTCGCCCAGGGCCTCCACGCTGCGATGCGTCAGGACCCCGACGTCCTGGTGGCGGGTGAGCTCCGCGATCCCGTCGCGGTTGATCACGCCCTGCGCGCTGCGGAGTCGGGCATCCTGATGATGGCCACGGTCAACGCTCCTGACGCGGCGTCGGCCCTGGCGCAACTCATCGCGACGATGGCACCGGAGGAGCGCGAGCTCGGCCGCCTCCGGCTCGCGGGGGCGCTGCGCGCTGTGGTGGCGCAGCGATTGGTGGTCCGCGGGGGCGCCGGTACCGAGCGGACCGCCGTGGTGGAGTGGGCGGAATCGGTGCCGGCGCTCCGCGAAGCCATCAGCTCGGGGGGTGACGTGACTGCATTCCGACAGGTGATCGAGCGGGCGGCGCGCGATGGGAAGGCCGAGACATTCGCGAGGGTGCTCGAGGCATCGAATTGACCGGACGGCGACCGGTCCACTAGTTTCCTTCGGAGTCCGTTCGCGGCCCCGCAAGGGGCCGTTTTCGTTTGTCCCGAATCGTGAGTGCCCATGTTCGATCGAAAGCACAATTGCCTGGTCGTGGTTGGCGCGCAGTGGGGCGACGAGGGGAAGGGAAAGCTGGTCGACGTTCTCGCAGAGAGCGCCGACTGTGTGGTGCGCTACCAGGGCGGGGCCAATGCCGGCCACACGGTGGTGGTCGGTGATCGGCAGTTCGTCCTGCACCAGATCCCCTCGGGCATCCTGCATCCGAACGCAACGTGCATCGTCGGCAACGGCGTGGTGCTCGACCCGGACACGTTCTTTGCCGAGCTCGACGAGCTGGCGGCCCAGGGAATCGAGGTGTCGGGTCGGCTCCGGGTGTCGGATCGGGCTCACGTCGTGATGCCGTACCACAAACTGCTCGATGCCGCGAGCGAACGAACCCAGCAGATCGGGACCACGGGTCGCGGGATCGGGCCGGCCTACGAGGCCAAGATCGGTCGCCGCGGCGTGCGCGTGGCAGACCTTTGCCGCGCCGACGGAATGCGGGAGATCATGGTTGAGCGGATCGACCGGGCCAACCAGATGCTCGCGATGCTGGGCGCGCCCACGCGCGCCGACCTTGACGAGCACCTGCAGCTGGTCGAGCGGGTCGCGGAGCGTCTTCGCCCGATCAAGGCCGATACCGGGTTGCTGGTGCATCAGGCACTTCGGGCGGGGAAGCGGGTGTTGCTGGAGGGGGCGCAGGGCGCGCTCCTCGACGTTGACCACGGCACCTATCCCTTCGTGACCTCATCGAACACCACGGCGGGTGGCGCCGCGATCGGGGCCGGCATCGGCCCGACCGACATCGACGGAGTGCTGGGGGTGGTGAAGGCGTACACGACCCGGGTGGGGAATGGCCCGCTGCCCACCGAGGCCAGGGGCGAGGTCGAGGCGAACCTGCGCGAACTGGGGGGCGAGTTCGGTGCCACCACCGGGCGCCCGCGGCGCTGTGGCTGGTTTGATGCGACGGTGGTGCGGTACTCCGTGCGGGTGAACGGATTGACCGGGCTGGCGGTCACGAAGCTCGACGTACTCGATTCGTTCGCCAGCATCCCGGTGGGGGTCCGATACCGCCTGGACGGCGAAGAGTGCGATGAGGTGCCGTCGGATGTGGAGGCACTCGACCGGGTGGAACCTGTCTACGAGACGCTGCCGGGCTGGGAGCGGTCGACGGAGGGAGCCCGCAAGCTTGCTGACCTGCCGCCACAGGCGCGGGCGTACCTCGACCGGCTGCAGGACCTCGCCGGCGCCCCGATCCGCTACGTGAGCGTGGGGACAAGGCGGGACCAGATCATCGAATGCTGATGCGGGTCGCGCCCGTTCCAAATTGAACCGGCATTAATCCTTGGTTTGTTCTGGCCGAAGCTACAGCAGGATGACCCTGGATTTGGCGGGATCGGGGGCGAGGGTAGAACCGCACGCCACTGTGCGTCGTATCCCCTCCATGGGCACGCCACTTGCAAGTTCACGGACCGTGGGCCACTGTTCGTTCGGACCGCTGGCCACGGTCATCCTCCGACCCCGGAACGAAGGCATGGCAGTACGTCGAGCAGCTCGAAATGTCGGTGCCCGACGCGACGCATCGCGTGGGTTCACCCTGATCGAGCTGGTGCTCGTGGTGGTGATCCTCGGGATCCTGGCCGCCGTGGCGCTTCCCAATATCGGGGTCCTCACGGCGAAGGAGAAAGCGAGCCGGGCTGCCCAGGTGTTGCAGGTGGACATCGAGCGTGCGTTCGCAATTGGGGCCCGGTTGCGCAAACCCGTGCGGCTTGAGTTCACCAACGCCTCCCTGTTGTATGAGGTCCGGGACATCGGCACGAGCACCGTTCGGCTTACCCGCAGGCTTGACGGCACCAGCGATTTTGGAGTGGCCACGATGACGGCCTTCCCCGCGATCATTCACATCAGTCCCAACGGAATCGCGGATGACACCCTCAATGTCATCGTGACATCGCGTGGCACCACCCGCGAGATCAGCATGACACGAGTTGGCCTCGTCAGGAGGGTTCGCTGATGGGGCGCCGCGGGTTCACCCTCATCGAGGCGCTGATCGCGCTGTCGGTGTTTTCCATCGTCGCCGTCGGCCTCTCACCGGTCATGATGCGCCGTGCCCGTGCCGACCGGATGGCGACGGCGGCGACCTACCGCTGGGCGCTCGCGGCGGAATCAGTCAACCGCATCAACGCCACGCCGGCCGCCGCCCTCGCCACCGGCGTGGTGTGCGACTCTGCCAATGCCCTGCCCATCAGGTTCCAGCGCTGCGTGACAACCACCAACGTGACGACCCGCCTGCAACGGGTGGTGGTGGTGGTGTTGCCGCTTGACCAGGCCTGGATCGGTGGGGACACGCTCACCATCGAGCGTGCCAACAACGTTGGCCCGCTGAACCTGGGAAGCCCATGACCCGCCGCGGCGTGACGCTCGTGGAGCTGCTCATCACGATCACCATCGTGGCCTTGATCGGGGCGGCCATGGTCAGGATGCTCGCGATGAACTCTCGTGCCACTGCTCGCGAAGACGCGGCGCGGGATGCGCGCCGTGTCTCCCGGTCGGCGTTGAACCTGCTCGAGTCGGAACTGCGTCCCCTCGAGCCCGCGGGCGTCATCAGCCCCACCAACGATTCCACGCTCACCCTCCGTGAGCCGTATGCCATCGGCCTGGTGTGCTCGATCAGCGGTGGCACGACGATCGCCCTGCTGCCGAGTGGTGAACTGCCGAGCTCGCTCACCGTGCCGGGCAACGCGGGGTGGGCATGGCGTGATGCCGCCGGCGTGTACCAGTACGAGACCACCTCCACACTGGGGAGTGGGTCGGCGTCCACCTGCACCGGCGCCAACATCACGCCGATGACGGCGGCCGGCGGCCGTATTGTCACGACGAGCGCTCCGACGGGGACGCCAACACTTGGCGCGATCGCGTTTCTGTACCGCCAGGTCACGTACACCCTGCGGAGCTCGACCACGGCAACCGGCAAGCGCGGGCTCTTTCGCACGGTGGCCGGCGGTAACGCCGAGGAGATCGCGGCACCGTTTGGCGCCGCGGCGAGATTCCGGTGGTACATCCTCGCCAATCCGTTGCCGCAGGACACGTTGCCCACGGTGCTGTCCGACCTGCGCGGGATCCAGTTCGTCCTGCCCGGGGAGAGCCGTCAGGTGGTTCAGCTCACCGGCCAGGTCGCGACGGCGCCGTTCACGACGTCGATATTCTTCCAGAATCGCCCCAACTGATGAGGTCGCAGATGCCAGCACCGTCGAAGGCGAACGCGTGGCGCCGGGAAAGCAGGGGCGGATTCGCCCTCCCCATGGTGATCCTGGTCACACTCGTGCTGACGATCACCGTGGGAGCGGGACTCCTGCTCACCGCCGCCGACCATTCGGCCGGGACCGATCATGACGCCCACATCAAGGCTTACACGGTGGCGCAGACCGGGCTCGAGCGCTACTTCACGGATGTAACTGCGCTTCCCACCACGTTCCCGGACCCCCGGACAATCACCGTCCCCGGCGGCACAGCCAACGTCACGCTCCACCGGATGCGCGCCGCGTCGTCGACCGATTCCGCGATCTACGTCCTGACGTCGATCGGCCAGGCCACCGGGGCCGGGCTGCGCCGCTCCTCGCTGACGCCCGTAGCCGAGCGGTCGGTCACCCAGTTCGCGACCTGGCAGAGTGGAGTCTTCGACGCAAACGCCGCATACACCTCGCTCGCGGCGGTCAACATCAAGAATGGCGCATCGGGCAGCGTGAACGGCTTTAATGCTTCTGGTTGCCCAGGTGGGGACGTCGCGGGGCTTGCGCTCCCCGACGGCACGTTCGCTGGGAAGAACGATTTCATCTCGGGGACGAACGGCAACACGCCGCTCGGCATCGGCACTCCCGGGCCGGCCGGGACGGCCAAGGATTCGGTCGGCATCGACTGGGCTGGAATCCTGGCTGGATCACTGGCGCCGGACTACGGTTTCAACTCTGGCAACAATGCGCACAAGCAGGTATTCAAGGATGCGATCATCTATGCCAACTGGCCCGTGGTCAAGATCAATGGGGACCTTGATGGCGGCTGGAGAACCCCGACCGGCGGCGGGCGGGGGGTGCTGATTGTTACGGGCGACGCCGACCTCAGCAACATCGAGTGGCGCGGGATTGCGCTGGTTGGCGGGGCGACATCGTTCTCCGGCGGAAGTGTGAACGTCTTCGGCGCGCTGATCAGCGGCCTCAATGTGCAGTTGGGACAGACGGTCACGGAAAGCACCATGAACGGCAACCTGAGTGTCCAGTACAACAGTTGTGACATCGCGCAGGCAGTGCTCAAGTTCGGCGGCTGGCGGCGCTACACCAACAGCTGGTCGGACAACTGGCCGACCTACACCGTGCAGTAGTAGCGCGGCGGGCGGACGGGTCGCGTTGAGCGAAGCGAGATCGGGCAAGTTGCCTGGTCTCGCTTCTCGCTTCCCGGACGCCGCCGTTAGTTTCCCCTTCATCTCGCGGCCATGCCGCGCTCCTGTCGCACCCCCGTCCGGTGTCCCATGGCCGACCAATCCCCGATGGACAAGATCGTCTCGCTGGCCAAGCGCCGCGGCTTCGTTTTCCAGTCGTCCGAGGTGTACGGCGGCCTCGGGTCAGTCTGGGATTACGGTCCGCTGGGGGTCGCGCTCAAGCGCAATATCAAGGATCGGTGGTGGACGTCGCTGGTACAGGCGCGTGATGACATCGAGGGACTCGATGCCGCGATCCTGATGCACCCGAAGGTGTGGGAGGCCTCCGGACACGTGAGCGGCTTCACCGATCCCCTCGTCGATTGCCGTACCTGCAAGGCACGGTTCCGGGCCGACAAACTCGACGACGCGCGCTGCCCGCAGAAGCCGAGCAAGGTCCCCGGTGCCCACACGACGTGCGAACTGACCGAGCCGCGCAGCTTCAACCTCATGTTCCGGACGTTCATGGGTCCGATGGAGGAAACGGCGTCGGTGGTGTACCTGCGGCCCGAAACCGCGCAGGGCATCTACGTCAACTATCAGAACGTGCTCACCTCATCACGGCAGAAGGTGCCATTCGGGATTGCCCAGATCGGCAAGGCGTTTCGCAACGAGATCACGCCGGGCAACTTCATCTTCCGGACCCGCGAGTTCGAACAGATGGAGATGCAATTCTTTGTCAAGCCGGGTACCGACGAGGAATGGTTCGAGCAATGGCGGACCATCCGGATGGACTGGCACCACGCGCTCGGCCTCAACCCCGCGAAGCTCCGCTGGCATGAGCACGGCGACGGTGAACTGGCCCACTATGCGAAGGCGGCGTACGACATCGAGTATGAGTTTCCGTTCGGGTGGCAGGAGATCGAGGGCATCCACAACCGCACCGACTTCGACCTCGGCAGGCACCAGGAGGCATCTGGGCGCAAGCTCGAGTACTTCGACCAGGCGGCCAACGAACGATACCTGCCGTACGTGGTCGAGACGTCGGCCGGCGCAGACCGTGTGACCCTGACTACGATGGTTGATGCCTACCGCGAGGAGGACGTCGACGGCGAGGTGCGGGTCGTGATGGGATTCCACCCGCAGGTGGCACCGGTGAAGGCCGCCGTGCTGCCGCTCATGAAGAAGGACGGGCACCCGGAACTGGCGCGCGAACTCTACCGGTCGCTGCGCGCTCGATTCGCCGTCGATTATGACGACGGCGGTGCGATCGGTCGGCGTTACCGTCGGCAGGACGAAATCGGCACGCCGTGGTGCATCACGATCGACGGGGAGACGGCCGCCGACCGATCGGTGACCATTCGGCACCGCGATTCGATGCTGCAGGATCGGATCGGCCTCGACCATGTCGCGGTCTGGCTGACCGAGCGCCTCGAAGCCTCGTCATGAGCCACGACGTGCACCTTCGCACCATCGGGACGCAGGCGCTCCACCCCGAGAGCCTGATGATGGGCTACGGCTACAACCCCGCGCTCTCCGAGGGCGCGGTGAAGTGCCCGATCTTCCAGACATCAACCTTCGTCTTCGAGAGCGCCGAGGACGGAAAGGCGTTCTTCGAGCTCGCGTACGGCCTTCGCGAGCCCAACCCGGGGGAACGGCCCGGGCTCATCTACTCCCGGATCAACAACCCCGACCTCGAGATCCTCGAGGACCGGCTCTGTATCTGGGACGAGGCCGAGGCGTGCGCCACCTTCGCCAGTGGCATGGCGGCCACCACCACCGTCCTGCTCGCGTCGCTGCGCCCCGGCGACGTGGTCCTGTTCACCGCGCCCATCTACGGTGGTTCTGACCACTTCCTTCACCACGTGCTCCCGAACTGGAATGTCGAGGCGATCGCGATCCCTGCCGGAGAGCGCCCCGAGCCGCACGAGGAATCGTTGCGATCTGTGATCGGCGGTCGCCCGGTAGGCGCGGTCCTGATCGAGACGCCCGCGAATCCGACCAACGGCCTCACCGACATTGCCGCGATGGCCGCGATGGCTCGGCGCCTTGGCACGGTCGATCGTCCGCCTGTCGTTGTGGTCGACAACACCCTGCTCGGCCCGCTCTGGCAGCAGCCACTGAAGCACGGCGCTGACATCGTCGTGTATTCCGCAACAAAGTTCATCGGGGGGCACAGCGACGTGATCGCCGGGGCGGCGCTCGGGTCTGCCGCTGCCATGGCACCGGTCAGGGCGCTCCGGACCTTCCTCGGCTCGATGCTGAGCCCCATGGATGGCTGGCTCCTGATGCGCTCGCTCGAAACCCTCAAGATGCGGATGACCGCGGCGATGAAGAACGCCGGCTACGTGGCGCGCTTCCTCAAGCAACATCCCGCTGTCGAGACGCTGCACTATCTCGGTGAGCTCGATGAAGGCGATCCAATGCACGAGCTCTACCAGCGGCAATGCACCGGCCCCGGGTCGCTGATCGCCTTCGAGGTCCGGGGCGGCGAGGCCGCCGCGTTCCGCGTGCTCAATGCCCTCAAGCTTGTCCGCCTGGCAGTGAGTCTTGGTGGTACCGAATCGCTCGCCGAGCATCCCGCGTCGATGACCCACGCCGACGTCGCGAAGGATGCGCAGGCGCGATTCGGGATCACCCCCGGACTGGTGCGTCTTTCCGTTGGCGTCGAACACTACGAGGACCTGATCGCCGATCTCGCGCAGGCCCTCGAGAACGCCTGACCACCTTGCGGCTGGCTGAGTTCGAGGCGACGGTCGACGCGATGGTGCGCGACATCCCTGCAGCGTATTTCGATGGTATCACCGAGGTGGTGGTGTCACCGCGGACGGTGGCGCATCCCGAGCGCGCCGACGTGTTCACCCTGGGCGAGTGCGTACCGCTCAACATCGACGGTGGTGATCCCGCCGCGAGCCAGAGCAGGGTGGTCCTCTACCACGGATCTTTCGCGGCGCTTGCGGCACTGGACCCGGAGTTCGACTGGGATGCCGAGACGTGGGAGACGCTCATCCACGAGCTGCGGCATCACGTTGAATGGCGCGCTGACGACCACGCGCTCGAAGCCTTCGACCGGGCCGTCGACGCGAACCACGCCCGGCACGCCGGCGCGCCGTGGGACCCGCTCTTCTTTCAGGACGGCGAGGAGGTGGCACCCGGCACCTTCCTGGTCGACGGAGACTGTTTCATCGAGTGCGTGGTGCGCGAAGTCCCGGCGGAGGTGGATTTTCCCTGGCGCGGTGCCACCTACCGCGTGAGGGTGCCCCCTGGCACCACGCTGCCCGCGTATCTTTCTGTGCAGGGGATCGAACACGCGCTTGCCGGCGAGCTGGTGCTGGTGGTCCGCCGGAAGGCGAGGATCACCGATCTGTTCCGGGCCAGTTCACCAAGCGAGGCCGTGGTCGATGCGCGACCCCTGCCGACCGACCCTACAGGGGGACAGTGACGATGGTGCATGAAGTGTCGACATCATTGCGTTCCGAAGACGTGCTTCTGCGCGCGAAGCGATTCTTCGGCGAGCGCGTGCCCCAGTACGCCGCGTTTCCTGAACGTGAGGGCGCGGGCTGGCTCCTCCTTCGCGGCCAGGGGGGAGAGGAGATCGTGATCTCGGCTTCCACGATAGAGGCGGTCACGGCGGTTCGAGCATCGACGCTGCTGTTCGACGCACAGGTGGCGCGGTTCCTCTCGACGCTCCCCCCCGCTGCTGACCCCATGACCCAGCGGGCGGCGGCTCCCGCCGCATGAATGAGAGCGTGACCCTGCGGGTCCGGATGCACGATGCGTGGGACGACATCACGCTTTCCCTCCCCGTGGGCACGCCAGTTGGTGCCGTGAAGCAGCGGGTGCTCGACGTGGTGGGGGAACAGGATGCTCCGGCGGAGTTCGTGGTGAAATTCCGGGGCATTGAGCTGCGCAACGAGGCAGCGTCGCTCAGCGACGCCGACATTCCCGATGGCGCCGCGCTGATCGTGTTGCGGCGTCGTCGTCGCGCGATCCGCTGAGCATCCGGGTGCAGGTCTTCACGTCTGTCGCAGGGCTGGGCCACGGAACCGGCCCAGGGCATCCGGAGCAGGTGCAGCGGCTCGCCGTCGTGCTGGAGGAGCTCGCCGCTGAGGGCATCGACGTGACCGATGCGGCCCCAGCGACAATCGATCCGCTGCTGGCCCGACACCCACTCGCCCACCTGCGCCAGCTTCGCGAGGCGGCCGACCGGGGCGCCATCCTCGATCCTGACACGCCTGCGGGCCCGGGAAGCTGGAATGCGGTGCTCGGCGCGACCGGCGCAACCCACGCCGCACTGCGTCATGTGATGTCCAGTGGTGGCGGGGCATTCGTGGCCATCCGACCACCAGGCCATCACGCCCTCGCGGCGCAGGCGATGGGGTTCTGTCTTGTCAATCATGCGGCGGTGCTGGCGTCGTCCGCGCGGGCCGAGGGGCGTGACCGCGTGCTCATCGTTGACTGGGACGTGCACCATGGAAACGGCACGCAGGCCATGGTCGACAACGAGGCGAGCACCCGGTTCGTGTCGATGCACCAGTGGCCATGGTATCCCGGCACGGGTGCGGCCGACGAACGCGGCGTCGGCAACTGCTTCAACGTGCCGCTCGGCCCGGGCCTCCCACGCGCGGTCTATGTGGACGCACTGTGGGCAGCAGTGGTTGCAGCCACAACCGGCTGGACACCTGACATCGTCATCGTCTCCGCGGGATACGACGCGATGCAGGGCGATCCCCTGGGTGGGTTCACTCTGGAGCCCGCCGATTACGCCACCTGGACGCAACGTCTCACTGAGCGCTTCGACGTCCCGATCATTGCCCTGATGGAGGGCGGGTACGTGCCCCGTCGACTTGCGCGGGGCGTGATCGCGACCGTGCAAGCGATGGCCTGACTTCAGGGCTCGTCCTTGCCCACAACCAACCGGACCACCGCCATGCCGCTCGAACTCGAAACCGAAATCCTGAACCTCACGACCCGTCATCCGTTCATCATCGCGCGCGGCGGGCAGAGCGACTACCGCACCCTGATGGTCCGGATCAAGGACGCCGACGGACACGAGGGCTGGGGTGAGGCGGCCGCGACCCGGTTTTACGGCGAGACCCTCGAGACGGTGCAGGCGGCGGTCGCAATGTACGCACCGCTCCTCGGCGACGACCCTCACCAGCTCGAGGCGATCGAGCGGCGAATGGAACTGGCGCTTCGCGGCAATGCCGCCGCACGCGCTGCGATTTCGTCGGCGCTGCACGACCTCGTCGGCAAGCGGCTGGGCGTGCCGGTATGGCGGCTCTGGGGCCTCGACGCTGCGGCGGCTCCGCAGTCGACATTCACGATCGGCATCGACACCGCCGAGATGATCCGGAAGAAGGTCGCGGAGGCGTCGGGCTATCCGATCCTGAAGATCAAGCTGGGGTCCGATCGGGATCTCGAGTTACTGCGGACCATCCGCGACGCCACCGACCGCGAGCTTCGGGTGGACGCGAACTGCGGCTGGACCGCCGCGCATACCGTGAAGATGCTGCCGGTTCTCGAGGAGTTCGGCGTGACGGTGCTCGAGCAACCGGTGATGCCGCACGACCTCGACGGGCTGGCCCATGTGCGCCGTGCCGCCCGCATCCCGCTCATTGCCGACGAGAGCTGTGTCACGTCGATCGATATCGCGCGCCTCGCGGGCAGGGTCGATGGAATCAACATCAAGCTTGCCAAGTGCGGTTCCCTGCGGGAGGCACTGCGGATGATCGCCATCGCCCGGTCGCACGGCATGATGGTCATGGTCGGGTGCATGATCGAGTCGTCGCTGGGGATCACCGCTGCGGCACAGGTCACCCCGCTCGTCGACATCGTCGACCTCGATGGTGCGGCGCTGCTTCGCAACGACCCGTTCGAGGGAGCCACCATCACCGGCGGACAGCTTGCGCTTCCAGACGCCCCGGGCCTGGGTATCACCCGACGATGACTGCCGCGTTCGCACAGGTGGCGCTACCACTTCCGGTGGCCGAGCCGTACACCTATCTCGTTCCTCCGGCACTCGCCGACCGCGCGCTCCCCGGGGCGCGCGTTGTCGTTCCTGTTCGGCGCCGCGAGCTGATCGGAATCGTGACGGCGATCGACGCCCCGGCGCCGCCCGGTGAGTCGCGCGATATCCTGGCTGCGCCGGACAGCGGACCCGCGGTACCGCCGGAGCTCCTCGAACTCGCGGGGCAGGTGGCGCGCTACTACGGGGCCGCCCCCGGCCTGGTGCTCCGAAGCATGCTGCCGGCGGCTCTCTGGGGTGAATCGATCGTCCAGATGGTGGTGACCGGCCCCCGGCACATGCAGGTCGGGGGCACAGCGGAACGGCTTCTCGTCTGGCTGGTCGCGCGCGGGGGGCGGGCATCGGTTGCCATTGCGTCCCGGCACTTCAAGCGCCCAATGTGGGACGTAGCCGACCGATTGCAGCGAGTCGGGGCGCTCGAACTGGAGATCACCTCACCCGACACGACTGCGGGTACCGCGACCATCCGCGTGGCCTCACTGCCTGGCGATCCTCTTCCGTTGCTGGAGCGTGAGCGAATTTTCGCGCGCTCCCCCAAGCAGGATGCGATCTACCGCACGCTGGAAGCACATGTCGGCCCGATGGCGGTGCGCGAACTGCTCGACGCAACGGGAAGCTCCGATGCACCACTGCGATCGCTGGTCGATGCCGGGCTGGTGGCGGTCGACGAGATACCGGTGGAGCGCGATCCGTTTGCGTCGCACCCGGTGTCGCCGCCCCCCGGCACGATCACCAGAATGCAGGCCGACGCCCTCGCGGCGATCGACGCGATCCCGATCGGAGAGGCCGCGCTGCTGTTTGGCGTGACCGGGTCGGGGAAGACGCTGGTGTACCTCGAACATATCCGTCGGATGCTCGACATGGGCCGGGGCGCGATCATCCTCGTTCCCGAGATCGCGCTCACGCCCCAGACCGTGAGCCGGGTGCGGGGAATGTTCGGCGACAGCGTCGCGGTGCTGCACAGTGGGCTGAGTGATGGCGAGCGCGCCGACGCATGGCGCGCGCTTCGCCGCGGTGACCGCCGGGTGGCAGTGGGGGCGCGCTCTGCGGTGTTCGCGCCGGTGCGAGATCTCGGCGTGATCGTCCTCGATGAGGAGCACGAATCGACATACAAGAACGGTGAGACGCCGCGTTACCACGCCCGCGAGGTCGCCGCCATGCGTGCCCGCAACGAGGGAGCGCGGCTCATACTCGGATCGGCCACGCCGTCGCTCGAAAGCTGGGTGCGGCTGGAGCCCGCCGGGCGTGTCATCCGCCTCGCCGAGCGCATCGGCAGTCGTCCCATGCCTACGGTCGAGCTGGTGGACCTTCGAACCGCCGGTCAGGTCGAGGGTGCGGGGGCGTTGCCGTGGACCACGGCCCTGGACACCGCAGTCACGAGTGCGCTTGCGCGCGAAGAGCAGGTGCTGCTCCTGCTCAATCGACGGGGCTGGGCAGCGTTCCAGCAGTGCCGCGCGTGTGGCGACGTGGCGGGATGCCCGAACTGCAGCATCTCGCTCACGATGCACCGTCACCCCGACGAACTGCGATGCCACTACTGTGATCACCGGGAGCTGCCGCATGCCGAATGCACGCTGTGCGGTGGCGGCACCACGCGGGCGGTGGGCGCCGGTACGCAACAACTCGAGCGCCTCATGGCGGAGCGCTTCCCTTCGGCGCGGCTCGCCAGGATGGACCTGGACACCACCTCGGGGAAATGGGCGCACCACCGGATCCTCGATCAGGTCGGTCGCGGTGAGGTCGACATCCTGCTCGGCACCCAGATGATCGCCAAGGGCATCGACTTCCCGAATGTCACGCTCGTTGGCGTGATCGATGCCGATATCGCGCTTCACCTCCCCGACTTCCGTGCCGCCGAGCGAACCTTCCAGCTCATTGCACAGGTATCAGGGCGCGCCGGGCGCGGGCCACGCGGCGGCCGGGTGCTGGTGCAGACCCGGCAGCCGAATCATCCCGCGCTGCAGTTCGCTGCCCGGCACGACGCTGAGGGATTTCTCGGCACCGAACTCGAGGCGCGGCGCACCCCGGCGTATCCGCCGCATACTTCCCTGGTGCATGTGGTGCTGAGCGGCGTCGATCCCGCTGCCGTTCATCGCCGCGCGGCAGCGCTGGCCGACTGGTGCGAGCGGATCGTGGCCCGGGCGGAACTGCCGATACTGGTGCTCGGTCCCGCGCCATGCCCCGTCGAGCGGATCAAGGATCGATGGCGCTTCCACCTGGTCCTGAAGGGACCTTCCGATGCGCTCGGACGGTGGGTGCGAACCGTGGCCTCCCGGATCGGCGGGAATCGGGGCGGCGTCCGGATCAGCGTCGACCGCGATCCGGTGGGATTGCTTTGACGGCCTGTTCTCAGCGATTTCCGACCGACGCTCCGATGAACACGGTGCGTCCCGGTGAGGGCTCGTACACTCGACCTCCGCCTCCATTGATGGTCACCGACCCGACATAGTCGCGATTGAAGACATTGGACACCCCGGCAAACGGTTCGAGTCGATACCGTCCCCACGGTTGCTCCCATCTCACGCGGGCGCCGGTGACGCCCCATCCCCAGCCGGGTACGGTGATCAGGTTGCGGTCGTCGGCCAGCATCGCGCTGCTCCATGCGTGATCGACATCGACGCGAACTTTCCGTGCGATCACTCCCTGCAGTCCAATCCTGGCGACGGTGGCCGGCACTCCCGCCAGCCGACGTCCGGAAAGGTCGATGGATTCGGCGCCATCCATCAGCGTGTAATCGGTGAAGACAGCCTTGTTGTGTGTCAGCGTGGTGAGAAGCAGTATCGACGGTGCGAGCGCGACCGACGCCGCCATCTCGATGCCAGTACTGCGCGTCCGGCCCGCATTCCGGAAGTACGTGCGGCCGGCATCTTCCCGGAACGCAACCAGTGCATCGCGGGTCACGCTGCGATATGCGGTCGCCTCCCCGCGCCATCGCCCCCGCGCCGCGCGCACGCCGACCTCAGTGGCGACACTGCGTTGTGGGTCGAGCTCGGTATTGAACCCACCGTCGCCCTCGACACGATTCGTGAGCTCGGTGGTCGTCGGGGTCTCGAATGAGGTGGCGATCGAGGCCCACGCCGTCACCGCGGGGTTCGGTAGCCAGGTGAGCGCCAGGTGTCCGCTGTTGGCCGCCATCGTTCGCTGACCGCTGGCGTCGCCGTCGGTCACGAGGTCGTCGCGCACGGCGAAGCGGCTCCGGTCGTGGCGTGTGCCGGTCCTGAGTCGCCAACGCGCAGTGATCGGGATGGTGAGCTGCACGAATGCCCCGAGTTCGCGCACGGTCTCGCGCTGCGAGACAAGGATGTCCGGGCCAGCCACACCGCCAAGCGAGCGCCGGTTTACCCGGTCGTCACGCTGGGCCTGCAGGTCGGCGCCCAC
>JACDBX010000097.1 GCA_013694695.1 Gemmatimonadales bacterium | reverse complement strand
GCACG
Source organism: Gemmatimonadales bacterium (assembly GCA_013694695.1). Lineage (GTDB taxonomy): Bacteria > Gemmatimonadota > Gemmatimonadetes > Gemmatimonadales > GWC2-71-9 > Palsa-1233. The sequence continues at coordinate 38,973 of JACDBX010000097.1, read as the reverse complement.
GAGTCGCGGATCGAGATGCACCTCGAATCGCTGATCGCCCAGGAGGTCGAGGTGGCGGGCCGGCAGGTGCGGTTCGACGCCGGCGAGACCATCTGGACGGAGTCGTCCTACAAGTACGACCGGCCGATGCTCGACGCGCTGGTCAGGAACGCCGGATTTACCGTGGTATGCCTCTGGACCGATCCGGGGGAACGGTTCTGGGTGGCATTCCTCGACGCTACCTGATCAGCGAAAGGTCGCGATCTCCCCAAGCGGCTTCCTGCTGAGATCGGGGACCCGCGCGCCGGTGGCCGGGTATCCTGCCACGACCAGCATGACGGCGCGCTCGTTGGCGGGGCGGTCCAGGATTGTGGACAGGAACGCCATCGGATTGGGAGTGTGGGTGAGCGTGGCGAGCCCCGCATGGTGCAGCGCGGCAAGCAGGAACCCGGTGGCGATACCGACCGACTCCGACACGTAGTAGTGCGTCTGGCGCGACCCGTCGGGCTTGAGTCCGTACCGCTCAGCGAATACCGCGATCAGGTACGGTGCCATCTCGAGATACGGCTTGTGACTGTCGGTTCCGAGCGGCGCCAGCACCGCGAGCCACTCGGCGGGAGCGGTGGCGTAGAACTCCGCTTCGGCCGCCTCGGCCGCTTCGCGGATCGCCCGCTTGGTACCGGGATCGCCAACCACGACAAAGTGCCACGGCTGCTGGTGCGCACCGCTGGGCGCCGTGCCGGCGGCCTCGACACACGCTGCGATCACCGATTCGGGTACCGGTCGGTCACTGAACTGCCGGATCGTCCGCCTGCGTTGCATGGCGGCCGCGAACGCACGACTCCGTGTTTCCATTTCCGCCGGCGAATATTCCTCGTATGAAGCCAGCGGGACGAACCCCGGCTGATTCAGTTCGTTGCTCATGCGGTGTTCCATGTGGTTCGGGTGATCATTTCTCGCGTGGCGCCTCGACGTGCTCGTCGGGGCGGTGGTACGTCCCGCTACGAAGCTGCCTGACGAGGCCGACAAGCGATGCGGCGGCGGCTTCTGCCAGCGCGAACGTCTCTGGGCTGGCGTCGAGATCCTCGTGGCTCGTCGCGTATGGCTTGTAGTATCCGATCCACGTGTCCACGACCGCCTGGGCTCCCGCCTGAATCATCCCGATGTCGGTGAGCCATTCTGCGAGGAGCCGCCGGAGCGTCTCCGGTCCCGATGCATCACCGTGGGTGAGGACCGCGAACCCGCGACCAGCCAGGTGCTTCGGATAATCCCATCCCTCGAGCTCCAGCGACTTGGCCAGCGCCGGGTCCTTGCCACGCGTGGTCGTGGGATCGGCATTGCCGCCGTCCGCGCAGACCAGTCGATCGATCATGAGCTTGAGGCTGGCCGGCGCCTGGTACCAGTGCACGGGGCAGACCAACATCACGCCGTGGGCGGCGGTCCAGCGCGGATAGATCTCGGCCATCCAATCGTTGGTCTGGCCGAGGGCGTGGTTGGGATAGCAGGAGCAGGGCCAGTGACAGAGCGGCATCGTGGTAGACACACATGCCTTGCAGGGATGGATCACCTTCCACGGCTCGTCGGCGAGCGTCGAGAGGTCGAGAAAGTCGACCTCGAATCCGTCGACCGACTCGATGATCGCCTGCGCGGCCTCGGCGAGTCGGCGGGTCTTCGAGATCTCTCCCGGGCAGGTATGCTCGCTCCTGGTCGATCCGTTCACCACGAGGATGCGCGACGGGGATGCCGGATCGCGATGGCGGTGCTCGGCCCTCGCAATGGCATCGCGCGTCGCCAACCACTCCACCGGCAACTCGAACCCTGGGTCGGCAAATCCCTCGCCGGCCGGTTGCTTACGCGGAGACTTGCGGTACTGGATGTATCCGTCCCAGGCCTTCTCGAACACCCGCTCGAGCTCAGCTGAGACTTCCTCGAACACCGGGTCAAAAAATCGTGCCATGAATCGCTCGCGAAACTGTTCATGCGTGAGCGGGACATACTCGTCGCGCGTGCGAACCGGGGGGAGACTCATTGCGGGATCCTCTCAGTGTCTGATACCCGGGCGGCAAGCGCGCGGGGAAGGTGTGTCAGTGAGGCTGCGCGACCACTCACGCCCATACGTCATTCGGCGCACGCAGCGGCGAATCAGCATCGCCGGTGTTCACGGTGCCGCGCGGTTCGATCAGCAGGAGATGGCATTCTTCCCGGGCGAACGGCCGGTGCTCGACGCCACGCGGTACCACGATCATCTCCCCGACGCGCAGTTCCACCGTGCGGTCCCGAAACTCGATGCCGAGGATGCCGAACACCACAAGGAACATCTCGTCGGTGTCGTCGTGCGCGTGCCAGATGAATTCGCCGGTCACGCGAGCGACCTTCACGTCGTAGTCGTTGAGCGTGGCAACGACTCGCGGCGACCAAGGCGCGTCGACCAGGGCGAGCTTGTCGGCGAGGTTGATCACGGCGGGCCCGGGTGAACGGCCGGGTTCTCGCTGCATCAGCCTGCCTCCCCGTGGGAAACGGGGCGGGACATCCGGGCAAGCTGGCGATCGTGAATGCCGGCCAGGAGAACCACCGCACAGAGCGCGCCGAGCAGTGCCATGCCCATGTCGGATTGGGTATCCCATGGATCGCCCTGCATGCCAAGGAAGGCGTCGGCGCCCTGTCCGAGCATCAGCGCCGCAGCCCATTCAACCAGCTCGTACAACAGGCTCACCGACAGCGCCACGGCGACGGCGAGCACGCCAATCCACGATCGGCCGCGAACGACCTCCCGGCGCACGAACAGCTCTCGCGCTGCGAGAGCCGGAACCAAGCCCTGGGCAAGGTGTCCCAGCTTGTCGTACGGATTGCGGGAGAGGTCGAGCCACTCCTGCACCCACGCGCCGAGGGGTACCCGGGCGTAGGTGTAGGCACCGCCCAGGATCAGGATGGCGGCGTGTGCGGCGATGAGCAGGTAGAGCAACGACGTGAGCGGGAATCGACGACCGGTGACGATCAGCAGGGGGAACACCGCGAGGACCGGCGCGACTTCCATCAGCCAGGTTGACCGTTCGTGCGGGTTGATCCCGGATATCAGGAGCGCGATGCCAACGGCAGCGGCCACCGGGATGAGCCATGTACGGGAGGGCATCTCCAGATCTAGCCCGGTACGGGCGCAGACGCCACTCGCCGCGCGCTCCACCGACGCCGTGGCGTGGGTGCGAGGCGACCTGGAGTTCACGGCGTTGCCTGGTGCTCCCCCCGGTACTTTTGCACTGCAGCGAGAAGCTTGATGAACCCATCCACCGGGACGACCTCCGGCCGTGCTGACGGCTCGATCCCGGCGGTCTCGAGCACCGCGCTCGCGACGGTTCCGTCAACACCGAGGGCCTCCCGAACGGCCCGATGCATCTGCTTGCGCCGATATGAGAAGAGCGAGGTGACAAGCTGTCGCAGCGCGCCGATCTGGTCCGCTTCGACCAGCGGGACCGCCCGAGGCACCAAGTGCAGGACGGCGCTGTCGACCCGTGGCGGGGGCCGAAACGCGCCCGCGGGAATGAGGAACTCCCGCGTCGGCACGGCCACCGCCTGAATGCCGATCGACAGCGCACCGTAGTCGTCGTGCCCGGCGGGCGCGACCACGCGATCAGCGACTTCCTTCTGCACGAGGAAGGTGACGCTCGCCGGGAGTGGCGGAGACAGGGCCCGATCGAGCAGCGGGGAGGTGATGTAGTACGGGATGTTGCCCGCCACACGCCACGGCATGCCGCTAGCGGTCCAGGGCGCGACCAGTTCCGCCCACGAGAACTCGAGCGCATCGCCGGCGATGAGTGCGAAGTCGCGACCGGCAAACCGACGGGTGAGCGCGGCGGTCATGCGCTCGTCGCGTTCGATGGCGACAACCGTCGCCCCCGTGTCGAGCAGCGCCTCGGTGAGGGCGCCCTGCCCCGGCCCGATCTCGAGGACCACCTCGCCTGCCGTGGCGCCGGTGGCACCGGCAATCCGGTCGAGCAGGTTGCGATCGACAAGAAAATGCTGGCCGAGCATCTTCCTCGCTCGCACTACATCCTCATGACGAGCAGCGTCCGGTCATCGCCCATCTCGCCACCCCATTCATCGAGGTCGTGAAACACTGCGTCGACGATCTCCTCTGGCGTCCGGAGCCGCTCCTCCTCCACCACCGTCAGCAGGCGCACCTCTCCGTACCGTTCGCCATTGGTACCGACCTGGTCGACCAGGCCGTCGGTGAATGCCACCAGGAGGTCCTGCGTGAAGTGCCACGGTGACACGCGGCGGGTGAACTCGGTCCCCGCGAGGCCGAGCGGAGGTGATGTGGGGGAGAGACGGGATGCCGGGCCGAAGCGCGGCACCCGGAACGCGTAGGGGTGGCCGGCGTTCGAGTAGCTGATCCGTCCGGCAGTTGGGTCGAACACCGCGTAGCAGATCGTGAGGTACATCTCCGTCGATTCCAGCTCGGCGGCGAGCGAGCGATGCAACAGCGTGAGCATCGCGTCGGGGGTTGATTCCGAATGGGAGTGGATGCCGGCAGCAGCCATGACCTGTGCGGCAATGAGCGCGGCGGAGAAACCATGCGACGACACGTCGCCGAGCATGACCCCAACCCGGCCCCGACCAAGGCGAAGGAAGGTGTAGAAGTCCCCGCCGAGTGATTCTGCGGCGAACGTCCGCACGGCGATGTCGGCGTCACCCCGGACCACCTCGGGGGTCGGCATGAGACGCACCTGGAGATCATGGGCGAGCTTGAGCTCATGTTCGACGCGATGCTGCGTCCTCTCCCGAGCGACCAGGCGCGCATTCTCGAGTGCCGCGCCGATCTGGGTCGCAACCGCGGAAACAAGTTTCGTTTCCTCCCTCGTGAACGATCCACCGCCGGCGCGATCGGCGAGGGAGAGCGTGCCGACCACGCGCGATGGCTGCCCTGCCGCGGCATACATGATGGGAACGGCGAGCAGCTCTCCCGAGACCCATTCCGGCTGCTGACCCGTCGCGATCTTGCGGGTGCGGTAGGCACGCGCGATCACCGCCGTCTCGTCGTCCACCGACACCGCGGCCGGGACGATGCCGTCGGCGACACCGATCATCGCGACCGTGCGGAGCTGCTGCGCGGTGTCATCCACGAGGCGGAGGCCGGCGCGGCGGGCACCCACGACCCCTGTCACCTCGCGCAGGATGATGGCGGCAACTTCCTCGACCGCGCGGGCACGACCGAGCAACTCGCCGATCGAGTAGAGAAGGTCGATTTCCTCGTAGCGGGCGGCGAGCTCGGTGGTCAGCGTGAGCGTGGTGCGTTCGGCCTCGAACAGCGCGCCCACGACGGGGACCACCCGCCTCCCGATCTCGTCGGCCACGACGTCGGACGTTGACACGACTTCGAGGAAAACGTCATCGTGGTCGGGGAGTGCGAGCCACGCTGTATCCGCGCCGGCAGCGCGCGGCGCGCTCGGCTGCTCGGCACCTGGGGGTGCGGCGATGAGCCGGTAGCGCTCGCCCTCGAGGCGCCACAGGCGGAGCGTGGCCCCCGTCAGGGTGCCAAGCGGGGACAGCACATTGCCGAGGTTGGTCAGCAGCGCGGCAGCGTCATCCAGATCGTGTTTCCCCGCGCGTTGAACGAAACAGCATCGGCGAGGCGGCGGATCATGAAGATGCCGCGACCGCATTCGGATTCGAGCATGTCGTCGTCGGTGGGATCGGGCACCACGGCAGGATCGAAGCCCTCACCCTCGTCGGTGACGCCCACTACAACGCGATCCTGGTGCAACTCGACATCGACCAGCACTCGCCGGGTGGGGTCGTTGCCGTTGCCGTACACCATCGCGTTTGCGACCGCCTCGGCCACTACGGTGCAAAGACGGAAGCGGGTGCGGGTTGTGGCGGTCACGCCCGCGAAGCAGCATGCCGCGACCGCCTCGACCACTTCTCCCACCTGCGAGAGGTCGGTGGCAAGGTCGAGCGAGAAATGATCGCGACCTGCTGGACGCCGTGGCGACTCCATCGAGGGATCGATCACCACCTAGAATCCCGCGAGGGCCTCGGTCGCGGAGTCGGCGATGACGAACAGCGTGTCGAGCTTGGTGAGCTCGAACAGGGAACTCAGGTCCTCGTTGAGGCCGGACAGGCGCAGCTCGCCCCCGGCCTCCCGAACCTTCTTGTTGATGGAGACGAGCGCGCCGAGCCCGGACGAGTCGATGTACGCTGTCTTGTCGAAATCGAGGACGAACTTGCGATCACCCTGATCAAGGGCGTCGCCCACGAGCTGCTTGAGCTCCTGCCGATTGGCCACGATGAGCTGTCCTTCCACCGTCAGGATCGTCACGCCGCTGGGATCGCGGCTCGATTCAAAGGTCATCCGTGCAACTCCTGGAGTTCGGGTGGCTCGACAGCGCCCTGCAGCGCGACCATGGCTGCGACATCCACAATATCATCCGGAGTGGCGCCTCGCGACAGGTCGGAAAGCGGACGGGCCAGCCCCTGCAGGAGCGGGCCGGCGGCGCTGGCCCCTCCGAGGCGCTGTACCAGCTTGTAGCCGATGTTGCCGGCATCGAGGGTCGGGAAGACCAGGATGTTGGCGCCACCGGCCACCGGGGAGCCGGGACACTTGCGGGCGGCAACGGCCGGGATGATCGCGGCGTCAACCTGCAGCGGTCCGTCGCAACAGACGTCCGGCGCGATCTCCCGGAAGCGGGCGACCGCCTCGCGCACGTGGTCAACATCCTGCCCCGTGGCGCTATCGTGGGTGGCGAACGAAAGGAATGCCACAACCGGGGTGTCTCCCACCAGGCGCGCGCGATCGCGGGCGGCTGCCGCTCCGGCGTCGGCCAGCGCCGCGGGTGAGGGCCGCGGCACCACCGCGATGTCGGTGAAGGTGAAGGTGCTGCCATCAGGCATCCCCAGATACATCGCGGAAGACACCGCCCCGCCAGGCGCTCGCGGGCCGATGGCCCAGAGTGCCGCCTTCAACACGTCGGCGGTGGTCGCGACGGCGCCGGCCACGCAGCCGTCGGCCTCATCGAGCGCCACCAGCGACGCCGCGAATCGGATCGGGTCGCCGGCCAGGTCGAGGGCGTGGAGGCCGTCGCGCACGGCATCTGGTCGGCGATTCCGAAGATGCAGCGCGACCGCCGCGACCCTGCTGTCGGAGCCCGGATCGACCGTCTCGGTGTTGACGACAATCGGCGCCGCAATACCGAGTCGATCGAGGATCTCGGCGGCGCGCTGCACCCTGGGGTCAAGACCCTCGGGCATCACGATCCGGGCACGCAGGCCGGCGGCTCGCTCCCTGATGACGTCCCGGAAGGTCACTGCGGAAACTTGCGGCGAAGCGCGTCGGCCACGGCAGGGTGCACCAGCCCGTCGACATTGGCCCCGAAACGCGCCGCCTCGCGGATCAGCGATGACGAGAGATAGGTCAGGTCGACGGCAGGTACGAGGAACACGGTCTCGAGTTCGCCATGCAACCGCCGGTTCATCATTGCCATCTGGAACTCGTACTCGAAGTCGCTGACGGCGCGGAGGCCGCGAAGCACGATCGTGCTCTGTCGGGCGCGGGCGAAATCCGCCAGCAGTCCCGAGAACGACGCGAATTCGATTCTCGGATTGCCGTCGAACGCCGTCCGGAGCATCGCGAGCCGCTCGTCCACGGAGAAGAGCGGCTCCTTGTTCGGATTGATCGCGACGGCCACGATGAGCTGGTCGAACATCCCGAGCGCACGGCGGATCAGGTCCTCGTGGCCCCGGGTCGGGGGATCGAATGATCCCGGATAGATCGCGATGCGGTTCATGGCGCCCTGAGGAAGGTGACGGCGATGTCGCCCCAGCGCCTGGTCTCGTCGCCGTCGATCACGCGGTTCGGCGAGTGCTCGACCGCAAACACGGCGGCAAACGGAGCGGCGCGAAAGCGGGCTGCGAGACGTTCGGCGAGGTCGGTGGCGAACGGCGGATCGGCAAGGGCCAGGTCGAAGTCGCCCCGGCCCAGCGTGTTGGCGAATCGCAGCACATCGGTGCGCCGGGCAACGGTCCGGTCGCCAACGCCGAGCGCGTTGATGTTGCGGCGGATGGTGTCGATCGCCCGCGCGCTCGAATCGATGAACGTGGCGTGGGATGCGCCGCGGGACAAAGCCTCGAGTCCCAGCGCACCGCTTCCGGCGCAGAGGTCGAGGACGCGGGCCCCCGGCAGCTCGGGACCGAGGATCGCGAGCCACGCTTCGCGCACGCGCTCGGTGGTGGGCCGGACGCCCGGGTCCGACGGCACCGCCAGCCGCCGCCCACGCCAGGCACCGCTCACGATCCGCGTCAGGTCGGCTCCGTCAACGCACAGATCTTCGCCTGGAGCGTCACCCGTCCGCGGTACTCGTTCACCTCGAGGCGGAAGGCCGCATCAATGCGTCCGCGGTGCAGGATGCTGACCTGGTCGCCACAACCGAACGCGATCGCATCGATCGTCGCGCTGCCTCCCTGGAGTGTCCCCTTCAGGTGGTTGGTCCCGACCACCCGGGGATCCTGCAGGTGCACGCCCCGCACCCCGAAAACCGGCGCCGGGTTGCCCATGCCGCACGGCTCGAGGTGGCGGAGCAGCACCTCGAGTTCCGGCGTCACCTCACTCAGCAGAAGTTCGAGGTCAACCTTCTGCGTTGGGCCGAGGTCGTCGGGGGTCAGTTCGCACGCGGCCACCTCGTTGAGGCGATCCCGGAACGCTGCCACTTCCTCGCGGGCGATGGTGAGCCCGGCGGCCATCCGGTGGCCCCCGAATCGCAGGAGCAGGTCGCCGCAGCGCTGCAGTGCACCATGCAGGTCAAACGCCGTGATGCTGCGCCCACTTCCCTTGCCGGTTTCACCGTCGAGCGCGATCAGGAATGTCGGACGACCGTACCGTTCCACGACGCGTGACGCGACGATGCCGATCACACCGGGATGCCATCCCTCACTGGCGAGCACGATCGCGGGATGCTGCCGCGGATCAGCATAGTGCGTCGCGACCTGTTCCAGAGCCTGCTCGAGGATCCGCTGATCCAGCGCCTGTCGCTCCCGATTGAGCGCCTCGAGTCGCACCGCGAGCGCCCCCGCCTCGGCGTCGTCGTCCGTGAGGAGAAGTCGGAGTCCATCCTTCGCATCGGCGATGCGGCCCACCGCGTTGAGTCGGGGCGCCAGGATGTAGCCCACTTGCCCGGCCCTGAGTGCGGCGCCCCCGAGACCGGTCGCTGCGACCAACGCCCGGAGCCCCGCCCAGCGGGAACTCGCAAGGACGCGCAGGCCGTGCTTCACGAGTATGCGGTTCTCGCCGCGCAGCGGGACGACGTCGGCAACAGTCGCCATGGCGACGAGGTCGAGGAAGTGGAACGGCAGGCCGGCGGGGAGTCCAAGCGGTTCCACCAGCGCCTGCACCAGCTTGAATACGATCCCGGTCCCGCACAAATCATTGAGGCCGGATGTGTCGTCGGCGCGTTGCGGATCAACCACGGCATCGGCGTCGGGGAGCACTGCACCGGGGAGGTGGTGATCGGTGACGACTACGCGAATGCCCAGGGAACGGGCCTGTGCCACCGCCTCGACGGCGGTAATCCCGCAGTCGCAGGTGATGATCAGTCCGGCACCGATCCTCGCTGCCTCCGCGAGTCCGGCGGAACCGAAATCGTAGCCGTCTTCAACACGGTGCGGAACGAATGCATGCACATCGGCACCGGCGATGCGCAGCGCACGGGTGAGCAGCGCCGCGGCGCATTGCCCATCCACGTCGTAATCACCGTGGACGAGGATCGGGATTCGCCTCGACACGGCACTCACCACCTCGGTCACCGCGTCGGCCATGCCAGCGAGCGCGTGCGGGGTCGACAGGCCATCGAGTGGTGGACGGAGGAAGATGCGGGCAGCGGCAGCGTCGAAGCCGCGCTGCACCAGCAGACCCGCGAGGGCCAGCGGAAGGGAGAGTTCCGCGGCCATGGCATGGCACGCGGCTGCGTCCGGCGCCGGAACGACCCGCCAGCGCGCACCCATGATCAGGCAGGAACCTCGACGAAGTAGATGATTGCCCCGCACATCTCGCAGCCGTCGAGCAGCATACCCTCGGCTTCGAGTCGGCCGACGCGCGAGCTGGGGATCGATGTATGACAAGCCGTGCATGTCGCCTTCATGGCCGGGACGAGCACCTCGGTCTTGCGGGACCCCCGAAGCCGGTCGTAGCGCAGCCGGAGGGTACGGTCGACCTGGCTGGCCAGATGCTCACGCTCCGCTCGCTCGGTGTCGAGCTCACTCTTGAGCACCGCCGAGCGAGAGGCGAGGCCTTCGCGACCCTCCGCCTGGTCCTGCTCCATGGCAGCGAGTCGTTCGGTCGTGCTGCGGACGGCAGTGGTGCGGTCCGTCGCCTCCTCGGAAATCCGTACCCAGTCCGATTCCTCCTGGGCCAGGATGCCGCGTGCCACCTCGATGTCCCCCATGAGCGTGGCTGCCTCCCGCGGATTCCGCACGAACTCGAGCCGCTCACGCCGGCGGTCCTGATGCTGCCGACCGGCCTCGATCTTCGTCTCGAGCTCGTCACGGCGACGCGCCGCTTCGTCGGACAGGCGGGTGGTCGACGCGATATCGGCGCGGACCCTGTCGAGCGCCGCGTCCAGTCCCGCCACTTCGGTATCGATCTCCCGCATCTGGGCTGTCAGCTCCGCCAGGTGGCGATCACGGGCCTGCACGTCAAGCAACTTCGGAAGGTCAGGATGCATCAGCGGCTAGTCCTCCTCAGGCGGCGGAACCCGGTCGGTCTCGGGTCGGGAACGATTCCTAAGATACATGGAGAAGCGGGCACTTCCCTCGCGGCTCAGCGCCTGGCGACGTCGCACCCGACTGGCCGGATCGGGATCCGCCGCGATGCTCTCGAAGTCGGACCGTTCCTCCAGCGCGCTCAATGAACCGACATACGAGCGATCGATGTCGAACTCCGGTTCGAACGGGCCAGGCCCGCCGATCCGTTCGGACAGCTCCTGGAGTCGCGGGTGCAGCTCGGGCGGCATGACCGGCGGCGTCGATCCCGGAGGAGTTGCGAGCAGCGCGGCGTACAGCATCCGGTGGCTGCGCACCACGAACAGGTCCGGGGCGAGCTCGTCGCGGGCGCGATCAAGCCATCCGGGATGGTTGAGGAAGAGCCGGAGGAGGAAGCGCTCGACCTCCGCGGTGGCAACCCGGGTCGGGGCCGCGTCGCCTGAACTGCCGGCCGCTCGACGGGTGGGTCGCGATGGGGCGTGGTGAACGAGTGACGGCACGGGCCGGATTGGTGCTGTCGCCTCGGCGGCCACGGTGTCCCGGGGAATGCCGAGTCGGTCGGCGACGCGGGAGATGTAGAGCTCCTTCATCACCGGGTCCGACGCGGCCCGCAGTGTCGGGAGGACGCGATCAAGCGCCTCGCGCGCGCGCCGCACGTCGCCAAACCATCCTTTCACCTCAAGCATGTGCAGCTTGCGTTCGAGCACATCCTCGGCATCGGCGACGATCGCCCTGATGGCCGCCGCGCCGCCGCGCCTCGCCAGCGTGTCGGGATCCTCGCCAGCGGGCATCGTCGCCACGCGCACCCGTACACCGTGTGACACGAGGATGTCGGCCGCGCGAAAGGTCGCCTTGAGCCCGGCCGCATCGGAGTCATACATCACCACCACCTCGGCGGCATACCGCTTGAGCAGAATCGCCTGCGACTCGGTGGTCGCGGTACCGAGCGGTGCCACGACATGTTCGATGCCGGCCAGCGCGAGGCGCTGCACGTCGAAGTATCCCTCGACGAGGATCGCGTACCCTTCCTTCCTGATGGCGTTGCGAGCAAGGTGCAGGTGGTAGAGCTGCTCACCCTTGTGGAAGATCGGCGACTCTGGCGAGTTGAGGTACTTCGGCTCACCCGCTCCGATGATGCGTCCGCCGAACCCGACGACGCGCCCACGCAGGTCGTGGATCGGGAAGAGGAGCCGACCCCGAAACCGTGGGTACACCGTCCCATCCTCGCGACGACTGAGCAGCGCGGCTTCGACCAACACGGCCTCGTCGATGCCGAGCTGAGTCATCGCCTCGACAAATTGCGTCCCGCGCGGTGCGTAGCCGAGCCCGAGTTCTGCCGCCGCGTCGAGCGACAACTCCCGTTCGAGGAGGTAGCGCCGGGTGGGTTCGGCCTCGGCGAGATCGCGAAGCTGGGTGGCGTACCAGCCCTGCGCGGCGTCACACGCCTGATACAGCGGTTCGCGGGGGTCCGGCCCCGCGCGCTCGACCGCCTCGGGGATCACGATGCCACATCGCCGGGCAACCTCGCGCACTGCCGATGGATAATCGAGGCCGAATCGTTCCCGGTACCACGTGAACACGTCGCCCGCAGCATGACAGACAAAGCAGTAATAGAGGTTCTTCTTCGGGATGACGGCAAAGTTGCGGTTGGTGCCGCCGTGGAACGGGCACGGACCGCGATAGTCACTTCCCTGGCGCTTGAGCTGCACGCTTTCCTGCACGATCTCGAGAAGGTCGGCAGTGTCACGCACCTGCTCCACGAGCTCGTCGGGAATCCGTCCCATCAGCGCAGCACCACGACGGTGACGCCCGTGCCACCCTGCTGCCGCGGCGCGAAATCGAACGACGCCACCCGCTTGTCCGACTGCATGAGCCTGCGCACCACGTCTCGCAGCACGCCCGTGCCCATTCCATGAATGATTCGCAAGGTCGGCTGCTCCGAGAGCACAGCGGCGTCCACCGCACCGAGCACCATGGACTCGGCTTCGTCGGCGCGCATGCCACGCAGGTCGAGCTCATGCACCGCGTCCCGCTCGGCGGCGTCACCAAGCATCGGAGCCTCGGCGGCGGCGCGCCGCTCGCGGGCTGCGATCGGCGTGAGTGAGGCGGCTTGCACCACCAATCGCATTGCGCCGACCAGGACCACGGCCCGCCCGTCACCGCGGATCTCGACCACGTCGCCGGTACTGCCGGTTCCCATCCGCACCCGATCCCCGACATTGATCGCCGAACGATCGCCGCCACGCTCCACCACGTTCTCGTCGGCGCGAAGTGATTCCTCCCGAACTCCCTCCTCGACGAGGCGCCGGGCCTCCTTCCCTGCCGCCTCATCCACAGCGCCACGTGCCAGCGAAAGCGCGGCCTCGACGCGCTTGCGGGCCTCCAGCAGGTAGGCCTTGGCCTGCCGGGCACGCTCGCGCTCGGCCTCCTTCTCTCGAGTGCGCAGGGCGGCGTCGCGCTCGTCATGAATCGACTCACGGCTTACGGCGACCGCCTCGCGCGTCTCGATGTCGATGGTGCGCTCCTGGAGCGTCGCCTCGAGCTTGTGAAGCGACTGCTCGCGCGCCTCCACCGATGCAATCAACTGGTCGAGATCGCGTTCGGCTTCCGGGACGAGCGCCTCTGCGGCAGCCACCACCTCGGGGTCGATGCCAAGACGCCGGGCGATCGCGATGCCGTACGACCGGCCCGGAATCCCCTTGGTGAACCGATACGTCGGGGAGAGGGTCGCCGCGTCAAACTGAAGCGAGCCGTTCACCACCCCCGGTGTTCGCGATGCCAACGTCTTGAGCGCTCCAAGGTGCGTCGTGGCCAGGGTGAGGACGCCCCGTCGCGTGAGCGTCTCGAGGACGGCCATCGCCAGCGCACCACCCTCCGCCGGGTCGGTGCCGGACCCGATTTCATCAAGCACCACCAGGGTCGACGCGTCGGCGTGGTCGAGGATGCGCCGGAGCTCGCCGACGTGCGCGGCAAATGTCGACAGGTCGTCGGCAAGGGACTGGTGATCCCCGATGTCGACGAACATGTGGTGCACCACGGGCAGCTCCGTACCGGCGCCCACCGGCGGCACGATGCCCGCCTGCGCCAGGGCGATCATGAGCGCCGTGCCCTTGAGGAGCACCGTCTTGCCGCCGGTGTTGGGCCCCGAGATGAGGAGGGTGCGCTCGCCGGGCTCCAGCTCGAGGTCGAATGGGACGACACGGATCTCGCGGGCGAGCAGCAACGGATGCCGCGCATCGCGGAGCGCGATCGGCCCACCAACGTCGTGCACCACCGGCACCTCGCCTGCGCTCGCGAGCGCCCACGCGGCGCGGGCACTGATCACGTCGACGTCCACTGCCATCGTGTGCAGCGCTGCGATCGCGGGGCGCGCCGGACGGAGCAGTTCAGTGAGTTCCCGCAGCACCTTCAACGTTTCCCGTTCCTCGTCGAGCACGGCCGCGCGCATGGCATTGCCGAGCGCAATCGCCGCAGTCGGCTCGATGAACAGCGTACCGGCACTGCCCGACTCGTCGTGGATGATGCCGTCGGGGCGTTGGCGCGCATCACGCCGCACCGGTATCACGTACCGTCCGCCGCGCATCGTGACGGTCGCCCCCGACGGAAGCGCGGTCGCGTCCATCTCGCGCAACATGCCCTCGAGCCGCCGCAGCAGGCGCTCCCGGGAAGCATGAACCTCCCGACGTGCCGCCGCGAGTGCCGGGCTGGCGCTGTCGAGCAGTTCACCGTCCTCGCTGACCGACTGCTCGAGCGCGCGTTCGAGGGCGCGATCGATCGGCGCCGCGCGGCGTGCCGCCAGCCGTGGACACACCTCGGCAAGTCGGTCCATCTCCCGCAGCATCGTCCGGGTGGCGAGGAGGGTCAGCCGCACGGTGACAAGCTCGGAGAGTTCGAGCACCGCACCATCGAGGCGGAGGCGACCGAGCGCGGTACGAATGTCGGGAACAGGAGAGACCACGACGAGGTCGCCGCGCCGCAGTACCGCGAGCACTTCTCCAACGTCGGCGAGCTCGGATCGAATCCACGACACGTCGGTGCCCGGCCGGCGCGCGCGGATCGCCGACGCACCGAGGGCGCCGGCAGCGTGATCGGCCACGAGTTCAAGGACCGCATCGAACTCGATCGACTGCAGCGCGCCCTCTGACGGGACGGGGTGCAATGTCGACGGGGTGTCGCCCTCGCTGGAGGACGACACCCCGTGTCGGGAGAGGGGAGTGGCGCTCATCCCTGCTGCAGCGCCTCGCGGGCGATCTCGTTGATGGTGCGGCCGTCAGCCTTCCCCTTGAACTGCGCCATGAGCACGCCCATCACCCCACCAAGGCTGGTCTGTCCATCGGCCACCGCGCGCTGGGCCGCGGCCCGGATCTCCGAGGGATCGACTTCGGGCCGCAGGTAAGTCCGCAACACTGCCAGCTCCGCGGATTCCGAGTCGGCCAGGTCGGGGCGGTTGCCCGCCGTGTACTGCTCGATCGAGTCGTGCCGCTGCTTGATCTGCCGACGGAGAATCTCCACGATGTCGTCATCGACAAGTGGACGCGACAACTCGATCTCGCGATTCTTCAATGCAGCAAGGACCGTCCCGAGCAACACGGTCCGGTCCCTGTTCGATTCCTTCCGCGCGATCACCTGATCGGCGCGGAGGCGATCAGCAAGCTCAGGCATGCGAGCGACCGCGGCGCGTCTTGCGCTGCGCGGCGTTCATCTTGCGCTTCCGCTTCTCGCTCGGCTTCTCGTAGTGCCGATGCTTGCGGAGGTCGGAGAGGATCCCGGCCTTCTCGCACTTCTTCTTGAAACGCTTGAGCGCCCGTTCGAAACTCTCATCCTCGTGGATGACGACTTCTGACATGTCCTGAAATCACCTCTCTCAAAGCCCCCGCCAGGGGACCGGTCAATGGATAGACCGCAAACCTAGGCCTCGGGCGGAGATACGGCAAGCTGGCGGGGGGCCGCTCAGCCGGGCGGCCACCGCATCTGGCGGCCCCCCAGGAGGTGCAGATGGAGGTGGGGCACAGTTTGCCCGCCGTCGGCCCCGGTGTTGATCACGAACCGGTACCCGCCCTCCACCAACCCGAGGCCCGCAGCGACCTCGACCCCCAGGCGCATGACTGCGCCCAGGGTGGCCTCTCCGGCGTCGCCCCGCGCCTCGGCAGCGCTTCCGAGATGGTCGACCGGGATCACGAGGACGTGAACAGGCGCCTGCGGATTGACATCACGAAATGCAACGGCGCTCTCGGAGCGGCCAAGGATCTCAGCGGGAATCTCACCGGCCGCGATCTGACAGAAGATGCAGGACATGGGAGCCTTTGAGAGAGACTAGAGACTAGAGAAGAGAGAAGAGAGACTAGCGAACCTATAACCGTTGACCGATGACAGGTGGCGGATGATGGGGGTGGTGCGTCACGCTCGTGCGCGGCGGTCGATCGTCAGCACTGCCGCGGCGATCGCGGCTGTCTCGAAGCGTAGCACGAATTGCCCGAGGCCGACATCGATCGCGCCGAGTGTTCCGTGGATGAACTCACTTTCGGGCTCGGTCCATCCCCCTTCGGGTCCGATCAACCATGATGCAACAGTGTGGGCGGCGATCGTAGGGCAGCTCGCGCCGCCCTGCGCCGCGACGAACCATCCCGATCCGCGCGTGAGTTCCTCGAGCGGGGTGATCGGGTCGACATCGGGAATCCACGGATTGCCGCTCTGCTTGCACGCCTCGAGCGCGCGTCGGCGTACGCGGTCGAGTACCACGTCTCGCAGCCGCGTCTCCACGCTGCGCTGCCGCGCCGTGACCAGCGGAATGATCCGCGTCACGCCCAGTTCCCCAGCCTTCTCGGCGAGCAGGAGGAAGCGGTCACGATCGCCTGCTGCCACGGCGAGAATCGTCCCCGCAGGGGGCGCATGCATGGTGAGCTTGTCGATCGCGACTTGCCAGCGACGCATGCCGCGTTGCAGTGGACCCTCGATGACGGCGCCGGCGCCGTCGAGCGCGGTGCAGCGTTCGCCTTCGCGGACGCGGCGCACCTGCAGGTGATGCGATTCCTCATCGTCGAGCTCGACAACCCCGCCAACCGCGTGCTCGCCGGGTGGCACCATCACGGTGATCATGCGAGCCGGGCTGCCACGCCCCACCATCCGGCGTCGTGCTGGTCGTCGACGATCACGAACCCCGCGCTTTGAAGCACCGGTCGGAAGAGGTCCTCTTCGATGTCCTCCATCCCTGCGAAGATCGCGATGCCGCCGGGTGCCAGCGCCTTGGCCACCTGCGGCAGGAGTATCGTGTTGATGGTGCGCAGGATGTTCGAGCAGACGATGCGGGCGGGTCCGGCGAGGACGGCCAGCTCGCCCGCGTCGCCCAGCAGGAACGCGACACGGTCCGCGACCCCGTTCCGGGCGGCGTTGGAGTCGGCCACGGTGTTGGAATCCGGATCCACCTCGATTCCGATCGCGCTGCCGGCGCCGAGCTGCACCGCGGCAATGGCGAGGATGCCCGATCCGCTGCCGAGGTCGAGCACGGTGTCGCCCGCTTGCAGCTGACGCTCGAGGAGCGCGAGCGCGGCCCGGGTCGAACCGTGTTCACCGCTGCCGAAGGCGTTCTCCGGATCGAGCACCACACCGACATCGCCAGGCCCCAGCTCGGGCACGATCCACGACGGCGAGAGGACGAGTCGGCCGAAGCGCCGCGCGGTGATCCCGTCGCGCCACTGAACCGACCAATCCACCGGCGCCAACTGCGTGATCGTGCCCGTGATGTCGGGGCGTCGAGCGCTGATGGTGTCGAAGATCGCGCGAGCCGCCGGCTCCGATCCCGCGATCGCCAGCACGCTACCGGGCGCGGCTTCCTCGACGGCGTGACCAGACAACGTCACCAGTTCCGCCGCAAGCAATTCCGTATCAATGGAGTTGCATGACACGGCGAGTCGCCACCAGGCATCGCTCACGCCCCCAACGCTTGCTTGAGCTTGGTCCAGAAGCCACCCTTGCGGTTCGGCCCCTCGCCCTCGTGCATCGCGAGCTCGGCGAAGAGCCGTCGCTGCTCGTCATTCAGGTCGTCGGGCGTCCAGATGTGCACGCGAACCAGCACATCCCCGACACCCTTGCCGCCCAGGCGTGGAAGCCCCTTGCCACGAACCTGAAATTCGGTGCCGTTCTGGGTGCCGGCAGGGACGCCAAGTGGCTCGTCGCCCCAGGGCGTCGGGATCGTCGCTGTGCAACCGAGAGCTGCCTGCGAAAACGAGACCGGGAGATCGTGGATCAGGTCTTCGCCGTCGCGGGTGAACCGATCGTCTTCCTTGACGTCGAGCATCACGATCAGGTCACCGTTCGGGCCACCGCGCGGACCCGCCGCCCCTTGGCCGCGCAGCGTGAGGTAGTTCTGGCTCGACACGCCCGCCGGGATGTCCACCGACACGGTGCGCTCCCCCTTGGTGCGACCGTCGCCACGGCACACTTCGCACGGGCTGGAGACTGTCGTCCCCTCACCATGACAGGTCGGGCACGGCCCGACCTGCACGAACTGGCCGAACATCGATCGCGCGGCGCGGCGGACCTCGCCACTTCCCGAACAGGTTCCGCAACGCGCCGGGGTCGTCCCCGCGGCCGCACCGTTGCCCGCACATGCGTCACATGTGATCAGGGTCTTCAGCTTGATGCTGCGCTTGGCGCCCTGTGCAACCTCCTGCAGCGTCAGACGGACCGTCATCTTGATGTCCTGCCCTCGCCGCGGATCGGCCTGCTCGCGTCCCCCGAAGATCCCGTCGAAGCCGGAGAAGCCGCCGAAGTCGCGCATGAAGATGTTGAGCGCCTCGCTCAGGTCGATGTGCTCGAACCCGCCAAACCCGTGGGCCCCCGCCGGTGCGGTGCCGAAGCGGTCGTAGTGGGCGCGCTTGTTGGAATCCGACAGCACCTGGTAGGCCTCGGACAACTCCTTGAACTTCTCCTCCGCGTCGTGCGATGCATTCCGGTCAGGATGGTAATCCATTGCCAGGCGGCGGTACGACTTCTTGATCTCGTCGCCGCCCGCGTCGCGCGTCACTTCCAGTACCTCGTAGTAATCGATCACTGCAGAAAGTCCTCAACCAGCCGGCCGGTGTGCTCCACCAGTCCGATGATCTTTTCATATGGCATGCGGGTTGGTCCAAGCACACCGATGACGCCGGTTGCGCCACCCCGTCGGTATGTCGCGGTGACGAGCGTGAAGCCGGACAGCCCCGGTTCCCCATGCTCATCGCCGATCGTGATCGTGATTCCCTCGTGCCGCCGCTGCGCCAGCGCCTCGCGCAGCACGTCACGCCGCTCCGTCAACGTGAGCAGGTTGCGCATCCGTTCGCTCGACGAGAACTCCGGCTGGTCGACGAGCATCGACGCACTGCCCAGCATCACCGGTTCGCTCTCCTCGAGATCGAAGAGGCCGTCACCCTCCGCCAGGATGATGTCGAGCAACTCGGCCACGTCGGAGCGCCCGCCGACATCCCGCAGCCGCTCGGCGACGGTTGCGCGAATCTCGCGAAGCGTGTGACCGGACAGTCGCTCGTTGAGGATCCGCTGCACCGCATCGGCCTGCCCGCGCGGGATCGTGCCGGGCACCCGTACATAGATCGTGCGGACCGCGCCGCTCCGGAGGTTCAGCACCAACAGGATGCGGTCGGACGCCACGGCAACCAGGTCGATCCGGTCGAGCACGATCTCATCGAGTGACGGTGCCACGGCAACGCCGAGCTCCTGCGTCAGGATGCCGAGCACCTGCGCGGCGCGCGCGACGAGCCGCTCGCTGGCGGCGGCAGCTCCCAGCTCCACCTCCAGAGTCTCACGCGCCCGCAGGTCGGGCGGCAGCCGCCGCATCAGGGCATCGACATAGATCCGGTATGCCCGGTCGGTTGGAATCCGTCCCGCGCTGGTGTGCGGATGGTAGAGGTACCCCTTTGCCTCGAGGTCACTCATCGACGAGCGAATCGAGGCGGGAGAAATCCCCAGCGCGGCGCGACGGGCAACCGTCTGGCTGCCGGTCGGTTCCGCGGTCGCGATGTAGATCTCGACGACCGCCTCGAGGACACGGCGTTCACGATCGGTGAGTGGTTCAGCGTCTGCCATGGGGTAAAGCTAGAAATCCACCAACGAAGCCACCAGCGCATCAAGGCGAAGCCAGCCTTCGGCCCGGAGGCGCACCTGACCCCCCAGCTCCTCCGCCCACCCGGCCTCAACCCACTGCTGGAGGGCGGATTCGCCCATCCGGTTGCGGTCAAGTCCGGCATCGGTGCGCAGCCCCAGGTACGCCGATTCAAGCTCCCGCTCCCGGGGCCCGAGTACCTCGAATCCCTCCCGGCCGCCCCGCCCCGCTTCGATTGCGGTCGCGTAGGCTTCCCAGGCCCGGATGTTCCATGACCGAGTGGCGCCGTCCAGGGAATGGGCAGACGGCCCGAGGCCCAGGTAATCCGCGCCGCTCCAGTACATCGAATTGTGGCGGGAGCGACGCCCGGGAAGGGCGGCATTCGACACCTCGTAGTGCTCGTAATCCGCCGCGCGCAGAGCACGATTGATCGCGAGATACTGCGCGGCGTACACCTCGTCGGGGAGGCACGTGACCGCACCGCGCTCACGCCATCGCGCCAGCGGCGTGTGCGGTTCCGTGGTGAGTCCGTAGAGCGAGACGTGGCTTGGTTCGAGGGCGAGGGTGCGGTCGACGTCCGCATCCCAGTCGCGCCGCACCTCGGGAGGCAACGCAAAGATCAAGTCGACTGAGATGTTGCCGATGCCGCCGTCGCGGAGCAGCGCCATCGCCGGTCCAACCTGTTCCGCACGATGCGTCCGGTGCATCCATTCCAGCACAGCGGGATCGTGACTCTGGACACCAAGTGAAGCGCGATTGATGCCCGCCGTCGCCCATATTGCGACCGCATCGGCGTTCACGTCGTCGGGATTGACCTCGATCGTGACCTCCGCGCCCGGTGCGAGCGGGCGGTCACGGGTGATGCCGCCGAGCAGCGCCGCGAGCGCGGCCGGCGCCAGGCGTGACGGCGTGCCGCCGCCGAAATAGACGGTCTGCAGCGCATCGGCGGCGGTGGCGGTGATCCGCGCCCGCCACTCGGCGAGGACCGCGTCGACGAACCGCTGGTCGGGCACATTTCGCCGCACCGCGATCGAGAAATCGCAGTACGAACAGCGACGTGCGCAGAACGGGACATGGACGTAGAGATGCATGGCAGGTCAAACGTAAGCAGAGAGGCGCGGGTCTCGTTCAACGTCGTTGGTAGCGTGACCCGGAAAGCTGTTCGACGAGACCGCCGAGTTCGAGGCCCAGAAGTGTGCCGAGCAGTTCGCCCACCGGGAGGCCCGATGAGAGCGCGACCTCGTCGAGGTGGCGCGGCTCGGCGTCCAGTGCGCTGAACACCCGGGCCTCCGTGACGCTCAGGGTGCATTCGGGAGACGCCGGCGCGTGGACGCGCGCCGTTGCGCCGAATATCGCGAGCAGCTCTTCGGGGCCGAGCAACGGGGTGGCACCATCGCGAATCAGGCGATTCGTGCCGCGCGATGACGCTCCGATGATCGGCCCGGGAACGGCAAATACGTCGCGTCCCTGTTCGAGCGCCATTGCAACGGTGATCATGGTGCCTGAGCCATCGGCCGCCTCCACCACCACCAGTGCGCGCGCGAGGCCGCTGATCAGCCGATTGCGGCGGGGAAATGATCCCGCCGTGGGCAGCGCGCCAGGTGGGTATTCGCTGAGGAGAACGCCCAGCTCGACGACGCGACGGTACAACACGGCGTTCCCGCGCGGATAAATGATGTCGGCGCCGTTCCCGAGAACGCCGATTGTGGTGCCACCGGCGTCGAGCGCGGCAGCCTGTGCCACGGCATCGAGACCCCGTGCCAGTCCACTCACAACCACGACACCGGCCGCGCCTGCGGCACCGCCCATCGTGGCGGCCACGCGTTCGCCGTAACTGGTGTGATTGCGGCTGCCGACGATCGCGACGGCTGGCCGGTTGAGGATGGCGGGATCACCGACCGCAAACAGGATGAGGGGCGGGTCGGGGATGGCACGAAGCAACGCGGGATACGCCGGATCGGCGGGAGTGAGCACCTGCTGACCCGCTTCGCTGGCGGCGTGTTCGAGCGCCGCACCGTCAGACCCATCGGTGCGGCCGATCGCGCGTGCAAGTGCCGACGGGATGCCGGGGAGATCCCGCAACGCACGATGCGGCGCCCGGAGGACGCCGCATGCAGATTCGAACTCGGTGAGCAGTGCGGCCATGCGGCGCGGGCCGAGGCCGGGGATCGCGGCAAGGGTGAGCCACGCACCGCGCTCGTCCTGGTCAACGGGAC
Organism: Gemmatimonadales bacterium; assembly: GCA_013694695.1. Lineage (GTDB taxonomy): Bacteria > Gemmatimonadota > Gemmatimonadetes > Gemmatimonadales > GWC2-71-9 > Palsa-1233. The sequence continues at coordinate 16,941 of JACDBX010000097.1, read as the reverse complement.
AGGTGGCCACCATCGCTGGGGAGATCGTCGAAGAGATCGGCATCGGAGCGCTCGGCGGTTCCTTCTTCTGTGTCGCGAACCGCCTGCACTGCGGTCCAGAGGGATTCCTTCAGGTCATCGAGGCCCGTGCCAGCCGCGCTCGAGATGGTGATCGTGAATTGCGCATCCGGTGCATCGACCACCGGGACCGGGCTCTCGTCGGGGAGCAGGTCTCGCTTGGTCAGGATGAGCAGGTGCGGCGTTTCGGCAAGCACCGGCGAGTACAGCCGCACCTCGCGACGAAGCTGCTCGAAGACGGCCTGCGGATCCTCTGAATCGACCGGAACCATGAACGCCAGCAAGCGGGTGCGCTCGACATGCTGGAGGAACTTGAGTCCGAGGCCCTTGCCTGCATGGGCGCCCTCGATGATCCCTGGAATGTCCGCCACCACGAACGAACGGGACCCCGACAGGCCAACGACGCCGAGGTTCGGCTCGAGCGTGGTGAAGGGATAGTCCGCGATCTTGGGTCGCGCGGCACTCAACACGGAGAGGAGGGTGCTTTTTCCTGCGTTGGGTTCTCCGACCAGGCCCACATCGGCGATGAGCTTCAGGACGAGGGAGAGTCGACGCTCCTCTCCTGCACGGCCGGGCTCACACTCGCGCGGCGCCTGATGGGTCGCCGTGGCGAATCGTGCGTTGCCCCGGCCTCCGCCCCCGCCCCGAGCCACGAGCAACTCATCGCCAGGGTGCAACACTTCACCAACGGTCTCGCCGGTATCTGCATCGGTGATCACCGTCCCCGGCGGTACGGGGAGGCGGATGTCATCAGCAGTGGCGCCGGTCCAGGTGCGCCCCTTGCCGTGCACCCCGTCATCGGCCTTCCACGACGCGCGATAGCGATAGTCGAGCAGTGTTGAGAGGTTGGCATCAGCCCGCACATACACCGAGCCGCCGTGTCCACCGTCACCGCCGTCGGGTCCGCCCTTCGGCTTGAACTTGAACCGCGCAAACGACGATGCCCCGTCGCCGCCTCGCCCTGCCTTGATCTCCACCGTGACCTGGTCGACGAAGCTCACGACAGGATGTTCCAGGCGTCCTGCACCTGTTCCCAGAGGTCCTTGACCGCGGTCCAGTGATCGAGGGCAACGAGCGGGTTGGCGATGCCGAGCACCGCCTCGACCTCGTCGAACGTGGCGCCGGCGTTGAGCGCGCCGCGAAGATGAGAATGAAGCTGGCGGGGCGTATCGAGCACGGCGGTCTGCACGATCACGCAGAACTCGCGCAACTTGAGTTCGAGGCCAGGTCGGGAAAGGGTCCGTCCGTAACCCTCGGTGAGCATCCATGCATCGAGCGCGGGATGGAGCTCGGCGACGTTGCGGCGAAGCTTGGTGTAGTTGTCGCCATACACCTCGCGGCACGTCACCTCGCCGCGCGCGGTCCACTCGGCGTGCGCGTCGTAGTTGATATCGGACTCACCGTTCGCTGCAGGCACCCCGGCGGCCTTGCGCCAGAGCCCGGCGGCAATCAGCGTGCGGGGGTACCCAACCATCAGCACTGACTGCAGGATGAGCTCGTCCACCCACAAGCGGGGCACGCCGGCTTCGACTGCGTCACCGACCCGTTCCCGAATGCCGGTTTCCTCACCTTGAGCGATCGCGGCGGCCAGCGCCACCAGTGCCTCGGTGCGCTCGTCGAGCACGTTGCGTGGTTCAGCCATCCTCTTCCTCCCTGAAGTCAGCAGTATCGCAGGCGGCCCTGCACGTCCCACCCACCCGTGATCTCTTCCCTGGTATTGCGGATCGGCGGCGCGATCCACCGATCGAGCCCGGTCATCGGCCAGTGGCCATGAGGATCGACCTGAGCGATGAGGTCCTGCAGCATGGCGACGAGTGCGAGGCCGGCGGCCTTCATGTCGCCGTCGTCGACCTTGAGCGCGACGCCGAGCCCGAGGGTCGGCAGCGCCGCACTATACACCCCGCCCGCGCCGATCTTGACGGCGATCCGGTCCGGCCACGCCTCCATCAGTGCCGTGTCGAGGCGGTCGGCGCCCGCGACCATGTACGGCTCCTGCATCATCGCCTCGCGGACCACGACCAGCGCCGGATCCGGATCGGCACCCAGACGGGCATACCCCGTGGCCATGCCGCGCAGTGACAGTGCCACCGCCGCGGCGGTGCAGCCGTCGATTCCCCACTCCAGTTCGCCGCGCGGTGTGGCTGTCCACCGGGAGACGGTCGCCTCGACCCGTTCCTGCACCGGATGCCCACGCTGTTCGTACCCATCGAGCGGCCAACCTTCCAGCGTGGCCTGGGCCAGCAGCGACGCGTGCTTGCCGGAGCAGTTGCTCCACAGCGGCGTTGGGGTGGTCCCCCTGCGGATCATGTCGTTGGCGAACCGCGGGAGGAGCGACGGATGTCCGCCGCACGCAAGCTGGTCTTCACGAAGGCCGACTGCTTCGAGCCAGCGAGCGCCGACCTCGCGGTGTACCGACTCACCATTGTGTGAGCCGCACGCCAGCGCGAGCATGGGGGCGTCGAGTCCGAGGCGCTCGACACCGCCCGACGCAACCAGGGGGAGGAGCTGGAACGGCTTCGACGCCGAGCGCCAGAACGTCACCAGATCGGGATTACCTGCCTCGGCCACGAGATGCCCCGATGGGTCGACGATCGCCGCCGAAATGCGATGGCGAGACTCGACCAGGGGGCCGCGGGTCGTCAGTACGGTAAGTTCCGGCATGAGCGGCGAAGATACCCGGGCGCGGTCGCGCCCGTCATCCCTTCGCCGATAGTTTTGCACCATGGTGATCACCCTGGAGACCCGATGATCGACATTCTCGCCCCGCTCAGCCGCGACCGCCTCCTGGAGATCCTGGGAGCCATGCGCAATGTCCAAGTCGTGGTCGTGGGCGATGCGATGCTCGACCGCTACCTGATCGGTGATGCCGATCGGGTCTCCCCGGAGGCGCCGGTCCCGGTGGTCACCATGGAATCGGAGGTCGCCGTTCCCGGCGGCGCCGGCAACGTCGCTGCCAACATCGCGGCGCTCGGCGCCTCCGCAGAACTGGTGGCGGTGGTGGGCGACGACAGTGCGGGAGACGCGCTCCGCGAGGCGCTCGGCGCGCGCGCCATCGCGACTTCGGGGTTGCTCACCGTGACCGGCCGGCCGACGACCACCAAGACCCGGATCGTCGCGCAGGGCCAGCAGATCGTCCGGATCGACCGGGAAGTCACCAACCCGGTCCCCGATCGCCACAGGGATGATCTCCATGCCGCGGCGCACCACGCGATCGCCGAGGCCGACGTGGTGGTCGTGGAGGACTACGACAAGGGGGTCATCGACGCCATGTTCGCCCGTGCGCTCATCGATTCGGCCGCCGAGCAGGGCGTGCCGATCGTGGTCGACCCGAAACGGCGGCATTTCTTCGACTACGCGGGCGCGACTGTCTTCAAGCCGAACCGGCGTGAACTTGAGGCCGCGTTCGGCACCCACTTCATGGGAGACGACGCCGACCTCGCGGCAGCTCGTGAGCGCCTCGCGGTGGACCACATGCTGCTCACCCTGGGCGCCGACGGCATGGCGCTGATTTCGGCGGGGGCCGCCCTGCGGCGGACCCCCAGCAACGCGCGTGAGGTATTCGACGTCTCGGGAGCGGGAGACACCGTGACTGCGTGGCTGGGCGCGGCACTCGGGGCCGGGGCCGAGATCGGCGAAGCGGCGTGGCTGGCGAACCTGGCGGCAGGAGTGAAAGTCGGGAAACGCGGGACTGCGACGGTCGCGACGGACGAGGTACTGCTGGCGTGGGATGAGGCCGTGGGGGACGAATAGTTTTCCACAAGGGTAATTATCCACAACGCACATTCGGTGGGGACAGATCGCCGTAACACCACGATGGCCACGACTCCGAAGGGGTCGTGGCCATCGTGTCTTCCCGTTCCGAGCCAGCCCGGGAGGCTCCACTCACTGACTGACTCGGCGACCCTACGCCATCCAGCGGGATGGTTCGGGCCGATGGGCGATGAGGGGCTCGAACCCCCGACCTCGCGCATGTGAGGCGCGCGCTCTAACCAACTGAGCTAATCGCCCGCGACTGATCGCGTGGGGATGATACCATTTCCACTCTGCCCAAACAAGCGGCCCCAAAACGAGTTTCCCGCGATGGCCCCGGAGGGGTTCGAACCCTCGACCTTCAGATTATGAGTCCGCTGCTCTAACCACCTGAGCTACGGGGCCTAACTTCTTTTATTACAACACACTACAGTCGTCAATTAAAGTAACTTGTTTTTCCACACGGAAGACTGGTATACCCCCCACCCCGTCGATTCCGCCCCTGATCCAGTGCTCGATCAGTTCTTCGGGCCTCGGACCTTGGCGTACAGCTCAAGGTGTGCGGTGGTCATCGCGTCGAGCGAGAACCGGTCGCGGACGCGCTGCCTCCCTGCCCTGCCGAGCCGGTCGCGAAGCTCGGCGTTGTTGGCGAGTTCGCGCATCGCCGCAGCCAGCGCATCGACCTCACGAATCGGTACCTCGAGCCCTGTCTCGCCGTGGGTGTTCACCTCGCGCACCCCCGACGGCACGGCGGTGGTGATCACCGGTCGGCCGGCCGCCATCGCCTCGAGCAGCACCAGGCCGAACATCTCCTCGACGCTCACCGAGGGCAGCACCAGGAAGTCGGCGTCCGCCATTCGCCGGGGCAGGTCGGCGTCGGGGTACTCGCCCCACCACTTCACCCGATCGGAGATCGCGAGGGCGCGAGAGAGCGTCTCCAGGCGATTGCGCTCCGGCCCAGTGCCCACAATGTCGAGCCGGAGTTCCGGCACCTGCTCGAGGGCGCGGAGGAGGAAGTCGAGACCCTTGTACGCCACCAACCGTCCGATGAACAGCGCGCGAGGCGGGTTGCCTGGCGGCGGTGGCGGCACGACCTCCCAGCGGCGTTCATCGATGCCGAACGGGATGACGTGCACCTTGTGCTCGAATCCCTTCAGCTCGCGAGACAGCGCGATGTGTGCCAAACTGGGGACGATGATCGCTTCGGCCCGGTGGAGGGCGTAGCGCCCGGGGAGCTTGTAGAGGAAGCTCGGATAGTCGGCATGCTGGGTCACCACCAGCGGCGCCAGCGATGGACGGAACGCGTACGCGACATCGGCCAGCGAATGGGGGTGATGGAGGTGAATCACGTCGGCGCGCGACCACGCCGCCGCGATGTACGCCGGTGCGAGTTCCTGGCTGCCCATCGGCGCAAACGACCACGCCCGCTTCACCGACGCGCGGCGCTTCTGCCCCGGCCGCGGATCGCCAAAGGCCGTGACGGCGACGACCTCCACCTCGTGCCCGCGCTCTGCGATCGTTTCGGCGAGTCCCTGCACCACGCGTTCCATGCCACCGGACCGCGGCCAGTAGTACTTCGCGAGCTGGAGGATGCGCATGGGGTGGAAGTTAACGGCGGCCGCGGCATCTTTGTCGGGTGAAGATCTTCATCCTCGCTCCCGAGCCACCACCGCCCTCTGTCCTGCACCACCTCACGTCACTGGGCGTCGAGCCGACCGTGGCCATGGTGCGCGCCGAGTCGATGAGCGAATCCGGCGTGCACTACCGACATGTCACCGCTCGTGGCCAGTCCGGTGATCCGTTGGACCTCCGCTGGTCGCGGAAGGCACTGCGGGCAGCGATCCGGGAGGTCGGGCCGGCGCTGCTGCACATCGTCGGCGACCCGTGGACGCCGACGGCGGAAGCTGGCGCGGCAGCGGCGCGCGACCTGAAGCTGCCGTATGCGCTTGTCGGCACGTCCAGCATCGGCGGGCCCGGGGGGATGACCGCGCGGTGGCAGGCGAAGCGGGTACGAGAGGGCGCGGCGGCGCTTGGTGGGATCACCCGCCCAGCACTCGATCATCTCGTGGCTGGATCGACCGACCGCCCGGTGGGCGTTGTTCCGCCTGGCGGCATCACCATTCCCGGAACGGTTCGCCGGCATGCACGAGCAACGCCGACGTTTGCGGCCGCCGGGCGGCTGATCCGGGAACGCGGTATCGACCTGCTTCTCGACGCGCTGGGGTCGACCTACGGCACCTGGCAGCTCAAGGTGATCGGTACCGGACCCGAACAGGAGTCGCTCGAGGCGCACGCCCAGCGGCTCGGTCTGTCGGGTCGGATCGAATGGCTTGGCGCGGTGCCGCGGGAAGCCCTTGGTACACTCTGGCCTGCGGTCGACGCGCTCATCGCCCCGTCGCGCGTCACGCCGTCATGGGTCGAGCCAAACGGTCAGGTGGTGCTCGAGGTGATGGCACACGGCGTGGCGCCGATGGTCTCGCGCTCGGGGGCACTTCCGGATGTCGCTGGCGACACCGGGCTGGTGTTTGACCCGGAGGACGTCGGGGCGCTCACGGCGGGGTTGCAGCAGGTGGTTGATTCACCCGATCGCGCGATCGCCATGGGCAACGCTGCGCGCCTGCGGGTGCTTGAACGATACGGAGATGTGGCGATCGCCGAACGCCTCGTGGTGCTGTGGCGGAAGGCACTCGGCACGGGCTGAGTCAGCGGCTGCGCGGATCCCCGAAGTACTCGAAGTACCAGTCGACGAACCGCCCGATCCCGTCGCGGATTGGCGTTGCCGGGTGGAAGCCGGCATCGCGCGCGAGATCATCCACGTCGGCGAACGTCGCCGGTACATCTCCCATCTGCATCGGCAGGTAGTTCTTCACTGCTTTCTGGCCGAGCGCATCCTCCAGCGCACCGATCATGTCCATCAGCTCGACCGGGGCGCTGTTGCCGATGTTGTACAGCCGGTACGGCGCGCTGCTGGTGGCCGGGTCGGGGGCATCGCCGTTCCAGTCGGGATCGGGCGCTGCCGTCCGATCGGAGATCCGCACGACTCCCTCGACAATGTCGTCGACGTAGGTGAAGTCGCGCTGCATCTGGCCGTTGTTGAACACGTCGATCGGCCGACCCTGGAGGATCGCGCGCGTGAACAGGAAGAGCGCCATGTCGGGGCGCCCCCACGGACCGTAAACAGTGAAGAAGCGCAAGCCGGTGGTCGGGAGGCGATAGAGGTGGCTGTACGAGTGCGCCATCAACTCGTTGGCCTTCTTCGTCGCACCGTACAGCGACACCGGATGATCGACACCCTTGTGCACCGTGAAAGGCATCTCCGTGTTGCAGCCGTACACCGAGGAGGTCGAGGCATAGGTCAGGTGTTCGCAGCCGTTGTGCCTGCAGCCCTCCAGGACGTGCAGGAACCCGGTGATGTTGCTGTCGATGTAGGCATGGGGGTTGGTCACGGAGTACCGTACGCCGGCCTGCGCGGCCAGGTGGATCACGCGGGGGAAGCGGTGCTCGGCAAAGAGCGCCTCTACTGCTGCGCGATCCTCGAGGTTGATCCGGTGCAGGCGGAAACCCGGGAAGCGCTCGAGCCGCGCCACCCGGGCTTCCTTGAGCGCCGGATCGTAGTAGGGATTGACGTTGTCGAGGCCGATCACCTCGTCGCCCCGCTCGAGCAGCTTCTGCGCGACGTGATAGCCGATGAATCCTGCCGCCCCGGTCACCAGTGTTGCCATTCAGTCCTCTTGTGGCGACGAATCGCCGTTGCCGGTGCCCGCGGTACCCTGCACATCGAGTCCGTCGCGACGGAGCTGTTCCGCCCGCCAGGGTTCAAGACGCACCACCACTGCAAGACGCTCGCCAGCCATTTCCTGCTGCAGCACGTCGCCCTCGCGGTGGAGGAAGCCGAGCCGCTTCCCATCCGAGGGATCAAGCAGGATCCGCACTGTGGGGCGCATCGCCTCGGCACGGCCGCGCAGCTCCGCCTTGAGGGGCTGCAGGCCATCAGTGTGCATCGTGCTGGTGAAGATCGCGCCCGGGTAACGGTCCCGCGCCATCAGCGCGAACTCCGTCGGGTCGTCCAGCGCGTCGAGCTTGTTGAACACGATCATCTGAGGGCGCTCGGCCAGGCCCAGATCCACAAGCACGTCCTGAACGGTGTCGAGGTGGTCCTGCCATTCGGGATGCGATGCATCGCAGATGTGGAGCAGGATGTCACTCTGCCCCACCTCCTCCAGCGTGGCACGGAACGATGCCACCAAGTGGTGCGGCAGCTTGCGGATGAATCCGACGGTGTCGCTCATGCGGACCCGCAGCAGGTCCCCCAGATCGACCTCGCGCGTCAGGGTGTCGAGGGTTGCGAAGAGCCGGTCCTCCACCAGGATCGCGTGCTCGCCAGAAAGCCCCCGCAGGACGCTCGACTTGCCGGCGTTGGTGTACCCCACGAGCGCCGCGGTGAGCATCGGCGTGCGGCCGGCGCGGATCGTCTCGCGGTGGCGCTCGACGTCGGCAAGCTTGTCGCGCAGCAGCGCGATCTTGTTGCGGATCATTCGACGGTCGGTCTCGAGCTGAGTCTCACCCGGGCCGCGCAGGCCGATGCCGCCCCGGATGCGCGAGAGGTGGGTCCACATCCGGGTGAGGCGCGGCAGGAGGTACTGGAGCTGCGCGAGTTCCACCTGCAGCTTCGCCTCGTGGGTTCGGGCCCGGGTGGCGAAGATGTCGAGGATCACCTCGGCGCGGTCCATCACGCGGGTGCCAAGCAGTTCCTCCAGCGACTGACCCTGCGCCGGCGACAGCTCCTCGTCGAAGACGACCAGCGTGGCGTCGGTGGCCACGACGAGCTGGCGCAGCTCCTCGACCTTGCCCTCGCCGATGAGGGTGTGGGCATTGGACGACGCGAGTTGCTGGTGCAACCGCCCCACCACCTCGGCGCCGGCGGTGTCGACGAGGCGGGCGAGTTCCGCGAGATGTTCGTCGATCTTCTGCGCGTCGGGCGTGCCCTTGCGGGGCGCGGCCACCATCACCACGCGCTCGCGCGGCGGGACGACATCGATCAGGTTGCGAATGTTGCCCTCTCCCTCTCAGTGGTGGGAATGCGCGACCAGCGGCGCGTCACGTGACAATCATGGGGTGCCGTGCTCGGCCCACCATCCGAGACGTTCCGCTATCCGGCGCTCGTGGCCGAACACACCCGGTTCGTAGAACACGGCTCCCTGCAATTCATCGGGAAGGTACTGCTGCGCAACGTACCCCGATGCCTCATCGTGCGCGTTTCGGTATCCCGCCCCATAACCCAGATCCTTCATCAGGGCTGTCGGCGCATTGCGGATCGGCAGAGGCACTGCGGCGGCGGGGGTCTCCGCGGCTGCCGCGCTCGCGGCCTTCCACGCGAGATATACGCGATTCGACTTCGGAGCGGTCGCGAGATAGACCACGGCCTCCGCGATGGCGAGCTCGCCCTCAGGTGATCCGAGAAAATGGAAGGCGTCGCGCGCGGCGATGGCCACACGGAGCGCCTCGGGATCGGCCAGGCCGATGTCCTCGCTCGCCATGCGCACCACGCGCCGTGCGACAAACATCGGATCCTCTCCGCCCTGGAGGATGCGGGCAAGCCAGTAGAGGGAACCGTGCGGATCACTCCCGCGAACGGCCTTGTGCAGTGCGGAGATGAGGTCGTAATGGGCCTCACGGTTCTTGTCGAAAACGGCGAGGCGCTGCGCAAGCGTTTCAAGCGCCAGTTCCCGCGTGACGATGCCGCCGGGGCCGACATGCTGCGCGGCGGCCTCCAGCACCGAGAGCGCCCGCCGAGCGTCGCCGTCGCTTGACGCGGCGAGGGCGTCGCGCGCGTCGTCAGCCATGGCAAGGTGCATCGTGCCGAGACCGCGGTCTGCATCGGCGAGCGCGCGATCGATCAGCCGGCGGAGGTCGCCGGGTGCGAGCGGCTGGAGCACCCAGACTCGCGCCCGCGACAGCAGCGCGCTGTTCAGTTCGAACGATGGGTTCTCCGTCGTGGCACCGATGAGTGTGACGAGTCCCTGCTCCACCGCGGGAAGAAACGCGTCCTGTTGCGCCCGATTGAAGCGATGGATCTCGTCGCAGAAGAGGATGGTGCCCCGCCCCAGGCGCTGCCGGTCCTCCGCCTCCCTGAGGATCTCTCGCACCCGCGGCACCCCTTCGGACACCGCGCTGAACGGCACGAACGCACGAGCGGTGTGGGCGGCCACCACCCTCGCCAGTGTGGTCTTTCCCGTGCCGGGAGGGCCCCAGAGGATGATGCTGCCGACGTCGCCGCGGCGGATGGCGTCACCCAGGGGCTTCCCCTGCACGAGGAGGTGTGCCTGCCCGACCACCTCGTCGAGCGTTCGCGGACGGAGTCGTGCTGCGAGCGGTTCCGGCAGGGCGAACAGCGAGGGCTCGCTGCTGCTCACCGAACGCCGAAGTCCCGGTCAGCGAACAACAGCGGCACCGCACCGGACCCTTGGCGCACCTGTCCCGCGACCTGCGGGTACGTCGCCCCCGCACCGTCCTGGCGCAGCGCGCGAACCGACGAGTTCGAACCCAGCGGGTAATAGCCGATGAACACATCCCGGCTGCCGGGTGGCACGCGCGCATCACATCGCGGCCCGGTCGGGCGCTCGACGCGATTGACGAGGATGCAGAGGTCGCCCGAGGTGCGGTTGGTGATCAGCGGTGCCAGGAATCGATCGCGACCCGCGTCGGCCACGAGCTCGACCCGGGCCCGACCCAGCGGCAGCGACGGGAATGCGATCCGGGAGGTGCGGTCGATGGCGGCCGCGGAGGGCGTCACGCTGCGATCAGGGGAGACCTGCCATCGCATGGCACGCTCGCGGCGGTTGAGTCGCACCGAATGATGCGCCCCGGGAGCGAGCGCGACGATGTCACCTGATGGCAGCGTCACCGTCGCAGTGGTCGCGAGCCGGTTCACCAGCTCCACATTCGGATGCGCCCAGAACCACCACAGTCCGCCGATCACGATCACCAGGCCAGCGATCAGCGCAATCGGGCCGGACCGTGTCTCGCGGCGCTTCCCGCGCGATGGCCGGAACGGTGGGGTGACCGCACCGGAGTCCACCACGGGCGCCTCCGCCGATACGATGACCGGATCTGGCGGCGGTGGCGGTGGGAGTGGCGGTGATGACGATGGTGGAATCACGCGCTCACCCGGTGGCTGGGGCTTCCAGCGCGAGTCGTCGGCGGCGTCGGGCGGCCCGGCCACGAGGCGCGATCCGTCCGTGCCACAGAACTGCGTGGAGTCGGGATAGGTGCGGCTGCACTGCGGGCACTGCTTCACGGCCCCCTCCATCGGGCGAGGAACTCAGGTCCACCTCACTGCAACGATGAGACGGCTGCGGGGCGCCGTTGGCACACCGCGCACGGCGCGATCAGTCGTCGGTGACCGTCGCTGCGATCCGCAGGAGATCGGCTGGCGTGTTCTCCCCGGGGTGATCGAGCACGTGATCGAGCAACCGGGCAAGGACGCGGCCCAGACGCGGGCCCGGTGTGGCGAGTCCGGCCTGCACCAAGCCGTCGCCGGTGACGGCCAGCGCGCCGCGCGAGGTGGCGTCCCCGCGCGAACGAACCGCGTCGACCTCGGCGCGCCAGTCCTTCCCCTCACCGGCCAGTTCAGCGAGCTGCATCAGGTCGTCCGCTGCCGGCTCGATCGCCGCCAGCCACCGCCGCACGTCGCGCGATCCCGCCGACGGTGGCGCCGCCGGCCCGCGGTCGATCAGCCGCCCGCGCGTGATTTCCGCTCCGCTCATGCGCAGGCGCCGCAGGATCGGCTCCACCGGCCGTCGCCACGCGGCGAGAGCGAGCACGGGATCACGGGGGAGGACGGTGAGTGGCTGCACCTCCGTCGCCGCAAGCCACACAGCCGCCACACCCGCACCATCCCACAGCGCCGCCAGAGCCGCCGGCTCCGCGGCGGTGGCGATGCCCTTCACCCATTCCTCGCGCACCCGTTCAGCCGAGAGGTGGTCGGTCGCGGCAGCCTCGCTCCGCGCCGCCGCGAAGGTATCGGCATCGATCTCGAAATCGAACCGTGCCGCGAAGCGGAGCGCGCGAAAGATCCGGAGTCGGTCCTCACGAAACCGGTCCAACGGGTGCCCCACCGCGCGGACCAAGCGGCGGGCGAGGTCGCCGCGACCGTCGAACGGATCCTTGAAGGCCTCGCGGATCGGGTGGTATGCGATGGCGTTGATCGTGAAGTCGCGCCGCGCGAGATCGTCGTCAAGCGAAACACCAAAGGCGACCACCGCGTGCCGTCCATCGGTGGTCACATCGCGGCGAAATGTCGTGACTTCGTGGAGGACGCCCTCCTCGTCGAGCACGCCCACCGTGCCATGCTCGATCCCCACGGGCACCGTGCGACGAAAGAGGCGGCGCACCTCCGCAGGCAGCGCCGCCGTGGCAAGGTCGACGTCCTGCTGCGGGTTGCCCAGCAGGGCGTCGCGCACCGCGCCGCCGACACACCACGTCTCGTGCCCCGCACCCTCAAGTTGTCGCAGGATGTCGAGCACGGGCGGTGGAACCTCCATGGTGCGCCGGCCGAGGTCAGCGCCCAAGCGTCCGCTCCGTCCTCGTCATCCGCACAGCACGCTCCCGCCATTCACGTTGAGGATCTCGCCGGTCACGTGACGGGCGAGATCGGAGAGCAGGAAGAGCACCGGCCCGGCGATATCCTCCGCCGTCGCGATCCGCTGCAGCGGGATCGTCGATGCGACCCGCGCACGCTCGGTGCCCTCGAAGGCAGCGGCTGACATTTCGGTGTCGACCCATCCGGGCGCCACGCAGTTGACGGTGATGTGCGGTGCGCACTCGATCGCGAGGCTCTTCGCGAGAGCCCCGATCGCTCCCTTGGTCGCTGCATAGTCAGCGTGAAAGGCCTCGCCACGCTGGCCCGCCGTGCTGCCGATCATGACGACCCTGCCACCGGCCTCCATCAGTCCGAGAGCGGCACGCGTCGTGTGGAAAATGCCGTCGAGGTTGACGCGCATTGTCTGCCGCCACCGCTCCGGGGCCATCGATGTGAGCGGCGTCTCGGCGACCGGCCACACCCCGTGGTTGGCCACGAAACCGTCGAGGCCACCGAATGCCGCCTTCACCTCGGCGAAGAGCTGGTGAACTCGGTTGGCGTCCGAGAGGTCGCCCCCGCCAACATACGCCCGGCGGCCCATGGTCCGGATCTCGCGGGCCACGACCTCTGCATCCGCGCGCCGGGTGTGATAGGTCACGCCGACATCCGCGCCTGCCCGCGCACAGAGCAACGCGACGGCCCGCCCGATGCCGCGCGAGCCGCCGGTGACCAGGACGCGCTTGCCCGCGAGCGAGATCACCTGCCGAACTCTGCCGTCAGGATGTCGGCGATCTGGTGCTGGATGGCGAGTTGCAGCTCCTGCACCCGCGCCGTTCCGTTCCCGGTGACCACGAACGCGTGGTCGACGCACCCGGCCAGCTCACCGCCGTCGCCGCCCAATAGCGCCACCACCGTCACGCCCATCGTCCGTGCCCGCTGCGCCGCGCGCACGAGGTTGTTGCTGTTGCCCGACGTGCTGTGCAGCACCAGCGTGTCGCCGGCCCGGGCCAGCGCCTCGACCTGCCGGGCGAACACCTCTGCAAAGCCGAGATCGTTGGCGGCCGCGGTGAGCAGCGACGTGTCAGTGGTGAGCGCGATGGCGCGGAGCGCGCGACGCTGGGTGGCGTGAAAGCGCACGACATACTCGGTGGCGATGTGCTGCGCATCCGCCGCGGAGCCGCCGTTGCCGGCAAAAAACAATGTCCCGCCCTGCTGCAGGGTGCGGCGCATCACCGCCACCACGGGAGCGAGCCCGTCCACGCGACCGGCCGCATCCCCCGCGTCACGGGCGAGCCCGCGCAGGCCGGCGGCGATCCGTTCGATGTCGCTCATTCGTTCCCCAGCATGTTGCGCATCCGTCGCCAGATCGAACGCGCCATCGGCAGCGGATCAACCTCGTAGAGTGTCCGGTCCTCGATGATCGCACGAGGGTTGGTGTCGAGCAACATCACTGCCTGGTCGCCACCGTCCTGCTCGGTGAGCCAGTCGAGCGCCGTTGCGATGCATCGTTCATCGCCGTGGTTGTCGCCGGCGAGGATGTCTGCCAGTCCCCCGCGCACCAGGTCGCGCGCGCGCTCACCCCGGGTGCTCTCCGCCGTGAGCGTGGTCGCATCGACCTGCATGATGGTGCCCAGCTCGCGCCACGACCGGACCGTGTCGACGCTGCACGACGAATAGCGTTCGGGATGCGCCAGCACCGGGATGAGGCCATGATCCGTGACATCGCTGAGCGCACGGGCGACGATCTCCGCGGGCACGAGCCGCGCGAACTCGACCAGCAGGTATCGTGACCCCGCGATGGTCAGGCGTCGCTCCGCGACCTCATCGGGCACGGGGCGGTCAAGCATCAACTCCACGCCGCGGTGCAGCGTGATCTCCGCGGGGCAGGCCGGCTGCAGCGCGTCCCACGCCTGCTGGTACGCCGGCGGAAACCCCGCCGGCACCTGGGAGGCGAGCAGGTGCGGCGTGCAGGCCACGTGGGTCACGCCGCGATCGGCAAAGTGCCGGAGGACGCGAGCGGATTGCCGCACCGACTTCGAGCCATCGTCGACCCCCGGCAGGAGGTGCGAATGCAGGTCGATCACGCAGCCACCTCGCGCAGTGCACGTGCCTCATCGGCCAGGGAGGCCGGGTTGCGCTCTGCGGCGGCGAGCAGCGCCAGCGTGATCAGCGCATCGGCTGCGAGGAGGTCCAGCGCCGCCTCGCGCGAGGACGCGCCGGCGGCGGTGGCGAGCGCCGCGTTGCCCGCAATCGCGAGGCGGCGCGGCAACGCGGCGTGGGTGGTGGCGTTGAAATACCGGGCGGCGCGCTCGCGCAACCGCGCCGGTGCGCCGTCGGTGCGTTGTGCAAACCATGCATCGTCGGTCATGGTGCCTGCAGCCATTCCTGCACCACCGCGGGCAGCACGGGAACGACCGTTTCCTCGATGCTCGCAACGGCCAGCGAACCACTGGCGAAGCCCGGCTTGCCGCCACCACGACCATTCCAGCGCTCGGCGAGAAGTTTCATCAGCCGGTTGGCGTCACGCCCGCGTGCCGCGAGGGAAGGCGTAACGGCAACCGTGAGTGCGGTGGGGACCGCTCGGCTGAAAAGCACCAGGATCGCATCGCCCGCAGCCGACTGGATGAACTCGTCGGCGACCTTGCCGAGTTCACCGCGATCCTCGGCGACGGTGCTGGCCACGCGCAGCATGACGTCGCCAAGCTGGTGATCGGTCGCCTCCCCCGTGGCGCCACCACGCAGTGCCTCCTGCAGCCGCGCCTCGAGCCTATCCCGTTCGGCGAGCAGCGCGTCGATCCGGCGCTCGAGATGCTCCGGCTGCGTCTTGAGGAGCGATCCGAGTGCAGCAAGTCGGGCCTCGACCGCACGCACGGAATCGAGGGCACCTCGACCAGTCACCGCCTCGACCCGCCGAACGCCGGCCGCCACTCCGCCCTGTGCGGTGAACCGGAAGAGGCCCACCTCACCTGCGGTGCGCACATGCGTGCCGCCGCAGAGCTCGATCGAATTGCCAATACTCACGACCCGCACCAGGTCGCCGTACTTGTCGGCGAAGAACGCCATCGCGCCACGCGCGAGCGCATCGGGGTACGCCATCTCCTCGGTATCGACGGCATCATTGGCGAGAACGAGGGCGTTGATCGCATCCTCGATCTCGGCGAGCTGCATCGCCTCGACCGGGCCGTGATGCGAAAAGTCGAATCGCAGGCGGCCGGGCTCCACCAGCGAACCCTGCTGCCTGACATGGTCGCCGAGTGCACGGCGCAATGCGAGGTGCGCGAGGTGCGTCGCCGAGTGGTTCCGAGCGATGTCATTCCGTCGCACCGCATTGACCGACGCCGTCACCGTACCCCATGGGGCGCCCTCACCGCGGAAGTGCCCCACCAGTCGCTGGCCGGTCGCGGAATCCTTCATCACGTCGGTGACGTCGAACTCCCAGTCGTCACCGCGTACCACGCCGGTGTCCGCCACCTGTCCGCCCGACATGGCGTAAAATGGCGAGTCGCGCAGCACGAGCACGCCGTGCTCGACGTCGGCGCCGAGCACGGCCGTCTCGGCATCGAGGTCGGTGTAGCCGATGAAGCGGCTGGTGTCGTGGGCTGATCCCGCCACGTGAACACTCACGCCACTCGTGTCGTCGCCGGCGCGGTGGCGCGCCGCGCGGCTGCGCTCGCGCTGTGCGGTCATCGCGCGATCGAAGCCGGCGATGTCGACGGCAACGCCGTGCTCGGCGGCGATCAGTTCGGTGAGGTCGATCGGGAAGCCGAAGGTGTCGAAGAGCTGGAATGACTCCTCGCCACTGATAGTCGTCATCCCCTCGGCGAAGATCGCGTCGAGGCGGGTGAGGCCGGCGCCAATGGTGTCGAGGAATCGCTCCTCCTCGCGGCGCACGATCCCCGTGATGTACTCCTGCTTCTCGACAAGCTGGGGGTAGGCCTCGCCCATCAGCTCGACCACGGTCGGTACCAGCTCGACCAGGGTGGGATCGCGCCGGCCGAGGAGCCACGCGTGCCGCACCGCGCGGCGCAGGATACGGCGAAGCACGAAGCCGCGCCCCTCGTTGCTCGGGTAGACACCGTCGATCAGGAGGAACGCAACGGCCCGGGCGTGGTCGGCGAGCACACGGTACGAGATACCGGTTCCGGCTGGACCGCCCGGATACGGTGCGTCGACGACGCGCTCCACACCCTCGATCAACGGCATGAAGAGGTCGGTGTGGAAGTTGTCGTCCCTGCCCTGCATCACCGCGGTGATCCGTTCGAGTCCGGCGCCGGTGTCCACGCTTGGCTTCGGCAACGGGGTCAGGGTGCCGTCCGCCGATCGATCGAACTGCATGAAGACCAGGTTCCAGATCTCCAGGAAACGGCCCGCCTCGGTCGCCGCCTCGAACTCAGCCCGTGACAGCGTGGCCGGCGGCATCCCGGGTTGCCACTCCAGGTCGACGAAGATCTCGGACGACGGACCGCACGGACCCGTGTCGCCCATCTGCCAGAAGTTGTCGGCGTCGCCGAGGCCGAATACCTGGTTGTCGGGCAGTGTCGACAGCTCGCGCC